>NZ_JBAIYV010000049.1:0-12807 GCF_036763075.1 Desulfotomaculum sp. 1211_IL3151 | reverse complement strand
CTCCTTTTCTTATATTATAACACAGTGCGATAAGGTGCGATACAAACAAAAGAGAAAAAGACAAAAAAATAAGCCTATATCAAGGCTTTTGGGCAATTTTTCTTTATTCAACTGTCAAAGACCCGAGATATTTAACAGAGAATTAATAGGATTTCTTGACAAGAAAATCGGTGGCAGGTATTGTAATAATAAGTGCGAATGTTTAGGATAGCTACTTTGTGTGATCCAAAAGTAACTCTAAGTTTATGCTAGTGGAGAGAAAGCTTTGGAAGGTTTGGCATCGATGCTTTATATAGCTAGGAAAACTGGCTAGTTGTCATCGCCTATTGATCGCGATGACAGGAATGGGATTTGCGTAATTAATCTGTCCTTCCCGGCTAATTGGCCGTTTTTTTATGTCCAAATATATACATGTATACTAAACGTCACACCGTGGCGATCATATGAGGTGGCCGCTGTGGGTTTAAGTATATATTCAAAAGGAATGGAAAAATGAACACTAAAATATCAAAGATAATAAAATGCAGTATTGCCGAAGAATTAGAGGTCGAAGTCGGAGATAGCCTGATCAGTATAAATGGCACAGAGATTAAAGATATCATAGACTATAAGTTTTTAATGGCAGATGATTACATAGAGGTTGAAATAGAAAAGAAAAATGGAGAGATTTGGACTCTTGAAGTTGAAAAGGATTATCAAGAGGATTTAGGCCTTGAGTTTGAAAATGGCATCATCGATCAAGCTCGACGCTGTCATAATAATTGCCTTTTTTGTTTTATTGACCAGTTGCCGCCAGGAATGCGAAAAACGCTGTATTTTAAAGATGATGATTCAAGATTGTCTTTTCTTCAAGGCAATTTTGTGACCTTAACAAATATGACCGATGATGATTTCGAAAGAATTATTCGATACAGAATCAGTCCTATCAATGTTTCGGTACACACAACCAATGCTGAGCTTAGAAAAAAGATGCTTAATAACAGATTTGCCGGAAATATTTATGAAAGACTGGAGAAATTAGCCGCTGCCGGTATCCGCATGAATTGTCAAATCGTATTGTGTCCTGGCTATAATAATGGGGAAGAATTAATAAAAACAGTAAATGACCTATATAAACTATATCCGTCGATTGAAAATGTTGCGGCAGTACCGGTTGGGGTTACTAAGTTTAGGAAAAATCTAAAAGATATAACCTTATATGATGCTCATCGTGCTAAAGCAGAACTTGACAGGATAAGTCCGTTTCAGAAAAAGGCATTGAGGAAAATTGGAACACCCTTTATCAGATTGGCTGATGAATTCTATGTGCTTTCTGGGACTGAAATTCCGGATACCGAATTTTACGGAGATTTTGAGCAAATTGAAGATGGTATCGGAATGATCCGATTTTTTAGAGATAGCATTACAAAAAATCTCAAAAAGCTTAACAGAAAAGGAAAAGGATCATTCAGTTTGATTACAGGTGTTTCCGCCTACAAAGAAATAGTATGGGCTGCGCAGGCTATTGAGAAAAAAAATAACAGCATCAAAATAAATGTTCATAAAGTTATAAATGATTTTTTTGGTCCGACAATTACGGTGGCCGGCCTGCTGACCGGACAGGATATTATGAAACATATCCAGCCGCAGAGTGTTTTCGATTATATAATAATGCCTAAGAATATGTTTAAGAGTGACGAAAATATCATGCTGGATGATGTTACTGCTGTTGACTTGGAAAAATATTTTAACAAGCAGATTTTACTCTGTGATTTTACGGGGGAAGACTTGATTCAGGTCATTAACGAACATATTTAAGTGGGTTTTTTCGCAGTCAGAACCGGACTGATTTATGCAAAGGTAACATCGTTGAAATGGATTTCATTGGAAGTTGGAGAAGCTTATGAAATTGAAACAATTAAAATATATCATCGAGATAACCAATTGCGGGTCTATCAATGAGGCTGCAAAAAGGCTGTATGTTACGCAACCCACTCTTTCAAACGCTGTTAAGGAGCTTGAAACCGAAATCGGCATAGAACTATTTATCCGAACCCCGAAAGGAATCACGCTTTCCCGGGACGGCGCCGAATTCCTCGGTTATGCCCGGCAGGTTGTCGAGCAGGTAGGACTTTTGGAACAGCGGTACTTGAACAAAAAACCTTCAAGGCAACTTTGCTCTATTTCTACTCAGCATTATGCTTTTGCAGTTAATGCCTTTGTAAACCTTATCAAGCAAAGCGGTGCGGATGAGTATGAATTTACTCTTCGGGAAACACGGACGTATGAAATTATTGAAGATGTCAAGAATCTGCGCAGTGAAATTGGCATCATGTATATAAACCCCTTTAACCAAAGGGTTATAGAAAAGCTGCTGCGTGAAAATCGTCTTGATTTTCACCCGTTGTTTACTGCGAAGCCGCATATTTTTATAAGCACGCAAAACCCACTTGCCGGGCGGGAATTTGTAACCTTGGAGGATCTCGAGGAGTATCCTTACTTGTCCTTTGAGCAGGGCGAATTCAACTCTTTCTATTTTTCAGAAGAAATTTTAAGCACGGTATTTCATAAGAAGAACATCTATGTCAGCGATCGGGCAACCCTGTTCAATCTTTTAATTGGCTTGAATGGTTATACCATATCCACTGGAATTGTCAGCGCAGATTTAAACGGCGACCATATTATATCTGTACCACTAAAAGTCGATGATCGTATTCAGGTTGGCTGGATTTCCAACCATCAGATACAACTAAGTAAGCTGGCAAATGCTTATTTAAATGAATTGAAGGCGGTAATACAAGAATATGGTCTTCCATTGCAAGAATAGGTTATAGTTAAAAACTATATATTAATATAAAATTTATGTATTACCCTATATGGTCTTTCCTATGCTATACTGACAAAAAATTGTACAGCAAGGAGCATCCTATATGGGTAATTTTTTTTACAAACGCTGCTAAGCGAACAGCGACTCTTTTTCAAAATGGATCATATTGTATAACGTGCTGAATAATCGAACGAGCAATTGCCGCAAGATGGGGAAGGCCGTGAGAACCGGACACAGTCGCGCTACGGTATCGGAAGGTCGTAATGGCCATTCCGGAGTCCGATTACCATGGTAATTGCCAGTTTTTTGTCGCGTCAACAAAAAAGGAGGAATAATTTTGAACACGGGAGCAAGGACTTATGTGGTGGGTTTTCCGAGAATTGGGGAACAACGGGAACTCAAAAAAATTCTTGAAGGGTATTGGGAGCAAAAAAACAGCTTAGAGGAGGTAGTCGGTGTCGCGCGGGATTTGCGCCAAAAACACTGGCTGCTGCAAAAAGAGGCAGGCATTTCTTTTATCAGCAGCAACGATTCTAGTTTATACGATGGCATGCTGGATACGGCAGTCATGTTAAACGCAATTCCGGAAAGATTTAGAGATATTAAAGACGAATACGAACGTTATTTTTCTATGGCACGCGGCAGTAAAAATGCTGTCGCGATGGAAATGACCAAATGGTTTAACACGAATTATCACTATATTGTGCCGGAACTTTCCGGTGACATGAAGTTTGCATTAAACGAGGCTAAAATAATTAATGAATATTTAGAAGCCAAGGGCTGTGGGATTAAAACAAAGATTAATATTATTGGTCCTATAACGTTTTTAACGCTGTCAAAACGGGTGGATGGTAGTCAGAATACTTTGGAGTTATTACCCAAGATTTTGCCTTGCTACGTTTCGCTGCTGGAAAAGCTGGCAGAGCTTGACGATGAGCTTTATATCCAGTTCGATGAACCGATCACCGTAAAGGATGTTGACCAGCGGGCGATCGAATTACTGTGCTCAAGCTATAAAGAACTGGCGGTTGTAAACGATAAGCTTAAGCTAATCGTAATGACCTATTTTGACCATGCTACAGAAGCGGTATCGGCATTGGCTGATGTGCCAATATACGGTATTGGCCTTGATTTTATTTATGGCAAGGAAAACTTGACTGCATTGGATTCTTTAAAGGACAAAAAACTGTTTGCGGGCGTCGTCGACGGACGAAACGTTTGGAAAAACGACTATCGCGAGACATTGGAATTGCTCAAAGCCATCGAGATGAAAGTCAGGAAAGAAGACATTGTCATTTCTACCAGTTGTTCACTTCTGCATGTTCCGTATTCTTTGGAACAGGAAAAGCAACTTGCTCAAGATATAAAATCGTGGTTGAGCTTTTCGGTGGAAAAACTGCAGGAGTTGTCGGAATTGGCCGCGTTGTTTTCAGGTGATTACTCTAAAAATATAGCAGCGATTTTGGAAGGCAATCAAAGGATTTTTGCTGAAAAACAACATTCGCCGAAAATAGTGGACACCAAAGTCCGTGAACGTATCGGCAATGTGGCGCCCATCGAAAGAAACGAGGTTTTTGCTGACCGGATCGCGGCACAAAGTAAAGTGTTAGGTTTAGGTGCTTTTCCGACTACGACGATCGGCAGCTTTCCCCAAACAGCTGAGATCCGAAAGCTAAGACGGGATTTTAAAAATAAGGTTATTTCTTCTTCACAGTATGAGGAAGGTATTCATCGCTATATTGATTCATGCATCCAGTTTCAGGAAGATATCGGTCTGGATGTACTGGTGCATGGTGAGCCGGAAAGAAACGACATGGTTGAATATTTTGGTGAGCAGCTTGCCGGCTTTGTATTTACGAAAAACGGCTGGGTACAAAGCTACGGCAGCAGATGTGTCAAACCCCCGGTTATATACGGCGATGTCAGCAGACCGAACCCGATGACGGTTGCTACGATAGCCTATGCCCAAAGCAGGACAAACAAAGTGGTCAAGGGGATGCTGACCGGACCGGTCACCATTCTTAACTGGTCCTTTGTCCGCAATGATATAAGCCGCGCCGATGTGTGTGAACAAATAGCACTGGCCATCAGGGACGAGATTGCCGACCTGCAAGATGCCGGCATCAAGATTATCCAGGTGGATGAGGCCGCCTTTAAGGAAGGCTATCCGTTACGCAAACAAAAGATTGCTGCTTACGAGGAGTGGGCTGTTAGAAGCTTTAAGTTAGCAGTCAGTTCCGCGTCAATAAAAACACAAATCCATACGCATATGTGCTACAGCGATTTCAATGATATTATTCATACCATTGAAAAAATGGATGCCGATGTTATCACGATCGAAACTTCCAGAAGCGGCAATAAGCTACTGCAGGTTTTCGCCGGCAACGGCTATGCAAATGAAATAGGTCCCGGAGTGTATGATATTCACTCGCCAAGAGTTCCTTCTGTCGAGGAATTGGAGGAAAAGCTCCATCAATTAATGATGGTTTTGCCGCCGGAAAAATTATGGGTTAATCCCGACTGTGGTTTAAAAACCCGTAAATGGGATGAGGTAAAACCAAGCTTGACCAACATGGTTAAAGCTACACAGAATATACGACGAGAAATACAGTAAAAATGATTGTTTCGGAGGCAGGGCTTTATTGCCTTGCCTCTGCGGCTTAATTTCGTTTGCTGCTAGATATTTTGAGGGTGAAGATATGATAAGAGCGTATTTGAAGGACAATATTCTGATAACAGATGGGGCCATGGGTACTTATTATGCTGAAATTACAGGCAAACACGATGTTCCTCCCGAAACAGCCAATCTGGACGATGCCAAGACCATTGAAAGAATTCATCATGAGTATATTGAAGCCGGAGCAAAACTGATAAAAACAAATACTTTTTCAGCAAATAGCATTGGAATGGATGCCTCAAGAGCAGACATTGAAAAGATTATTAGCGCCGGCATCGCTATCGCCAATCGGGTGGTCTTGAAGAAAAACGTCTTTGTAGCGGCAAGTATTGGCCCTATACCGGATATGGTCGGTAAAACTGACATGGACCCGGCTGTTATTATAGATGAATATAGGTTTGTAGTGGATGTATTTTTGAAGAAAAACGTCAAAATATTCATTTTTGAAACTTTTAGCGACATCCGATACCTTAAGGAAATAACCCAATACATCAAGGAAAAAGACAATTCCATATTTATTTTGACTCAATTTGCGACAACCCCTGAAGGATTTACCAGAAAAGCTTTAAGTATTGATCGCATCATAACCATGGCAAGAAGCTGTGATCATATTGATGCTTATGGTTTTAATTGCGGCGTGGGGCCAACCCATATCTTCAATAACTTGAAGGGCAAGATATTGGCAGAGGATCTTGTAGCGGTGGCTCCTAATGCAGGATATCCTGAAATCGTCCGAGGTAGAACGGTATATATTAATAATCCGGATTATTTTGCCGAGAGAATGAGAGAAATTCGTGGGCTGGGGGCAAAAATTTTAGGCGGATGTTGTGGAACAACCCCTGCTCATATTAAAAAAATGGCGGAACGGACTCATTCAGGAAAGGCAGATTCTTTTTCCTGGCCATCCGTTTTACCTAAGCCAAGTGTGCTTGCCGACAGAAAAAACCGAAATGCTTTTTCCGAGAAATTAAAAAGAGACCAGTTTGTCCTCGCGGTGGAGCTTGATCCGCCGTTTAACGCTGATCCGCATACTATTATGAATAATGCCCGGATTTGCAAAGAAAGTGGCGTTGATATCGTTACCATAGCGGATTCTCCCATGGGGCGGGCAAGGGTTGACTCCATGATGCTTGCCGCAAAAATCAAAAGAGAAGCTGGCATTGATGTGATACCACATATTTGCTGTCGTGACAAAAATATTAATGCACTGAAATCCGCGTTGCTGGCCGGGTATATTGAGAATATCCGAAATGTGTTAGCCGTTACCGGCGACCCCATTGCCGAATCGGACAAAAGCGAAATTAAAAGCGTGTTTAACCTTAATTCACTTAAATTAATTGAACTGGTATCCTCTATGAACAAAGATGTTTTTTCTGAAGAGCCGATTCATATAGGCGGGGCATTGAACCTAAATGGTATGAAGCCGGAAGGCGAAATACAAAGAATGTTAAAAAAGGCTGATCGGGGCGCTACTTTTTTTCTTACACAACCTATATTCGATGATCAGGTCATCAATTTTTTACCACAGATAAATTCAAATGATCATGTTAAAATACTAGGCGGCATTATGCCGTTGGTAAGCTATCGAAATGCTCAGTTTTTAAATAACGAGGTAGCGGGAATCAGAATACCAGAAAGCATTATAAACAAGTTCGATCCTGCTATGGAAAAAGAAGAAGCAGAAAAATTAGGAATAGAAATAGCTTTGGAAATTGCGGAAAAGATGAAAAATGCTGTCCATGGATTTTATTTTATTACGCCGTTTAACCGTGTTAGCATGATTACAAAAATAATCAATCGACTCGGTATGTAAGTTCAATCGCTCGTCGAGAAGGAGAAAAGCATGCACTATCGTTTCTCGAACAAAGTAGCGAATTCTGCCGTGTAATTCCAGGAAAAGGATAGGCTCCCCTTATGGTCTCCTCAAGAAGGAGATTCTTTTCTGGTAAAAAATAAATTTTTGAAACCAAAAGGCTACCTTCCGTATCTAGGTATTGAAAAATAATTTAAGGGGGTAGCTTTAATGTTCAAAAGAATCAAATCGCTTGCAATTCTACTGGTAGGGCTGATGTTCCTAATTATTGGGCAACCCGTTATGGCACAAGAGGAAAAGAGCAATATAGGTGAAGTAACGCCGATGGCTTACCAATACCTATTTGACTGTTCCAGCCTGTACACACTGAATGGAACTAGTATCGGTGCCTCTGGTACAACCCAAACTTACACCAATGTTAGTAAAATCACCACCACAGTATATCTGGATAAGAAAACTTCCAGTGGCTGGACCGCAGTTACGAGTTGGACAAGCAGCGTAACTAATAACGCTTACTCCACTACAAGTGGCAGTTACAAAGGCACTCCGGGGACAACTTATAGGGTAAGATGCTTACACCGGGCAGATAACGGTACTTTATCCGAAATGAATACTTCTTACACTAGTTCTTTTACTGTAAATTAACCCGTCTTAATGAGCTAGCCAGAACAAATAAATCTTCCTCGTCCAACGGCCCAGTTATTGTAACAAAGATATCTCTATCAACCCAGCACAACTGTTTTTTACCATCTTTAAAAACCAATAGATTCGCGTCCTGTCCCTTAATATTAACCTTTTTTAAAACCGCATCCTCGGTATCGTATGATGTGGCTTGATTAAAGTCACCAATAATATTAATCTGAGCGATATTTACTGGTTGGGATTTGGCAGTATTAAGGAATAACACCAGCTTTGTAGAATCCCCTACCTTTTGCATTACAGCTCTTTCAATAGTATACTGACCGGCTAAATCAATAGGTAATAGAGCTTGATAAGGTACATCATTTAAGACCTGTGCAACTTCTGGTTTAAAGGAGTACACCGGGTCTTTTTCTTTTTTCTGCGTTCCATATGAAATATGGACAGTTTCAACCTTGCCGGCAATAAAGGAGCGGATCGTCTCAAAAATCTTTAAATTTAAGGCAGTTCCTTCCTTGGGCATAAACCAAAGTCCCACTACCAAAAAAATAATTAATGAACAGGCCACAACAGACCACTTAGATGGTGACTTTGGCTTAGGGTTATATTTATTATTATATCTCTCCCATGCTAAGTCCATATCCACATCCGTGTCTTTTCGCGCCCGATCCTTAAGGGATTCTTTAATCAGTTTATCAACGGTTGTGTATTTATCATCGCTCAACTTTCAACCCGCCCTCCTGTTTACTAATAACGTAACCTTCTTTGATTAAACGGTTTTTGATATGGGCTCTCGCCCTATGTAAAAGCGTTTTAACAGTACCTTCGGGTTTTTGGATCAATGTTGAGATATCCTTTACCTTCATTTCCTCATAGTAGTACAGGTGAATGACCTGCTTCATAGCAGGGTCTAGGGAATCGATTGCTTTATTTAACGTAGATAAGGTGTCTTGTGAACTGACCACATGCTCCGGTGAGTTTTCGATAGAGTCGATAATAGGGCCGATGAGATCAATACTAACTATATTTTTGTATTTATTAAGAATTCTGTTAACGTTATTTATCGTAATTTTCTTTATCCACGCTTCAATCTTATCTGGATCCCTTAGTTGGTCTATATTTTGCGTTGCTATAAATATCGCTTCTTGTGCAGCTTCTTCCGCTATGTCAGCATCCCCACAATAAAAATAGGCAGATTTTAAGGCCGACTTATAATGAAGTTCGAAAATAAGTTTACTAAAATCCTGATTAACTTGTTTCTTTCTAGAAAAGAGCTTTTTAAATATAGACATAGTAGCCCCCTAAGAGGTTTGATGAATTTTATATAATATTTCTATACATTGCGATTAGATTCCTTTTATCCATACAAGCACAGATAATGTCGCAATAAGGCGATAGATTTTTAAAACCAAAACCACCTTCCTTTTATCTAATAATTAAAGGAGCATTCCTGTGGTAGCAAAAAATGAAGTTGGTAAAAAAGACCTCACGTTAAAATTTGAAAGGACTGTTGGCCAACAGAATCCGATCAAAATAACGGAGGTCATCCCAAATGAATTTTACACAAAACGAGAAACTAAAGCAACTATCCGAAAGAAGTATTGTTATTGGAGTGGACATTGCGAGCGAGCTTCATTATGCCAGGGCTTTCGACTGGCGAGGAGTCGAGTTGGGTAAGGTATTCAAGTTTGAAAACCGTGCTGAAGGATTCAAAGATTTCTATGCATGGATTGAACGTTTAAAGAGGCAAGCACAAAAGGACTGCATAGTGGTAGGCGCAGAGCCAACCGGCCATTACTGGTTCGGCCTGGCATCATACCTGAAAGAGCAACACATTAAATTAGTCCTCGTAAACCCATTCCATGTAAAGCGGAGTAAGGAGCTTGATGACAATCATCCGAGCAAAACGGATGCCAAGGATCCCAAAACAATTGCCAAGCTGGTAATCGAGGGGAGATACAATGAGCCCTATATCCCAGAGGGGATCTATGCGGAGCTGAGAGTAGCGATGGCTTGCAGAACGCGTATACAAAAGGAACTAAACAGCATAAAAAATCGCATTCAGCGGTGGCTGAAAATATACTTTCCTGAGCATGAAACAGTGTTTGGAAAGTTTGACGCCACGAGTAGCATGTTGGTGTTACAAGAAGCCCCACTACCCAGGGATATTGAAAGACTTGGAGCAGAAGGAATAAACCGAATTTGGAAAGACCAGAAACTGAGGGCGGTTGGAATGAAAAGGGCTAAGAGCCTGTATGAAGCGGCCCAGAGGAGTATTGGTTGCACTGAAGGAGAGACTTGTTCCCGAATGGAAATCAAGCTATTACTCCAAGATTATCACAACAAAATGGCACAATACCAGGCTGTCATTCAGACCATTGAAGGATTGTGCAGTCAAATACCAGAGGTAGCAAAACTACTTGAAATTAAAGGTATCGGTCTTGTTACCGTAGCTGGTTTTCTCTCTGAAGTTGGAGACATTAGACGCTTTAGTTCTCCAAAGCAAATCCAAAAACTTGCGGGCTTAGCCTTGCGAGAGAGTAGCTCGGGCAAGCACAAAGGACAGACCACGATCAGTAAGCGCGGCCGCACACGACTGAGGGCGATTCTATTTCAAGCAGTAATGCCTCTAGTCGCTAAAAATAAAGAGTTTGCGGAAATACACAACTACTACACGGCAAGGGGCAAGAATCCTCTCAAGAAGAAACAATCGCTAATCGCTTTAAGCTGCAAACTAATTCGGGTATTCTACGCATTCTTAACCGGGGGGTTAGTAATAAGCACTAGATTTTTAAAGTTTACCTCCGTGATAGTGGATTAGTAACCCCAATGGCCACTTATACTCTTTTAGGTAGAATAAATTACGGACCTAATCCATATGATTCTTTAAACCATGGTATAAAACTAAAATGCGATAACTCCTGAAACCAGTACCTATACTGTAAGAAGCTATGTTGGTAGCGTAGTTAGTTTGGTTGCGGCAATTATATCAGTAATAGCAGTTCCATCCTCAGTAATGACTAATGTAGTAAAAGGCGTATTTGCAGCACTTGGAATATCAATTATTTCAGGTAGTATAGTTAATGCTTTATCTGTAACTTTAGCAGCTTCAATAAGTAATTATGAATGGATATGTACAGATACTCTTAATGAAAATCGTTCATGTACTTTAAGTGGGAAAAAGATATTTATCATTGACTCCAATAAGAAGTATTCGGGAAACACATATACTGAAGGATTGCTTCCCGAAAATTGGAAAACTTCAACTTTTGGTAAATCAGTATATCTATCATTATTTGGAGTTAATGGCATGACACCTGTAAGTTATGGTTCTTACTAAACTAAAGTGGTTTTAGCGTTAATATCACAAATAAAATACGGATCTAGTGCAGGAGTAGTCAGGAGTGATCTAATATCTGAAATATAAAAAAATATGTATAGCAACAAGCATGGCTGCAGTGGTTTTAGTAATATTTCTACACAATTCTTTTTTCCAGATTGAAGAAGATAAGATTAAAGAGACAATTACTCAAGAATTATTAAAAACAGAGGGTAAAAACTACACAATACAAGATATACAAATGAGAAAACAATTGGATTTGAAATTTAGAAAAATTGTAGTATACTCATTTCCTTCAGCAGATGAAAGAGAAATTATTGGCACTGCAAACTTATATAAAGGTCTAAATAACAAATATGCAGTTGGTGAAATATACTGTCAAAAAAAATTTGTATATCTCTTTGTTGTTAAGGATTTTGCCACTAAATATTTGATTATCGCAGGTAAAAACAATCAGAGTAACATTGATTACATTGAACTAACCAATAAAGAAGGCAATAGCTATAAAGAGGATATTTCAAAAGAAGAATATTTTATTTATAAAAAAAATGTAAATCTATTAAGAAGCTATCGTATGCTAGATAAGGAAGGTAAGGAAATACCTTTAGCTCCTTTTTGATAGCATTATTAAAGAATATTTTAGGCCCTGTTTGAACGATTGCAAGCAGGGTTCTTTTATTTTAGTTATATCAAATTTGAATATTATGATGAATTTGAGCCACCAGGGACACAAGGGGACGTTTTGAGACCACTGAAAAAGTCTAGTTAAAACACAAAAAGCATACCCACCAATGGTATAATTAAGTCACCACAACAAAATATACCGGGGGATGCTTTTTATGCTAATTGAAACCACCTTTAAACAAGTCAGCTTCTACACTGGATTATACCATATAATACCGATGGAGGATGAATATGAAATCACACAAATCAATTATAGCAATAGATTTTATATACATCGTTATTATGACTGCATGTTCTGTGTTTTATATGTTTGCTGATTTTAGCAAAGCGATTTCAGTGCAGTGTGGTTTTGCACAGTTTGTATTTTCAATATTGGTAATCATTATCTCTATTTTCAGATTGATAAGGAAAAAAGATGGATTGCCCTCATATATCTATGCCATTTATTCCTTAGCGCAGCTTGTACCTATATTCTTCTGGATGGTCTACATCTCTTATACATTTTATATTTTTCTTGGAGTTAAGGCTATAAACTTTTTAGGTCTAATGGTACATATATTCCTAATTGCTTGGGGTATTAACATGATTATCATAAAAAAGAAGATACGGGATGGAGTAATCGAAAGCGCAAATTGATTATGGAAAAATTGCTTCGCCGATCTTTAGGTAGTGTAAAAAAACACGCCCAGAAACCCAGGACACAAGGGGACGTTTTTATTGCGTCGCTAAGCCCTTTTAACAATATTAAAACTTACACCAGTCAGGCGGGATATTTGCCGGATGCTTAATCCTTCAATCTCTTTTAGTTTATGCAGCACCATATCCCGCTCTGCCCTACTCATTTCTTG
>NZ_JBAIYV010000062.1:0-150000 GCF_036763075.1 Desulfotomaculum sp. 1211_IL3151 | reverse complement strand
TGGTACTTGGAGCTCGCGCTTCTGGGAGAGTAGGTCGTTGCCAGAGTATTTTTAAAACCCTACAGTTGCAATAACTGTAGGGTTTTGTTATATTAATTTTGTAACATTATCGTTGGGTCGATGATGGGGCAGAAGTCATAACAAGATAGTTGTATCGGAAGGTGAATAGGACAAAAGTATAGTATAAATGGTTATTACTTCCTATAGATAACGACAAATTCAATGTGATAAAATTATTATATCGACATATACCTGTAAACGTTATTCCTCTCTTTTAAAAAGCCTCACCTTCGGGTGGCGGCTTTTTTGCGTTTTGTGCATGGCCTGCAGGAGATGACTAGTAGGTGTGTATTGTAACGGAACTTCCTTGGAACGATATAGGAAATACGTTTTTCTAACAAACTGGAAAAGTTGGTGATATTCATGACGAAGTCTCAAGAAATTGATGTGATGAGTTCCCTGGGAGAAGAATTTGCGCAGGAGAAATATGATGAACTGGAAGCCTTTATAAATAGTCTTGAGACGACCAAAGGTGCTTTAATAGAAATCCTCCACAAAGCACAGCATATTTTCGGTTATCTGCCAAGGGATGTACAGCTCTTTATTGCACGCAAGCTGGGGATACCTGGTGCGGAGGTTTATGGCGTAGTAAGCTTTTATTCTTACTTTAGTACAAAGCCCAGTGGCAAACACACGATCAGTGTTTGTATGGGAACTGCCTGCTTTGTGCGGGGAGCAGATAAAATCATTGCAGCCTTTAAAGAAAGGTTGGGTATTGAGTCCAATGAGACCACAGAGGACGGACTTTTTACGATTAAAGATGTCCGCTGTATCGGTGCTTGCGGTTTGGCGCCGGTGGTCATGGTGGATGGCAAGGTTTACGGCAGAGTTAAGGTAGAGGATGTTGACTATATCATTAATGCCTATCGCCGGGAGGGAGCAATAGCATGCAGATAAAATCCCTGGAGGAGTTAATTAAACTAAAGCAAAAATCGCTGGGTCAAGTCGCCCTCAGACTTCACCGGGATAATACAGCAACCGAGAAAAATATTTTAGTCTGTGGCGGTACAGGGTGCCTGGCCAATGATAGTGATAAAATTATAACTTTACTGAATAACCTTTTAAAATCCCGGGGGATGGCAGAGCAGGTTAAGGTGATTCGGACAGGCTGTTTTGGCTTTTGTGAACAAGGACCCATCGTAAAAATTGAGCCGGATAATGTATTTTATGTCCGTGTAGGATTAAAGGATGTAAAGAGTATTGTAGATGAGCATATGATCAAGGGCAAAGTAGTGGAGAAGCTTCTGTATGAAGATCCCCAGCAGAAGGAAAAGGTACACACCCAGGAGGAGATGACCTTCTATAAAAAGCAGCTTCGCATTGCCCTGAGAAACTGCGGCTTGATCAATCCGGAGGATATTTATGAATATATAGCCTTAGATGGCTATCAAGCCTTAGCTAAAGCACTGACCCAAATGTCCAGGGATGAAGTCATTGAAACCATAAAAAAATCCGGCCTGCGGGGGCGGGGTGGCGGAGGCTTCCCCACTGGTTTGAAATGGGAGATTACCAAAAAACAAGAGGATCCAGAGAAGTTCATCATCTGTAATGCGGATGAAGGAGATCCTGGTGCTTTCATGGATCGAAGCATCCTGGAAGGGGATCCCCACAGTGTAATTGAGGCCATGGCCATTGGTGCCTATGCCATCGGAGCGGCTAAGGGGATTATCTACATACGGGCTGAATACCCTCTGGCAATTTCCCGCTTGAACACAGCCATGCAGCAGGCCAGGGAAATGGGCCTGTTGGGTAAAGAAATTTTTGGCACAAACTTTGATTTTGATATTCGTTTAAAATACGGGGCTGGGGCCTTTGTCTGTGGGGAAGAAACCGCTTTAATTAATTCCTGCGAAGGTAAAAGGGGCGAACCCAATTACAAACCGCCCTACCCGGCTGAAGAGGGTTATTGGGGACATCCGACCTGTGTAAACAATGTGGAGACCTTTGCTAATATTCCGGCGATTATGTCCAAGGGGGCAGAGTGGTTTGCAGCAATCGGGTCGGAGAGCAGTAAGGGTACCAAGGTCTTTGCCCTAGCTGGTAAGATAAATAATGTGGGCTTGGTAGAGGTTCCCATGGGAACTACCTTCCGTGAAATTATTTTTGACATTGGGGAAGGTATTCCTCATGGCAAAAGGTTTAAGGCTGTGCAGACCGGAGGCCCCTCTGGTGGAGTAATTACAGAGGAGGCACTGGATACACCCATTGATTATGATCACCTTTTAGAGATAGGCTCCATGATGGGTTCCGGCGGCATGATTGTCATGGACGAAGATGATAATATGGTCAACATCGCTAAGTTCTATCTTGAGTTTACCATGGATGAGGCTTGCGGCAGGTGCGTGCCAGGTCGCATAGGCACCAAGAGGCTCTTTGAAATGCTGCAAAAGATAACTTCCGGCAAGGCTACGGTGGCCGACTTGGATGCCTTAAAGCAATTGGCCTACATGGTAAAGGATAGTTCCCTGTGTGGACTCTGTCAATCAGCCCCCAACCCGGTGATCAGTACCATGAAACATTTTTGGCATGAATATTTGGCCTTTGTCCAGGATATAGACCATCCACAGGGTGAGGGGAAGTATGTCCCGAAAAACAAAATTGGCTTAAAATCGTAAAGGGGAGGTGTCCAAAATTTCGGGTAATCATCATGAAGATAGAAAAAACATACATATCCTGATCAATGACCAGGAATTGACTGTCCCTGAAGGAATAACTGTCCTAGAGGCAGCCCATGAAGCAGGGGTCAAAATCCCCACTCTGTGTCATTTGGACTTGCACGATTTTCAATTATACAATAAAACAGCTTCCTGTAGAGTATGTATGGTGGAACTGGTAGATGCCAAAAACAACCGAAATAAGCTGGTACCCTCCTGCGTTACCAAAGCTGAGGAGGGAATGGTGGTACGGACCGATACGATCAGGGCGATCACAGCCAGAAGGATGGCAGTGGAACTGCTCTTATCAAATCATCCCAATGAATGCTTTACCTGCCCCAAAAACCTGGAGTGTGAACTACAAGCCCTGGCAGAGGAACTCAATATAAGGGAGATCCGTTGGGAAGGTGAAAGGATGGACTATCCCAAGGATATGTCCAGTGATGCTATCGTGAAGGACGCTAACAAATGTATTTTTTGCCGGCGCTGTGAGACTGCCTGCAATGAGGTGCAGACCTGTGGCATTCTTTCTGGCATCGGACGTGGTTTTAATACCTTTGTGGGACCCTTTGCCAACATCCCCATGGTGGAGTCTTCCTGCACCTACTGCGGCCAATGCGTACAGGTTTGTCCTACAGCAGCCCTTACCGAGGTGTATCATACGGACAAGGTTTGGGAAGCCATCAATGATCCTGATAAGTATGTGATCGTCCAAACTGCTCCGGCAATCCGTGTAACCCTAGGAGAACTTTTTGGCATGGAACCGGGAACCATTGTTACTGGTAAAATGGTCTCTGCCCTCAAACGGATGAAATTTGATGCGGTATTTGACACCAATTTTGGCGCAGACCTTACCATCATGGAAGAAGCCTCGGAGCTTATTTATCGCCTAAAAAACAATAAAACACTACCAATCCTCACCAATTGCTGTCCGGCTTGGGTTAAGTTTATTGAGCACCAATTTCCGGAGTTGATCAATGTTCCTTCTACCTGCAAATCACCACACATTATGCTCGGTACCATTGTTAAAACCTACTATGCCGAAAAAAATGGCCTAGATCCGGATAATATTGTGGTGGTTTCGGTCATGCCCTGTATTGCCAAAAAGGCAGAGGCAAAAAGGCCGGAACTTACCAAGGATGCACATAATAATGTAGATATTGTTATTACAACCCGTGAACTGGGTGCGATGATTAGGGAAGCAGGCATTGAATTTGACCGGCTGCCGGATAGTGATTTTGACAGTCCATTGGGGGAAACCACCGGCGCATCTGTAATATTTGGTACTGCTGGGGGCGTTATCGAAGCTGCTCTTCGAACCGCCTCTGAATGGATGACAGGTGAACCCTTGGAAAGGATCGAGTTTGAGGAACTTAGGGGCATGGATGGGGTTCGCAGAGCCACTGTAAAAATAGGTGATCAGGAACTTAAAATCGGCATTGCCAGCGGTTTGGGCAATGCACGGCATATTTTGGAGGATATTAGGGATGGCAGAGCCGATTACCATGCCATTGAAATTATGGCCTGCCCCGGCGGTTGTATTGCTGGCGGCGGACAACCCTACCACCATGGTAACGATGAAATTGTTAAGAAACGCAGGGAGGCCATATTTGAAGAGGATCGGAGGAAAAAAGTAAGAAAATCCCACGAGAATAAAGAGATTCTTGAGCTTTATAAGAATTATCTGGGAGAGCCCTTTGGCCAAAGGGCCCACGAACTGCTCCATACTCATTTTGAAGAGAGAGAAAGAATTTAGGCCCACTACCAATTAATTATGGCCTGCCCCCGCCGGCACAATGCGCGGGGGTTGTTATTTCTAAAGCCATCGCGGAGCGATTTCGTTCTTCTCTTGTCTCAGGACAAGAAAACCGTCCCCGTTTCTAGTCCCGATACCATCAGATACCGTTTCTAAGTGATGGAGTGACGTGGAAGGGTAAGTTAAGCCAGCGGCTGGAAAAGCTGGTCCAAGCCCGTAGGGAGTAAGGCAGGCAAATCCGCCTTACACATATCCTGAGAGGTAATGGGGGGCCTCCTACCCGATTGAATGTTATATTGGTGCCGGGTGTTGAATGAATGATTTGTTGAATTGCTATCATGTTATGGTAATTCAACATATGGGTTATTCGACATCCGGTGCTTTTTTATGCTTTTTGTAGGTTTGGTGTCCACACATAAGGATGTAACCTTGCGGGTGTTGTTAAGGTAAAGAAAAATAAATAGTAAAGTGAAAAGAAAAGTTATAGAATATAAAATATGATTAAATTTCAATTATATTTAGAGCGGGGTGGTGATTTAAATATGTTGGAAGATTTTAAAAAATTTATTATGCGTGGAAACGTCTTAGATCTTGCAGTTGCGGTGATTATTGGCGGTGCTTTTGGTAAAATAGTCAGTTCGTTGGTAAACGATGTTTTAATGCCGCTTATTGGTATAATCGTTGGCAAGGTAAATTTTAAGCATTTAAAATATGTCATCGAGGAACAACAAGGGGATACACCTGAGATTGCTATTTATTACGGACAGTTTATTCAGAATATAGTGGACTTTTTAATTGTAGCCTTTGCGATATTTTTGATGATTCGTTTGATAGAAAGATTCAAGACGAAACCTGTGGCAGAAGCACCTGTTGCACCAGCAGAACCACCGGCAGATATTCAATTGCTTACAGAAATTCGTGATTTACTTAAAACCAAATAAAACAAAGGAAGTGCTTTAGTCATTGAATTGACTAAGGCACTTCCCTTTTAAAGAAACATTAGCCAGTCCAAATTACGCCTCCAGGCCTAACAAAATTATCGATGTAAATAAGCTCCCATGCGGACTACATAGTAGATAGGCCTGGAGTGCAAGAGCAGCAATGTTTTCAGCTGACCAGTACTAATCGATCGAGTTCTTAACCAAGAAGAAGGTCGGAGATATTAAATAAATCATTTAGTGATATACTTTAGCTTATAAGCTACCTGTTTTTTGGTTTTCTTCTAATGTAATTGCCTCTGATGATTTATTTACCGATTTTTTAGGGTTTAAAGTTACACTATATTCTGCAATAAGATCGGTCCACTCTACTCCGTATTCATCTATCTCCTTTTTAATATACTGTTTTGTAATCTGAAATTTAGATTTTGGTTGTTGATGCCTAGTTGAAGACATTAAAACCACCCCTCATTTGAAAAGGCTAATGGTAAAATCCAATACCACAAAAATCTGTCCCTAGTATATCCCATATTTAAGAGGATATACTAGTTTTTTAATACCTATAGATATAACATACGGCTCAGTGGGCCATGGCTAGGAAGACCACTGGTTAATAAAGTGAAACAGAATATGCTGAAACGCTTAGAACGGCAAGATGCCAGCGAATGTAACGCTGTTGAAGGTAAATTCGGCGAAGGTAAACGACGCTATGGCTTGGCGCGTATTATGGCACGCCTGAAAGAGACCGCCGAAAGCGTGATCTGTCTGCCGTTCCTGGTGATGAACTTGGAGCACCGGCTCCGTACCCTTTTGTCCTTTGTTCTGCAACAGCTATTTCGGTGTAATCCGACTTTTGGTGAACTAAACATTATGGTGTTTTAACTTAAATTAGGTTTGGTTTAGCAAGCCCTAATTAATTGTAACATAAAATCCGCAATGTTATTTTGTAAGTGATACTATTGCGAATCACGCTTCCAGGCCTAACAAAATTATCGATGTAAATACACCCACGATAGCAAATAACTGATAGTTATTTAATTTTTCTTTATACATGGTTAAACCGAAGATTACGGTAATGATGCTGTTACAACTGGTGATGGGACAGACTAAACTGGCCCACCCATCTCTTAGTGCTAAACCATAAAGAATCATGCCGATAGGGTTTAAGATGGCAAATAGATTAATTTTATTATAAAGGATTGCTTTCAGTGGTTCTTCTTTACGGACACATAGAATCAGATAGAGGAAGAAGGCCAGGGTAAATCCAATGGCTAATACGACATTGGGCGGTTCATTAAAATAAACAGTAAGTTTCATGATGGTGTTGACGCCGCCAAAGGCTAGAAAGGTCCAGGCCATATAAATCATCCAGCTTGCTTCAGTTGACTCATTTTTTTGGCGGGAATAGTTGAGCAGCAGGATGCTGGTAAAAGCCATCAATATGGCTATACCTTGCAATACATTTACCCTCTCCCCTAAAAAGAGCAGAGCCAGTAAAATGACAATAATGCTGTTACTGGATACAACGGGTGCAATAATGCTGCTAATTCCTGTTTCAAAGGCTTTGGTAAAGCAATAGTTTCCCGTAGCAGAACAGAGACCAAGAAAGATCCCGAATAGCAATAATTCGGGGCTAAGCTGAAAGGTTTCTTTCCGAATAAGCAGGTAGATACACATAAAACTACCGGCAACCAGATAAATTGAGGCCATGTTGACATAGGGTGATTTTTCTTTATCGGCAAAGACTTTTAGGGAAAAATTAAAGAATCCCCAACACAAAAGGGTTAAGATTGCATATAGAAACCACATTGTATGCTCCAATAGTTTCAAAATTTATTTACTTTTCCATAACTTATAATACCTTATCACATTATCCAAGTATATAGAGTAAAGGCGGGACCATTTATAAAAATTGCTACGCCCTAACGATTTAACAAATTAAAGCATTAACATAAGCAGGTAATGAACTATTAACGTAGAATTAGTTATGTATAATTAAAAATAATGTCATAATTTGGGAAGGGGCGGGTATTGTGAAAAAATCTTTTGCGTTATTGGTTACCTTGCTAATGATATTAACGGTAGCATTAACCGGTTGCGGCGGTGGCCAAAAGGAAGAAAGTAAGGAGGGTGCTAACAAAGCATCAGAAAGCAAACCAGTGTCGTTTAAATTGGCCCACGCCACTTGGGTGGGTTACGGCCCTTTATATATAGCTAAAGAAAAGGGATTTTTTGATAAGTATGGCATTCATCCAGAATTGGTAGTAATTGAAGATGAATCCCAGTATGCCGGGGCATTGGCTTCTGGACAAATTCAAGCACTAGGTAATGTTGTTGATAGAGAAGTTATTCACTTTGCCAAAGGTACGGAAGAAACCTTTATTCTAGCAATGGACGAGTCTGCGGGCGGGGATGGCATCATAGCCAAGAAAGAAATTACCACAGTGGCAGACCTGAAGGGTGCCACCATTGGTTTGGATAAGTCCAGTACCTCTTATTTCTTTTTCTTATCGGTATTAGAGAAAAATGGCCTGAAAGAAGCGGATGTGACCATCCAAGAAATGTCTGCCGGGGATGCCGGGGCAGCCTTTGTGGCCGGTAAACTGGATGCGGCTATTTCCTGGGAACCTTGGTTAACGAACTCGTCCCAGCGGGAAGGCGGACATGTGTTGGTAAACAGTAAGGAATATCCCCATACCATCGTTGATGTTATTACCATGCGTCAGGATTTCTTGAAGGAGAATCCAGCAGCGGCAGTTGGACTAACCAAGGCTTGGTTTGAAGCCATTGAATTTTATCGTCAGAATCCCGATGAAGGCAACGAAATTATGGCCAAAGCCTTGGGCCTAAAGAAAGAAGAGATTGCCGATATGGCTAAAGGTGTAGCCTTCTTTGGCAAAGAGGAAAATCTTGCTTTCTTTAACAAAGAGAGTGATAACACCGTTTACCAACTGGCTGAACGAGCAGGTAAGTTTTGGCAACAAAAAGGCATTATTACTGAACAAATAAATCTTGATCAATTAATCGATAACACTTACGTAAACGAGGCTGCTAAGTAAATGCATAAAGAACGCAAATCTAAAGTGTATAGAAAGGGTTATGGTATCTTAACTCTGTCATCGTTTACCTTTCTTTTCCTTTTATGGTTTGTCCTCAGTTACAGCGGGTTTGTAAAAGAACTCTTTTTACCTCCTCCGGGATCAGTATTACAGGCTGTTGTGGAAATGTATCAAGAAGGAATCTTGTTGAGCTATACCTTTGACAGTACCTACCGGGTTGTAGTGGGATGGCTTATGGCCGTGGTAGTAGCGGTTCCCCTAGGGCTGCTAGTGGCCAGTTCAAAGAAGGCAGAGGCCCTGCTAACCCCGTTAATTGAATTTGCCCGCTACTTGCCGGTGGTGGCGATGGTGCCTTTAACGTTGTTGTATTTTGGTATCGGCGATTTGCAAAAATTTATAGTGATATTTCTTGGCACCTTTTTTCAACTGGTACTGATGGTTAGTGATGTTGTAGCCAATGTACAGCGGGACTTACTTAGAGCGGCCTCTACTCTCGGTGCCAATCGATGGCAGATTTATCGGCTTGTTCTCATGCCAGCCTCACTGCCCGGAATTATGGACAGCTTGCGGATCACCATAGGCTGGGCTTGGACCTATCTGGTGGTGGCGGAGCTGGTGGCGGCAAACTCCGGTCTTGGTCATATGATATTAAAATCCCAACGGTTTTTGGCCACGGATCGTATGTTTGCAGGATTGCTGATTATCGGTCTGTTGGGCTTGGCCACCGACCTTTTCTTCAAGTGGTTAACCAAAGTTGTGGTACCCTGGAGTGAGAAAGCAGGTGGTAAAGCATGAGTAAGCTCATTGTTGAGCAGGTGGGGAAGACCTTTGATACTGGGGGCAGCGCTGTAGAGGCCCTGTCGGATATCAATCTAAAGATTGCCGAAAATGAACTGGCGGTAATTGTGGGACCCAGTGGTTGCGGCAAGTCTACTTTATTAAATATTGTGGCAGGTTTGGAACAAGCCAGCCGCGGTGTTATTGCCATGAACGGCAAAAGCATTGAAGGACCCGGTGCCGACCGGGGGATGGTGTTCCAATCTTACACCTTGTTTCCCTGGTTAACTGTGCAGCAAAATGTGGAATTTGGACTGAAGATCAAGGGGGTAAACCCCAAGGAGCGGCAGGAAATAGCCCGACATTATATCGATTTAGTGGGTCTTGGCGGTTTTGCCAGTGCACTTCCCAAAGAACTGTCCGGTGGCATGAAACAACGGGTGGCCATTGCCAGGGCGTTGGCCAATAAACCGGAAATGTTGCTGATGGACGAACCCTTTGGTGCCCTGGATGCCCAGACCAGACTGGTTATGCAGGAATTGTTGCTTAGGGTTTGGGAACAGGAGCGTACCACCATATTATTTATCACCCACGATATTGATGAAGCGGTGCTGCTTGCCGAGAATGTTTATGTTATGTCCCGCCGACCCGGGCGAATTAGGACCCAGATTCAGGTACCTATCCCCAGACCACGGGATCATCGGGCCACTGTTTCCCCAGAGTTCTCAGCAATTAAGAAAGAAATTATGGAGATGCTGTGGGAAGAAAGCCAAACAGCAGCCAATGAAAAATAGTTATAGCAAGTAAGAAAAGCTATCACTTCAGCAAGAAGTGGATAGCTTTTTTGATTTTGGTTAGGTCACCGTGATTTACATTTAAAAGAATGTAGATATATGGGCATATAAAATATCCCCGTGGGAGGGACAATGCCCTCAACTCCATGACTTTTCAGTTCCCTGACAATAAACTTACTGGCCTTTTCTTTTATTCTACATTATTAATGAGAGTGCATTTTCCTCGGCCTGGTTCATAATTACGCTATAGTTTAGATGTCTGATTTTTGTCAAATCATTCCTTTTCAGTATGTTTAGTCGAAGTCCTTAGTTTTAAGATTTCTGATTCTAGCCATTTTACATAATTAAGGTCAGAATTACTCTTTACATATTCTTTATATAATTCATTGCCTTGGCTAACTTCAAAGGGGAGTTCATTTTTAGCTTCGATAAAAAACTCCACGATTTTGTTCTCGGGGTAGAAGAATGACTCACTCCACCTAACAAACTTACCCTGCTCTCCTTCATATACTGGTTGTTCAAAGGTTTTGTTATATGTCTCAAAGTTGGTCAAATCGCAAACTATATGAAGCATGTCTTGCTTTTCGGCCACATGTGTTAGATTTGCCATCATACCTGTTTCAAGTCCTGTGGAGTATTCCCGGATGTCTTGCGTAAAAGTTAGGGTGGGTTGCTTTTCGGTAAAAGCTACAAAAGGTTTGTCGTCTATGTTGATAATGTCCCAAAAATCCCTTGCCTGCAAAATGAATCGCTCCTTATAGTTAAAGTTTACTTTTCTAGTAAGGGTTTACTTTACCATAATAAAAAGTTAACCTTTTAATGTTATTTTTCATTATAGCATAAGGCTGTTAATCGTACACTTGGCGTAACATTTTTATTAGTTTGTGTCCTCTTGTCACCAAGATAGTAGCTAAAGATAGCCGCGGGCAGTGCCTTGTGCTAGGGGCCTTAAGTCCATGACCCGTTGTTTTTTTATCCGTGATTTGTGATGGATGGTCATGGCCAATTAATATATTTCTTTCATCCATTCCACCAGGCCTTGGCCATGGTTAATTCGAATATCTTCAACCTCTGCAACGCCTCGTATCTGGCCGTTTTGGACCGCCACGACAGTGTCCAGAATGGGTTCCACTTCGGTTACTTCGTGGGTAGTAATAATCACGGTTTGCTGTTCCAAATCCAGATAGGATATTAAGGATCGAATAATGGAATCCCGCACCAAGGGATCCAGGCCGGAAAGGGGTTCATCCATTAAAATAAGAGGAACTTTTCTGGCCAGTGACAAGAGGATTTTTAACCTCCCTCGATTTCCCTTGGATAAATCTTTTACCTTTTTACCAGGGTCCAGTTGCATAAAGGTTAACAGTTCCTGGGCCTTTGTCCTATCAAAATCTCCAAATTGCCCGGCATTAAAATCAATGGTTTCCGAAGTGGTATAAAAGGGGTAAAGGGTATCTAATTCAGAGAGATAGGACACTTCTGACGCCAGCATACGGTGAGCCGCTTGACCATTTACCTTTACGGTACCACTGCTGGGTCTGACTAGCCCAGCGGTCAATTTTAAGATAGTTGATTTACCGCTGCCATTAGGTCCAACCAGGCCAATGATCTTGCCTTGGGGAAACTGAAGGCTAACATTATCTAAGGCTACTTGCCTAACATATTTTTTGCTAACACGGTTAAATTCAACGATGCATTCAGGCATATAGACACCTCTCCTATACATTTTCCAGATTTTTTCTGACACCGTCGATGATCTCAGGGGCAGTGAAGCCCATCTCTTTCATATCGTCAACAAAGCCATTAATTTGCTCCGTCATCAATTCATCCCTGAGTTGCCTAAGTCGTTCTTCCCTTTCAGTGATGAAGGTGCCCAGGCCCCGTCTTGTTTCAGCCACTCCTAGTTTTTCCATTTCACTATAAACCCTTTGGACGGTATTAGGGTTTACTCCCATTTGTACTGCTAACTCCCGAACCGAGGGCAGCTTATCACCAGCCCCAAGTTCACCCCTGATAATCTGACGACAAAGGCGTTGGACAATCTGTAGATAAATAGGTTGGTTGGTATTAAATTCTTGACCCATCGATTACACCTCAACTTTGTTGTCAATCAGCCAGGCTGAGAGTGCAAATACAATAACAGTTACCAAAAGGATGCCAAGCATCTCACCTGCATAAATATTGATACCTTCAAAGTGATTATTTACCGTAGATGGCAAAACCTTATTTAATGAAAGTATGTTTATCTTTAAGCTGCCCCATTGGGTAAGTGTTTGATAGACCCATGACTCATACAGTGCATCCATACCCCAGGTAGCTACAAAGAAGGTGCCAATTCCCGCTAACCAGTTATAGCGGCCTAGTACATTGCGGGTGCTGGCAATTGCAATAGCTATCAGGGAACCCCAGACGGCCATATAGATACTAGCTCCAACTACAATAACAGTTAGGTAAGCACCAACTTCAGTTGCAAGAAGTGCTAAATCTCCTGCGGGTATACCGATCCGCTCATGGGTATTTAATATCGTAATATAAACGAAGACAGCACCCACCGCCAGGATAGCTAGCATTACAGCTACGGCAGTTGTTAATTTGGCTGATAACAGTTTCCAGGCGGGCTGGGGACAATGGAGCCAAAGGTGGGGTGTATGCTTTAACTCACTGTGAACACTTTTTAGCATATAGAAGGCTGGGTAAAATACAGCAAAAATTAGTAGCAGTGATGCCGGTGCAAAAATAATTCCCCAGTGTTCCCGATTTGAATACACTCCCCACAACCCTGCGATAATAAGCATACCTAACAAGACAAAGGCAGATGTTTTAGTCATGCGGTATTCTTTTTTTAGCAGATTTAACCAACCGCTCATTCCTATTTCCTCCCTGTATTAATGTTCTAGTGTTATAGATAGATAGTACACTAATGCTATAGTGATGTCAAGATTTTAATAAAATATTTTTGTATGATGAATGCTAGTATAGTATACTAAAAGAAAGAGTAGGTTTTTTATAAAGAAGGTGTTTATGATGGAATTTTTATACAAACCCATAGGAATAATTTTTAGTGACAATAAAAACCCTAAAGGAACACCAATTCAAGCGGCTTTTGCTGGGAAATCAAAGGGTTACATAGAACTAAGTCCGGAGTATGAACCGGGATTAAAAGATTTAGCTGGTTTCTCACACATATATCTGATCTATCATTTTCATTTATCAGAGGGTTGGTCATTACAGGTTAAACCCTTCTTGGATAATACGGACCGGGGATTATTTGCCACAAGGGCACCCAAGAGGGTTAATCAAATAGGATTATCAATCGTTCAGTTAGATCGAATTGAAAAAAACACGATTTATATTAGTGATGTTGATATCTTAGATGGAACTCCTCTTTTGGATATTAAACCTTTTTGCCCGGTCTTTGATAATCGGGAAAACTGCCGCATAGGTTGGATGGAGGGAAATATAGATAAAAAAGATCGTCATTATGCCGACAATAGGTTTTCCCCTGACTTATCAAAGTAATAAACAGAAGCTATAAAGATCTAAAAAGGGCCCGCCGGCTATTGAGCCGGCGAGCCCTTTTATTAAAAACATTCCTTTGATATTTCGTACAATCATTTCAATGGGTGCTGCCAGATGTAACGCAGCCACATCTTTTCTTAGCCCTGACCAATCGGGTGACCCAGAAAACAGCAAAAATAAACAACGGAAATAAGATGGCCCACCCGGCAAAGGGAAAAATAACAGCAGTTAAAAGAAAAGATGTCCAGCTAATACCCACTCCCCAGGTGTTTCCCTTTAAAAGTCTGATTCCTGCCAGACAACCCCCTAGATATGTCAGAATGAAAGTTGCATTAGGAAACTGAATTAGGGTTTTCAAAGAAATCATCCCACTGGCGTATAGGGATAGCACAGCCAGAAAGCATAGGGCAAGAAAGCCAATCCCACCAATGGGTGTACCATATTGTTTAGATAAGACGCCAAGCCAACGGGGGGCTTCCCCCTGGCGAGCTAAGGCATAGGCAAGGCGAGAGGTTGCTCCGGTGTAGGCAATAATTGTAGCAGTACAGATGAATACACCGGTTAGTCCTGCCACCACAGCACCCCAGGGCCCCAGTAGCTTATTGATCACTAATACTAAGGAAGCATCGGAACCAGCCGCATGGTAACTGTGTGTGCCAACCGTAGCAAGGGCGGTGAGAAAATACAACACCCCTACAATAATAGCGGCAACGGTTACACCCTTGATAGCTGCCCTTTGGGGGTCGATAAATTCTTCAGACAAGTGAGAAACTGCTTCCCAACCGACAAAGCACCAGAACAGTATAGCCGCTGCTTGTCCAACACTTACCCAGCCATGGGGCATAAAAGGGGTAAAATTGACGGACTCAATATTTGGCACGGACCCGGTGATTGCCAGTACAAGTACAGCAACAATGGCAAATACAACAAAAATTTGTACCCGACCAGCTAACCTCATACCCATAAGGTTCGTCAATAGACCAACTGCAAGCATACCAGCAGCCAGTAAAACTCTGGTACCTTCACTCCATCCCATGGCAGTTGTCATATAGCCAGCACCTGTTAATGCAGCAACCGGAGCACCAACCAGTACAGACATAAGAAAAAACCAACCAACCAGGGTTCCTGCCCTGGTACCAAAAGCCAGGGTGACAAAATGGGATACACCGCCAGCGTTCGGAAATTTTGCCGATAGTAATCCCATAGTCAGTGCCAGTGGTAATATGAGTAAAATCATAAGCCCCCATGCCAGCAGGGATGCCGGACCAGCAATCTCTGCCGCCAGTCCAGGCACAATCAGTATACCAGAGCCAAGTACTGCTCCGATATACAAGGCTATTGCCTGGGGTAAGCCAATGGTGCTTTTCAGTCCAGTAGGGTTCTCCATCTAGTATCGCTCCCGTCAATGTGTGTTCTATTTAATAGTATCAGATTAATATGCCTTTGGGAGAAAGATTTCAGTATCCGTAGTTAAGGAGAAAAGGATTAATAATAATTGTCGCGAATAACACCTATTAACAATTGTTAGGAGGTTTCCATAAATGGCAGAACAGAATACACCCAAAGGAGCTTTTATTCAAAGAGACAAAGAAACCTATGCCATCGTACCGCGTACCCCGGTGGGCTTAGTCACACCTGATTTTTTAGAGAAAGTTGCAGGGGTGGCTCGAAAATACGATATTCCCATTATCAAGCTTACCTCTGCCCAAAGAATGGCCTTGGTGGGCATGAAACCCGAGGTAGTTGATGAGATATGGCAGGATTTAGAGATAGGAATAGGTCCCGCAGTGGGAAAGTGCGTACATTATGTACAAGCATGTCCAGGTAACACGGTCTGTAAATATGGTGTTCTTGATTCACTGAATCTTGGCCTTCGACTAGAAAAACTATTTGTAGGCCTGGAGCTGCCGGCAAAAACTAAAATTGGCGTATCGGGTTGTCCCTTTAACTGTGGTGAAGGTTATGTCAGGGATATTGGAGTCTTTGGCAGGAGAAACGGTTGGACCTTTATATTTGGGGGTAATTCCGGAGGTAGACCCCGTATTGGGGATGTATTGGCAGAAGGTTTGACCGATGACCAGGTTGTTGAACTGGCCCAGAAGTGTCTCAATTATTATAAAGAAAATGCTAAAAACATGGAGAGGACAGCTAGATTTATTCAGAGAATGGGCATTGAAGAATTTAAGCAGGCTGTCCTAGGGGAATAGTTTCATTTTTCCTACAAATTTCTTGCTAATTTATTAACTATCAAATAAATTATAGATAACACCTTGAGCATGTCTTAAGATATTAAAGAAAAGGGAGGGCATAAAATGAAAATATTAATACCATTTGATGGTTCGGAAGCATCCCAGAATGCAATTCGCTATGCCTTAAAAATTGGTAAAAGCCATCGTTCATCTGATATCACAATTTTAACCGTGGCTTGCAATGATGCACCCTTTGCCCGGGATTATCTGGCCAATCCCATGGAAGCTATTAATGCTTGCAAAGATTATTTTAGAGGAAGTATGGAAAAGGCGAAGGCTTTATTTGAACAGGAAGGGATTAACGTAACTACCCTTATGGAAACAGGTGATCCTGCAGAAGTAATTATCAGCAAAGCCAATGAAGGTGGCTTTGATAAGATTATCATGGGCAGAAGGGGACTATCCCCGCTAACTGGCTGGGTTCTTGGCAGTGTTAGTGCTAAGATTGTGGCCAATGTAGAGGTACCTGTAACATTGGTGAAGTAATTTAATTAAGAATAGAATCAAAAACCACCCCCTGTCAGTCCTGACAGAGGGGTGGTTTTTTTAAAATTATTATCTAGGTCTAAAACTTTTTAAGCTACTTCGGGCGTCTATAAAGTGTATACAAAAGAAGATACGTATCTGATCTTAAGGGAGAGGCTTAGGGGGATGAAAAACAACTTAGAAAAGCAAATAGCAGAATATGTTACCAAATATAAAGAGAACCACTATAGATTGGCCTTTAGTTATGTGAAAAATCCAGAAGATGCCCTGGATATCGTGCAAGAGTCCATCTATAAGGCCCTGTCTGCAAAGGATACTTTAAAAAATTCTGACCACATAAAAACATGGTTCTATCGCATCGTGGTAAATACCGCCTTGGATTTTCTGCGTAAAAGGAAAAGAGTAGGGGTGATGGACGAAGAAATCCTATCAACCCTTGAGGGTGGTGCCGTTGATCATTATCAAAACATTGATCTGCAAAGGGCATTGGATGCTTTGCCGATTAAATACCGAAGTGTCGTAGTGTTAAGATATTTTGAAGATTTGAAGATCGAAGAAATTGCCTATATCCTCAATGAAAATGTAAACACAGTTAAAACCCGTTTATATAAGTCCCTGGAAAAGTTGCGGCTGCAAATGAATGATGATGTTAGGGAGGGCTTGGTATGAAGGATAAAAACCTAGAGCAACTGAAAAGGGAGTACCTGGATGTTCCTATCCCGAAGGAGTTGGACTTTGTAGTTAATAAAGCATTAAAGGATGGCAGCAGGCACCATCGTAACATGCTCAAAAGGGTTGGTAAGGTTATTGTTTCCCTGGCGGCAGCGGTCGCTTTGTTCACTGCGGTATTAAATGTTAGTCCAGCCTTTGCCAAAACCGTAGCAGAAGTACCCTTTGTGGGCAATATCGTCAAGGTGTTGACTTTCAGAAACTATATTATTAATGAGGATACTTTTCAGGCGGATATTAATGTGCCTCAAATTCAAGGGTTGGCCAATAAGGATTTGGAAAATAGCTTAAATGAAAAATATTTGCTGGAAAACAAGAAACTATATGATCAATTTATGGCTGATATGGAGGAGATCAAGAAAAACGGGGGCGGTCATATCGGTATCTATAGCGGCTATGAAGTGAAAACCGATAATGAAGTAATCCTTGCTGTGGCCCGTTATGTAGTAAATACCGCAGCCTCTTCATCCACAACCATTAAATATGATACCATTGACAAACAAAAACAAACCCTCATCACACTGCCCAGTTTGTTTAAGGAGGATCGTTATGTGGCTATTATCAGTGAAAATATCAAGCAGCAGATGAGTGAGCAAATGAAATCCGATGAGAATAAGATTTATTGGATTGAGTTTCTAGGTCGGGAATTGTCTTTTGAACCCTTTGACAAAATAGCCAAGGATCAGAATTTCTATATTAATGAAGTGGGCAATTTGGTCATTTCCTTTAATAAATATGAGGTAGCTCCGGGCTATATGGGGACACCGGAATTTATCATTCCTACGGAGGTTATAGCTGACATTTTGGTTGGGCACCAGTACATTAAATAAGTGGAGTTTTTATAAGGGGAAAAATAGTTATAAAGAACAAAGTTGTAGTTTATGCTATCGACATTTTTAGACAGGCTTGTTAAAATAATTACAGGAAAGGTAATACCACTACCTAATTTGTTATTTTCAAGCCAAAACGGAGGTGCATAAATTGAAGAACATCGTTAATTTGAGACAAGAAATCGCTAGAATGAGGTTAGCAGATCTAACGAAGCAATATGGAAGTGATTCCCGGGAGGTGATAAATTATAAGCGTCGTATGGGGGATTTGATTAATGAGGTACCCCGGAGCAGAAAAAAGCACATTAATTATGGCTATTAAATTCATATATTCCGTATTTTTTGACCACTCTCTAGACATTTCTAATGATAGAGGGTGTTTTTTTATGCTTCCTAATGGTTAATACTGGTGAAATGACCTTGAATTTATTATACTAACAGAAAGTATCAAATTTTAAGGATGATCGTATAAGACTCTCATGTCCTTTAGGGTATGGCGCACCCTTAAGGGCATAAACAAGCCAAGCTTTTCTAAATTATATTTGCATTAAGATAATTTTCAGGAGGACAATATGATAAGAATTTTTCCAACTGAAGTCATTGAAAAAATATTAGAAGAAATCCGTGTTGGCCTAACACTGGTGGATACGGAAGGAAAGGTTGTTTGGAGTAACAAGTTGGCGGAGGAATTGTTAGGCTGGGATAAAAAAGGTGCTTCCGTTTTGAATTGTCATGCGCCTAATTTACGCGACAAGGTTATACATAAGATCAATCATTGTAAAGAGGGTAAAGAATGGCACAGAACCATTAAAATCAGGGGTAGATTTATTGAAAACACCTATAGCCCAATCCAAATACCCGATTTTATTACAGGCGTAATGATTATAACGAGGAATGTTACAGAAAGAGAAAAGATGCTGAAAGTAATTAGGAAAGCAGCGATTACGGATAACCTAACAGGACTTTATAATAGGAAGTATGTCGAACAGGTGTGGAGTGACCTGGTCCTTGGGAACAAACCCTTTGGAGTCATTATGCTGGATGTGAACGCCCTTAAATATATAAATGATAACCATGGCCATGAAGCGGGGGATAGGCTGCTAATTAATGCAGCAAACATCATTTGCAAAAGTGTTAGGCGGACGGATTACGTTTTTAGATTTGGCGGAGACGAGTTTTTAGTTTTGTTACCCGAAGCAGATGAAGAGACCCTAGCGGCAATTAAACAAAGGATTAAGTCCCAAAACCAGGTTCCGACCCAAGAACAACCGATTAGTGTTAACCTGAGCATTGGTATATGTTTGTCCAAGGAAGTAAATAATGCAGGTGAAATCATACCGCGGGCTGATCAAAGAATGTATCTGGATAAGCGGCAATTCTATGAAAATGAAGGGAGACACTTGGCGGTAAGAAATGGAAACAACAGGTGATGCATTTTCTTTTCCTACGGGGTAAAGCAGTGCCGAAGGAATTCCTACTGGTACTGCTTTTTTCTGTGCTTACTTTTATTTAAGTAAATCACAGGGATGTTCTGTTAATAATTCAAGAATCACATTGACATATTTGCTATCTAAATGATTGTTTTTAGTCATACTATTCATGGTATTGACAAGTTCCCTTAGCTCCATGCACTTTCGATATGGCCGGTTCACAGCCAGGGAAGCGTAGACATCGGCTACGGCAATAAGCTTGGCTTCCGGGGGCAGTGAGTCACCTTTAGTTCCTAGATGGTAGCCGCTGCCATCTAATCTTTCGTGGTGTGCCGATGCCCAAAGGCTAATTAACTCCAATTCGGGAATCCGGTCTAAGATGAGGGCAGAGTAATAAGGGTGATTTTTAATGATGGCAAATTCCTGATGGGTTAAAGGTCCCGACTTTTCAAGAATAGAATTAGGAACCGTTATTTTACCCAGGTCATGCAGTAAACTGGCTATCAGGATATTTCTTTTGGTTTGGGCATCAAACCCCAAATGGTCTGCTATCCTTTGGGAAACCTTCGCCACATCCCAGCTATGGTTCGCCGTATAGGGAGTTTTTTGGTCTATAAACAGGGCAAAGGCTTTGCCTAGAATCTCTAGCATAATGCTATCTACCGGTATGCTATGCCTAGGTCGATACTTCTCTAGCTCTTTATCTCTGTTAAGGTTAAAGAGTCCTGAGGTGAACCTCCGATCCTTTAATAAAGCCTTCACTAATTTAACAAGTTCGGGATCATGGGGGATTCCGGCTGGATGTTTCAGATAGTCTTGAATACGTTCCCGCCAGTTCCAGAAATCCTGCTTATTTTCCCCGACCTTATCGATAGCCACAGCCAAGGCTAGTATGCGTGAGTTTAGGGGAATTTCCTGGGCACACCATCCCTGAGGACCGCTGCAGTCCCATAACTCTCTACTGGTGTGAATAACGTTATCTGTTTCTAGAAGAACGGGTATTAAATGCTCCATTCCATATTGCCGCACGGTATCACAAAGGGGGCAAAAACCTTCCTGGGAGGTAATGGTTATGTCATGGAGTAGGCCTGCAAAGTATAAAATGTCCATTTGGTGAGCAGGCAATCCCACAGCCTTACCAATGCTTAGGGTCAGGTAAGCCACGTCTTTGGAATGCTGCAAGGGCCTTCCCTCAGCTAGGTCCACTGCCAAAGAAAGTCCTTCAATTAAGTTAGCTAGCTCAATCCTATTCGGTAGCAAGAAGATATCCCCCTCATATGTTATATACTAATCTTACCTTAGGGGTAGGTTTATTGGAACAATTTTTCTGTGAATCCATTAAAAGTAATTATTAAGCAAAGGGGGCTGGCCGAAAAGTCGCATCAAGTGTGCTTTTGGTCAGTCCCTTTGATTTTTTGGGCATTAAAAATGTTATAATAGTAACAAGAATCCAGGCATGAAAGAGGTATTTTATGGCAAAGCAATCTAAAGAGGAACGGGTACACAGAGTTTTTCAAGATATCGCTGGTAAGTATGATGTGATGAATTCTGTGATTAGCTTTAAGCGGCATAAAGCATGGCGTAAAGACACCATGCAGAGAATGAATGTGCAAAGGGGACAGCAAGCCCTGGATGTTTGCTGTGGTACCGCTGATTGGGCTATTTTTTTAGGGGAAGAGGTTGGCGTTGAAGGAAAAGTATGTGGACTGGACTTTAGCGAAAATATGCTTAAAGTAGGGCAGGAAAAGGTGCGTGCCAAGGGTCTAAGCAATGTCCGGTTAGTTCAGGGCAATGCCATGGAATTACCCTTTGCGGATAATAGTTTTGACTTTGTGACCATTGGTTTTGGACTGCGCAATGTTCCCGACTACATGCAGGTGCTAAATGAAATGCGCAGGGTCGCTAAGCCCGGCGGTAAGGTGGTTTGTTTAGAGACATCTCAACCAACTATGCCTGGTTTTAGACAAGTATATTATGCCTATTTCAGTTATGTAATGCCGCTGTTAGGCAAATTATTAGCTAAGAAGTATGGGCATTATTCTTGGCTGCAGGAATCAGCAAAGGATTTTCCAGGTCGCGAAGAACTTGCCAAAATGTTTCGTCAAGCAGGGCTGGTAGATATAAAAGTAAAAGCCTATGATGGTGGTGTGGCGGCTATGCATATGGGGGTCAAGCCACAGAGTGAGTGATGTCGACAAAGCGTTGTAATATTTGATAATATGTAAACGTACATAAAGGAATCAAATGAAAGTTATAGAATTACAACTATATAATTTAAGTGTTTGCACAAGATCGTTTTGGAACAGAACATATCATTTTAGAACAGCAAACGGACGAAAGGATTGTCTAGCCCAGATAAATTGTTTCAAATGAGAACATTTCGTATCGGTACGATTTTTGCAATAGTATTTTGATAATGTCTCCGAGCCGTTGGGTCTAAGGCTTAGACTATGACCTCCCGGTCTAGGGTTTGCCGAGAAATCGGCAGGCCTCCCGTGTGGAAAGGAGTACGGTATACTTGGCTATGCTAAGGCCTGGGTCTGCCTGCTTCTTTGCGGAGATCCTGGTTTTTTATTATGTTCAGGCAGAGGAGGTAACCAATGCATAGGTTCATGGAAACCGTAAATCAGTACCTCAAAGGGGTGGCACTACAACAACTTACGGCGGAACAAAAGGTCAGACTAAAAAACAATTATAATTGCAAGCTTTATTTATTTGAGTATAGCCTTAATGCAAATGGTGATTTAGTGGTATTTACAAGTAAAAGCAACTATACCAATTTGTTATATTATATGGGGTTTGATTCAGCTAATAACGATTCGATTAAGCTTAAAATAGAATTGGCAGATGATGTGATGGTTATTTATAACATTAATCACGAAAGAGTTGCTGGGTTAGCCCAAAAATTAGATTTAGTTTCCTGATAACAAAGGGATTTAAAATTCAAAAGCAGACTCCGAGCTTGGTAGTTCTAAGGCAGATGCTATGATAGCCAGGCCGTTAGGGTTTGAGGGGAAACCTTTAAGCCTCCCGTGTGGAAAGGAGTACACTCGCCTGGGACAAATATGGCACCAGGGTGTTGTTGACCTTTCTACAGCACCCTGGTGCCATATTTGTTTAAAGGGGGATAGTTATGAAAATTGTACCGGTCCAAGAAGCGGTAGGCATGGTTCTTTGCCACGATATCACTCAAATTATTCCAGGCAAATTTAAAGGCAGGGCCTTTAAAAAAGGGCATGTGGTGAAAAAAGAAGATATCCCCAAATTGCTGGATATTGGCAAAGAAAACCTATATGTTTGGGAAATTAACCAGGAACAGCTCCATGAGGATGATGCAGCCCGAAGAATTGCCAGTGCTGCTGTCGGCAGTGGGATTACTTTAACCGAGCCCAAAGAAGGCAAGGTCAATCTGGTGGCCAATCAGATGGGTTTGCTCAAGGTAAATACAGAGGCCCTGTATCAGATTAATGAAATTGAGGAAGTGATGTTTGCTACTTTACACACCAACCAAATAGTGGTTCAGGATAAAGTGGTAGCTGGCACAAGGGTTATTCCGTTGGTGATTAGTAACAGTAAAATTCATAATGTTGAGAAAATATGTCAAAACAATTACCCCTTAGTTGAGATTAAGCCCTTTCGATCCATCAAGGTTGGCATGGTAACCACTGGTAGCGAGGTCTACCACGGACGTATTCAGGATAAGTTTGGTCCGGTGGTGAGCCAAAAAATTGAGGCATTGGGGAGTTATGTTTTCAGACAGATATTTGTGTCTGATAGTATCGATATGATTGTTGAGGCAATCCATCAATTGCTAAGAGAGGGGGCTGAGATGATTACCGTTACCGGGGGCATGTCTGTGGATCCCGACGACGTAACGCCTGCCGGGATCAAGGCTGCCGGTGGACGTATTGTTACCTATGGTGCACCCACACTGCCAGGGGCCATGTTTATGGTGGCTTATATAGGAAAGATTCCTGTATTGGGCCTGCCGGGTTGTGTAATGTACAGCCGCAGCAGCATATTTGACCTGGTGGTGCCGCGCATTTTGGCGGGGGAGGAAATTAGCCGCAAAGATATTATTGCTTTGGGTCATGGTGGTCTCTGTGTTAACTGTAAGGAGTGTAGATATCCTGACTGTGGCTTTGGCAAAGGTGTTTAATTGACAAAAAAGGAGTGTCTCGATTTGATTAAAAAGAAACTTAATATCAACGGCAATTACACAACTGTGCTTGTGGAACCGGAAGCATTATTGGTGGATGTCCTACGTGGCCAGTTGCATTTGACAGGCACTAAGGTTGCTTGTGGTAAAGCCCAATGCGGAGCTTGCTCTGTGATTATGAACGGTAAGGTTACCTTAGCCTGTGTCACCAAGATGAAGCGTATCCCGGATGATTCCATCATTACTACCATTGAGGGTATCGGTACCCCAACGAACCTGCATGCCTTACAACTGGCTTGGGTGAAATATGGTGCAGCCCAGTGCGGCTATTGTTCCCCAGGTTTCATCGTTTCCTCCAAAGCACTGTTAGACGAAAATAGTAATCCCACCAGGGAAGAGGTTCGTGACTGGTTCCAGAAACATAATAACGTCTGTCGCTGCACGGGTTATAAGCCCTTAGTTGACGCGGTTATGGCAGCGGCCCAATTTATGCGTGGTGAAATCACCGTGGATGAGCTGGGCTTTAAGATGCCCGCTGATGGTAAGATCCTGGGCACCGATTATCCTCGCCCATCGGCAGTGGCCAAGGTTACCGGCACGATCGAATATGGTTCTGATTTTGGCTTAGAGATGCCTGCTGGCACCTTGCAGCTTAAACTTGTCCAAGCCCAGGTTTCCCATGCTAAAATTTTATCCATTGACACCTCCGAAGCGGAAAAAATGCCCGGTGTTTATAAAGTGGTTACTCATCAGGATGTCCAGGGGAAAAACCGCGTCAATGGTCTGAATTTTCCCAGCAACAAAGGGGACAGCTATGATCGTCCCATTCTCTGTGATGAAAAGGTCTTCCAGTTTGGTGATGCCCTGGCCATTGTTTGCGCGGACACAGAGGCCAACGCCCAGGCTGCAGTGGAGAAGGTTAAAGTGGAGCTGGAAATACTGCCTGCCTATATGAGTGCTCCCGCTGCCATGGAGCCAGATGCCATTGAAATTCACCCAGGTACCCCCAACGTTTATTATAAACAAAGGGTTGTTAAAGGCGAGGACACAGCACCTCTGATGGAGCAGGCAGATGTGGTGGTTTCCATGGAAGATCTGTTTGTTGGTCGTCAGCCCCACTTGCCCCTGGAGCCAGACGTTGCTGCCGCCTACTATGATGAAAACGGAAATTTACAGATACTGTCTAAGAGTATCGGTTTGGACCTGCATGCAGCGATGATTGCCGAGGGTCTTGGTTTAGAGGCCGGTAAAAACCTATTTCTGTCCCAGTTCCCCGGCGTGGGCGGTACCTTTGGTTACAAGTTCAGTCCCACCATTGAAGCGTTGGTGGGTGTTGCCTGCATGGCCACCGGCAAGCCAGTTTTCTTAAACTTTAATTACTATCAACAAATTACCTACACCGGCAAAAGGTCTCCCTTCTTTATGGACGTGAAGTTCGGTGCTACGAAAGAGGGTAAGGTTATTGCCCTAGAAAGCAACTATGCAGTGGATCACGGTCCCTACTCTGAGTTTGGTGACCTGCTGACCCTGCGTGGGGCCCAGTTCATTGGCGCTGGCTATAATATTCCCAATATCAACGGTACTGGTTACACCGTATGCACCAACCATGGCTGGGGTTCTGCCTTCCGTGGTTATGGTTCACCCCAGAGCTTCTTTGCTTCCGAGACTTTGATGGATATCCTGGCAGAGAAGCTGGGTATGGACCCGCTGGAGCTGCGTTATCTTAATGCTTACCGACCCGGCGACACGAACCCCTCGGGTCATGAACCAGAAGTATACTCTCTGACGGCGTTAATTGAGGCCATCCGGCCCAAGTACCAGGCAGCCAAGGAGAAGGCTAAGGAACTCTCTACGCCGGAGAAGAAACATGGTGTTGGTATATCCGTGGGTGTTTACGGCTGTGGCCTGGACGGTATAGACGGGTCTGAAGTTTGGGTAGAGCTATTAGCCGATGGCAGAGTACAGGTAAGCACGAACTGGCAGGATCATGGCCAGGGTGCTGATATGGGTCTGTTGGCTACCTCTCATGAAGTATTGCGTCAGATGGGCATTAAGCCGGAACAGATTAAGTTAGTTACCAATGATATGAACGTGGCCCCCGCTGGCGGCCCTGCCGGCGGCAGCCGCTCCCAGGTGGTTGTGGGCAATGCCGCTGTAAATGGTTGCCAACAATTGGTCAATGCTCTGAAGAAGGCCGATGGAACCTACATGACCTATGACGAGGCAGTGGCCCATAATATCCCCCTTAAGTATGTTGGACAATGGAGTACAGCAGCTGAAAACTGCACCGCTTGCGATGAAAATGGACAAGGTAAACCCTTTGCTTTCTATATGTATGGCGTTTTCTTAGCTGAAGTGGCGGTGGACACCAAAACAGGTAAGGTTCAAGTAACCAAAATGACCTTGGCTGCTGACGTAGGGGAAATTATCAACAAAACCGTGGTGGATGGTCAGATCTATGGTGGCTTAGCCCAGGGTATTGGCTTAGCCCTAACCGAAAACTTTGAGGATCTCAAGAAGCATACCACCATGCGTGCCTGTGGTATGCCCTATCCAAAGGATGTTCCGGATGATCTGGAAATTATCTATGTTAATTTCCCACGTAAAGCCGGTCCCCATGGTGCCTCCGGTGTTGGGGAACTGCCCCTGACCGCACCCCATGCCGCCATTGGAAATGCTATTTACAATGCCTGTGGGGTTCGTATTACCCAACTTCCGGCATTGCCAGAGAAAGTTCTGGCCGGACTGCAGGGTAAAGAAATTCCCATTGTCAAGCGTCCCATTAAAAACCCTGCTTACTAGATCACAGGTGACTCTGGTTTGAAGAATTGATTATTCCCTAAAACGAACTAAAGCCGATACTTTTTAGTTCGTTTTAGGGTTCTTTTCTAAATAAGGGAATGGTGGGATAAAATGGATCATAAGAGAATTGTTGAACTTGAAGGGAAATGCACGAGGGATCAACCTGCGGCTTGCAGCGCAGCCTGTCCGGTTCATGTGGATGTTAGGGCTATGCTGGCGGCCATAAAGGCTGGGCGTTTTACTGAGGCATTTAACATTTATAGCAAATCGGTTCCCTTTCCAAGGATTATTGGCAGTATTTGCGATCATCCCTGCCAGAAAGCTTGCAAAAGGGGGGAGGCGGGGGATGCCCTTGCCATAGCCAGGTTGGAAAGGGCTTGTGTCCAGGTGGTTCCGGCAACGGAGGCTAAGGTGACTGCCCCGTCACGTAAAGAACAGAGGGTGGCAGTGGTGGGAGCAGGGCTCAGCGGCTTAACCGCTGCCCATGACTTGGCCAAAAAGGGATATCCGGTTACCTTGTTTGAAACCGGCAGTAGCTTGGGAGGCAGGCTGAAGGAGTTTCGCGCAGAGGAATTACCACCGCAGATGGTTAGCGATGATTTGGCTGTTTTGGCTAAATTAGGGGTCGTCCTGCAACTGCATACCACCGTAGGTCGGGATATCTCTTTTGCCGCCCTTTGTCAGGATTATGATGCAGTATATCTGGGAACAGGAACGGTGACACCTGAGTTTAAGCTGCCCTTGGATCAGCAGGGTCAGTTGATGATTGATCCCATTACCTTTGCCACGGCACAGGAAGGTGTTTTTGCGGGCGGCACCTTAGGCAGGGGCGGAAGCTATTCGCCCATTGGCTCAGTGGCCGACGGCAGGAGAGCAGCCATATCCATTGACCGTTTTCTGCAAGGGGTTTCCCTGACGGCTGTCCGTGCCAACGAGGGGCCCTTTGAGACGAGACTTTTTACCAGCACCCAAGGGGTAACGTCGCTGCCAGCGGTACCTTTGGGGCATAACAGCGACTTCTATAATGAAGAGGAAGCTAGCCAGGAGGCCAGCCGATGTCTGCAGTGTGAATGCCTGGAATGTATCAAATCCTGCGAATATTTGGCTCATTTTAAGGGTTATCCTAAGCAGTATATCCGCCAAATTAACCACAACTTAAAAATGGTTATGGGCAGGCGGGAAGCCAACACCCTGATCAATTCCTGCAGCCTATGCGGCCTTTGTGAAGCGGTCTGTCCGGAGGGGCTTAATTTGGGCGAGTTTTGCCAAGAGGCCCGGGGTGAGATGGTTAAAAAAGGGAAAATGCCCCCGTCGGCCCACGATTTTCCCCTCCGGGATATGGCGTTTAGCAACGGCGAGCAATGTGTTTTGACCCGCCACCAACCGGGCTATCAAACAAGCAGTTATCTATTTTTTCCCGGCTGTCAGCTAAGTGCCTGTGCCCCTGGTCACGTGGAAAAGGTCTATGATTATTTGATGAAACAGCTTAACGGTGGTGTTGGCTTGATGTTACGCTGCTGTGGTGCACCGGCGGAGTGGTCAGGACGTCAGGAATTATTTGAGGCAGAACTTAAGAAAATGAAGGATCAGTGGGAGGAACTGGGTAAACCAAAGGTAATTCTCGCTTGTTCCACCTGCCACCAGATGTTTAAAAAGTATCTGCCCGAGATGGAGCTTATTTCCCTGTGGCAGTTATACCACCAATATGGTTTGCCCCAGGTTAGTCAGGCCCAAAGACCAGCCTTAGTGGCTGTGCATGATGCTTGCACCTCCCGACGGGAAGGGCAGATGCATGGGCAGGTCAGGGAAATCATTTTGAAGTTGGGTTGCCAAATTGAAGAACTGCCCACCAGTCGGGATAAAACGGAATGCTGTGGTTATGGCGGTCTAATGCAATTTGCCAACCGTGATCTGGCAGATGCAGTGATCAAGAGACGCATTGATGAGAGTGAGGCAGATTATCTTGTTTACTGTGCCATTTGTCGGGATAATTTTGCTGCCAAAGGTAAAAAAACCTATCATCTTTTAGATTTGATTTATGGTGAGGGAGATCCACTGGCTCCTGCCAAACGTGGCCCAGGCTATTCCCAGCGGCGGGAAAACAGAGTTAGGTTGAAAAACAAACTAATAAAAAACCGATGGGGAGACAAGATGACCGAAGAAAGAGATTCCTATGAAAAAATAAAATTAATAATTCCCGAGGACATTCAGGAACTTATGGAGAATCGTTTGATCCTGGTAGAGGATGTCCAAAGGGTCATTGATTATGCCGAAAGAACAGGGAATAAAATGTTAGATGGCCATACCGGACATTATCTGGCACGGTTTAGGCCGGTTAGTGTAACCTACTGGGTAGAGTACCTGCCCCAAGGGGATGGCTTTATGATTTATAACACCTACTCCCATCGGATGGAGATTATTGAGGAAGTGAAGGAATGAGCCAGCAGATCCAATGTCTAAAATGCAATGTGGAGATGAAACTGGGTCCGGTGGAGGCCACTTATCTAAATAGCAAATTTCCCGTCCAGTTGCTTAAGTGCCCCAAATGTGGCCTGGTTTATATACCGGAAGAGTTAGCCAGGGGCAAAATGCTAGAGGTAGAAAAGGCGTTGGAGGACAAATAAGGTTTCAGCAGCCGGAGGAAGATCGTGTCAAGTAAAAAAGTATGCAGTATCTATGAAGGAACTGCCCTAAGGCAGGTCACGGGTCCCAGCATTAGGCCCGGTGGCTTTAGGCTAACGGATCGGGCCATTGCGTTTTGCAACTTAGCACCGGGAGCTAAAATCCTGGACGTTGGCTGTGGCACAGGTGCGACAGTTGAATATTTGATAGAAAAATACCATTTTAATGCCTTGGGCATTGATCCCTCAGAGGTTCTTCTGCAAAATGGTCGCCAAAGGAGACCGGATTTACCCTTATTGCAGGGCGTGGGTGAATGCCTGCCCTTTTCGGATGGCGAGATGGAGGGTGTTTTTGCCGAGTGTACCCTGTCGCTCATGGACAATTTGGATCGGGCCTTGGGGGAGTGCCAACGGGTTTTAAAGGTCGGCGGTTACCTCATGGCAGCGGATATTTACGCTAAAAATCCTGCTGCCACAGCAGAATTGCGAACGCTGCCTTTGGCCAGTTGTCTAACCGGTGCCATGGGACAAACGGAGTTGGCAGCAAAGCTTGGGGCGGCCGGTTTCCAGATTATCCTTTGGCAAGACCATTCTGAGCTTTTGAAAGAACTGATGATCCAGTTAATCATGACCCACGGGTCAATGAATCAATTTTGGCAACAGTATGGTCCAGTGACCGGTGGTGGTGCCTGCGTCCAGTCAGCCATTAAAAAAGCTAAACCGGGTTACTATTTACTGGTTGCCCAGAAGGTAGATCACCTTTGTGATTGAACGGGGAGGGGTTAGCACCATGTCAGAAGCGATGTTTCGCATGTTTGAACTGGCCCAACAGGGTTTTTCCTGCAGCCAGATTTTATTGCAGTTGGGGCTGGAGGCCCAAGGCAAAAGTGACCCGGATCTTATCAGGGCCATGGCGGGTTTAGCAGGTGGTTTGGGATTTTCCGGTGAGACCTGTGGGGCCTTAACCGGAGGAGCCTGCTTACTAGGTCTTTATGCTGGTAAAGGCACGGCTGAAGAACAGCCCCATGAGAGGTTTGATTTAATGGTTTCTGAACTGGTTGATTGGTTTAAGGATAAGCATACGTCCGAGTATGGGGGCTATAACTGCAGTGATATTTTAGGTGATGAATTGCAATACAAGCTGGTGTCTATGAAATGCGGCAATATTGTCAGCGAAGTCTATGAAAAGGTCAAGGAACTTCTTTTAGCCCATGGTATTGAGCCCACCGAGGTAAGGTCATGAGTGAACGGGACCTGATTTTAAGCAGCACGGAAAGTGTTTGCCCCCATTGTTTAAGGAGATTGCCGGCCCATAGGCTGAGGCAGGGTGATCAGGTTTATCTTGTCAAGGACTGCCCGGAGCATGGCCCGGTTAAAACACTGCTTTGGCAAGGTGACCCTGCCTATCAAAGCTGGGCCAGGCCCAAAATACCCTCCCAGCCCAAAGTCTGCTTCACCGAAGTAAGCAAGGGCTGCCCCTTTGACTGTGGCCTTTGCCCTGACCACAGGCAGCACAGTTGCACGGTATTGTTGGAGATCACCCAAAGATGTAACTTGGGCTGCAACTACTGCTTTGCCGATGCCGGTACAAGCCCCGCAGCAGACCCTGATCGAGCCACAATTAAAGATTGGTTTGACCAGATCCTCTTAGCTGGAGGCCCTTATAATATACAACTATCTGGCGGCGAGCCGACCCTAAGGGACGATTTGCCGGAAATAATCAGCCTGGGCAAGTCCCTGGGGTTTAACTTTATTCAGCTAAATACCAATGGCCTGCGTCTGGCGGAGGATCTTTCCTTTGTCAAGAGGTGCCAGCAGGCGGGCCTGGCATCGGTTTTTCTGCAGTTTGACGGCACCACAGATGACATTTATCAGACCCTGCGGGGCAGAGACCTATTTAAGCAAAAACTGGCAGCCATTGAACACTGCCGCCAATGCAACCTGGGTGTTGTGTTGGTACCCACCCTGGTGCCGGGGGTAAATAGCCAGCAGATTGGAGCCATCATTGACTTGGCCCTTAGTTATTTACCCACCGTCAGGGGAGTTCATTTTCAGCCTGTAAGTTATTTTGGACGTTACCCCGAACCTCCGGCGGATTGTGACCGCATCACGATTCCCGCGATCATTCGGCAAATAGAGCAGCAAAGCGGGGGTAGGATTAAAACAGAAAGTTTTAAACCACCCGGCTGTGAAAATGCCCTTTGTTCCTTTCATGGCAATTTTTTACTGATGCCCGATGGAGAACTGAGGTCCTGGACGAAGCATGAAGGGTGCTGCGGGACCGCCGAAAGGGCCGAGGAGGGTGCGGCCAAAGCCAGGAGCTTTGTGGCTAAGTACTGGACGGCACCCCAAGTCAAAACCGTTTCCCTAAATACCAGTGCTGGGAACTTTGCCCTTTGGGATGCCTTTATTGAAAGAGCCAAGACCCATACCTTCAGTATCTCCGGGATGGCCTTTCAAGACGCTTGGAATTTGGATTTAGAAAGATTGAGGGATTGTTGCATTCATGTGATGTCCCCTGAAAATAAATTGATTCCCTTCTGTGCTTATAACCTAACAGACAGCCAGGGTCAGGCCTTGTACCGACAGGTGACACAAAGATGCAAATAACCCCGCTGCATCATTGGATTGCAACGAAGCTAGGCGTTAAGGGAAGTGCTTTAACCAGAGAGCTTATCCAAAATTATCAACTGCATAAACTTAAGCAGACCCTTGCTGTAGCCGTTCAGCATAGCCCCTTTTATCGTAAAAAACTGACCGGTTGGCCCAAGCTAACCAGTCTGGCAGATGTAAAACACCTGCCCTTTACCACGGCTGAGGACATTCGGGGCAACCCATTGCATTTCCTGTGTGTTTCCCAGGATCAAATAAACAGAGTAGTCACCTTACGGAGCTCGGGAACCACCGGGGCACCCAAAAGAGTATTCTTCACCAAGGCGGATCAGGAATTAACCATTGACTTTTTTCACATTGGCATGTCCACCTTAGTGGGGCCAGGGGATCGGGTGCTGATCCTTTTACCGGGGGAACTTACTGGCAGTGTGGGGGATTTGTTGGCCAGGGCTTTAACCAGACTGGGTGCCCGGGGCATACCCCAGGGTTTGGTTGCTGATCCGGCCCAAACCCTGGCCATCATCCAGGCAGCGGAGGTGAATTCTCTGGTGGGCATACCTAGCCAAGTGCTGGCTCTGGCAAGATACCGGGATGAGCGGGGCAGGAGAGTCCCCCTTGGCTTAAAAAGTGTGCTGTTAAGCACGGATTATGTACCCCAAGCCATTAGACGAGAACTTGAGCAAAATTGGGGTTGCCCAGTATTCAACCATTATGGGATGACTGAAATGGGACTTGGCGGTGGTGTTGAGTGTGCTGCTTTAGCTGGTTATCATCTAAGAGAAGCGGACTTATATTTTGAAATGATTGATCCGATCTCCGGTGAATTAGTGCCGGATGGTAAAATGGGGGAAATTGTGTTTACCACCCTAACCAGACAGGGCATGCCTCTGATCCGTTACCGTACCGGTGATTGGGCGAGGTTTTTGCCGGAACCCTGTCCCTGCGGTACCAGCCTAAGAAGCATGGGCTTGGTGGTAGGACGTGTTAAAGGAGCCTGTGGGTTGGCAGGCGGGGCTTTGACGATGGCGGAACTTGATGAGGTGCTATTCGGGGTGCCGGGACTGCTTAACTATGAAGCCAGCCTGACTTGTTTTGAGGGGACCGATCGGTTAACCATTGGACTAAAAATGGTTGGCGGGGTAGATGACCGTGGGTTGGCAGAGATTAAAAATGCTTTGGCAAAACTGCCTGTTATTGAAAGGTCAATCAGCCAGGGTTGTTTAGAACTGCATTTATCTATCTTGCCTGACCAGATGGTGGTCAGTACCGCCAAACGGTGTCTCAATGACCTGAGGAAATGAGGGGGAACACAGTGAAAAAATTATACCAAGAGATGTTAAAACTTTTGGAGCAGGGAGAAAGCTTTGTCCAGGCCACGATCTTAACTCAATCCGGCTCGGCCCCCCGTACAGCCGGGGCTAAAATGATAATGCGAGCGGATCATTCTTTCCTAGGGACCATCGGGGGAGGCCAGGTGGAGGCCATGGTACAGAAGCTGGCTGTTGAGGTATTTACAAGTAAGCAAGCAGTTATCAGGGAATACAACCTTGCTGGTGGTGCAGCGGGCCAGATGGATATGATCTGTGGCGGAAGATTAGAGGTTCTGGTGGAATATATGGATGCTGCATACGGTCCCTTGCTGCAAATCTATCAAGAGCTTGTAGAAGCCATCGAAAAACGGCAAAGGGCTGTTTTAGTAACCCCCTTGGCCATCGGCCCAGGGGAGCATAATCTCTCCTTTTTGGTTAGGGAGGATCAATCCATTAGGGGAACCTTTAACGGGCCGTCGGCATGGTTAGGTCACTTTGTCAACCTAACCGCTGCCAGATATCCACAGGTGATCAGCCTGGAAGGTCAGGGCTTCCTGGTGGAGCCCATTAGTACCTATGGCACGGTTTATATTTTTGGTGCAGGGCACGTTTCACAGAAACTTGCGGCCCTAACGTCCCTGGTGGACTTCAGAACCATCGTACTGGATGATCGGTCCGAGTTTGCTAACCGGCAGCGTTTTACCACCGCCGATGAGGTTGTGGTTTTGGCTGGCTTTGAACAGTGCCTGAAAGATTTGACCATTGATCAGGATAGCTACTTGGTCATTGTAACCAGGGGACATGCCTTTGACAAAACTGTGCTGGCCCAAGCTTTAGGCACCAAGGCTCGGTATATCGGTATGATTGGCAGTAAGAGCAAGCGGAATGCCACTTACCGTGCCCTGCGGGAGGAAGGCTTCACCGAGGAGGATATCAAAAGGGTTTATTCCCCCATCGGATTAGAGATCAAGGCAGAGACACCGGAGGAGATTGCTGTCAGCATCGTCGCAGAATTAATTCAGGTTCGGGCGGCACAAGGCTAATGGAAGAGGTAAGAAATATTGCGGCAATTATTTTGGCGGCAGGTTTTTCCTCCCGGATGGGTTCCTTTAAGCCTTTATTACCTTTGGCAGAGACCACCGTCATTGAGAAATCCGTGTCTACTTTCAAGGAAGCTGGGATTCTGGATATCCATGTGGTGGTAGGTCACAGGGCCCAGGAACTGATACAGGTGCTGCAGTCCCTAGGGGTTAATATTGTCCTCAATGATGCCTATGCCACGGGGATGTTTTCCTCAGTCCAGGCAGGGGTGAGCAGACTTAAACCTTTTACCCAAGCCTTCTTTTTATTGCCAGGGGATATTCCTTTGGTTCAAGCAACCACCGTGGCCAAACTGGTGGCTGCCTATCAGGCCCAGTCAGCAGGTATTGTTTATCCCTGTTTAAAGGGTGAACGAGGTCACCCGCCCCTTATTTCTGCCAGCTATCAAGATAATATTCTAGCTTGGTCAGGGGAGGGGGGGCTAAGGGCTTTGTTGGCAGAGTTTGAGTCTGTTGCTAAGGACGTTGCGGTCAGCGACCAGGGGGTGCTGTTGGATATGGATACCCCAGACGATTATCAGAGGATCTGTAAAATGATGGCCAGTGACCTTCCCTCAAAGGATGAATGTTTCGTAATTCTTAATAACGCCGGGGTAGCCCCCCAAGTGATACGGCACTGCCTGGCAGTGGCGCAGGTGGCTGAAAAAATAGCCCGGACATTAAATGCCGCAGACTATCAGCTTGACCTTGATTTAATTGTGGCTGCGGCCCTATTGCACGACATTGCCAGGGGCCAAAAGGGTCATGCCCAGGCAGGCTCCCAGCTGTTGCAACAACTGGGTTACCCCAGGGTGGCAGAAATCGTGCTGCAGCATATGGAACTCAGTTTAGATGAGGACAACATCAACGAAACCTCCGTTGTTTATCTGGCTGACAAGTTAGTGCAAGAGGATCGACCTGTTTCCCTAGCCCAAAGATTTCGAGATAGTCTGCAAAAGTATGGTTCGGAGGACGCTGCCTTAAATACAGTAATCCGGAGATTGCAGCAGGCCCAAAGGATTGAGCAGGAGATAGAGAAGGTGTTGACCGTTCCATTGGCAAACATCATATGAAATTTAAGGAGTATAAAAGATGGAACAAAGATATATCTATTTAATTAGGCATGGGGCCCTGGAAACGAAAGGGGGAAAAAGGTTCATCGGGCAAATTGATTTGCCCATGAGTGCAGATGGCCTTACCCAAGTGAAACGTTTGGGACAAGAACTTAGTTATGTTCGTTTCAGACAAATCTTCTGCAGTGATTTACAAAGATCTCGTCAAACGGCGGAAATGATTGCGGCTAAACACAAGCTGGCACCGAATGTTTGTCCGGAATTAAGGGAAATACATCTGGGGGAATGGGAAGGTAGGTATTTTGAAGAAATCCGTCGCAGGTTTCCTTCTGAGTTTATTCAAAGGGGTAAGGATATTGCCAATTTCTGTACCCCGGGGGGAGAAAGTTTTAATCAGTGTAACCAGCGGGTCCTAGCTAAGCTTGCAAAGATGGTAAGGACCACCACAGGCAATATCCTCATTGTTGGTCATGCGGGAGTAAACCGCCTCATCCTCTGTCATGTATTGGGCATGCCAATAGAAAACATGTTTCGGATTAGCCAGGATTACGGCTGCTTGAATTTGATTAGTTATAGCAACGAGAAGTACCGAGTAAACGTAATGAACAAACTATACCGGATGATGCCTGTTTAGGTATTGACCTTTAATCAAAAAATTAGTATCCTTGTAAATATATGTATAGGACTGTGTGATGGATTCATTGCTCAGTCACGAGGCTTGGCCGCTGTTCGATGGCAGGCTTTAGCTCGGGCACGAAAGGACACCTGTCCGCAAGGGCAAGGTGAACAAGTGAATATAAGTAATGATAAGTGAAACCGTTGCCTTGGGCAGCGGTTTTAATTTTATTAGGGGAGGATAAAATAATGAAAAAAATGCTGGTTCTACTTAGTCTGTTATTGGTTATGGTGTTTGGTTTAGCTGGTTGTGTCAATGATTCTGCCAAGGAAAAAAGCCCGGCTAAGGTTGAACAGGTTGAGCTTACGGTTTCCGCAGCGGCGAGCTTAAAGGAAGCAGCGGAAGAATTAAAAGTGCTCTATACCAAGCAGCAGCCTGAGGTAAAAATTGCCTATAACTTCGGCGCCTCCGGGACTCTGCAAAAGCAGATAGAAGAAGGGGCACCGGTGGATCTTTTTATTTCGGCAGGGAAGAAACAAATGGATGACCTGGCCGCAAAGGATCTAATTATTGAAAATTCACGGCAGGACCTGTTAGAGAATGAATTGGTACTGGTAGCTCCCAAGGATAGTACCATCCAGGATTTTACCGACCTGGCTGGAGCAGGGATTGGTAAGATTAGTATTGGTACGCCCGAGTCTGTTCCGGCAGGGAAATATGCCCAGGAAGCACTAACCTCTCTTAATTTATGGGATAAGCTGCAACCCAAACTGGTTTTGGCCAAGGACGTCCGGCAGGTATTAAATTATGTGGAAACCGGCAATGTTGATGCGGGACTGGTTTATCGCTCGGATGCTTTGATTGCGAAAGAGAGTAAAATCGTGGCAACCGCTCCGGCTGCATCCCACAAACCCATTGTCTATCCAATGGCCATCATCAAGGACACGAAGCAGCAAGCGGCCGTAGAAGCCTATGCAGATTTCCTGGCCAGTGCTGAGGCCCAAGGGATATTTGAAAAATACGGTTTTAAAATAGCTAAAAAGTAAAGGGAAGTCCTATGTTTGCACTTAACGACTGGTCGCCAGTAATTATTTCACTGCGGGTGGCAATCATTGCGGTAGTTATTGTTACCTGCCTGGGGGTGCCTCTGGCTAGGTTCATGGCTAGGGGTGAGTTTGCCGGCAAAGATTTGGTGGAATCATGCATAACGTTGCCCTTGGTGTTGCCCCCCTCGGTGATTGGCTATGGTTTGCTGATACTGATAGGCAAAAACGGCATGGTGGGCAGGGCATTGGCTGAAGCTGGCATAACCATTATTTTTACCTGGTGGTCCGCTGTGCTGGCAGCCACGGTGGTGTCCTTACCCCTGATGTATCAGAGTGCCAAGGCAGCCTTTAAAAGTGTCGATGTAAGCTTTGAGAAGGCGGCCAGAACCTTAGGGGCCAGTGAACTTAGGATTTTCTTTACCATCAGCCTGCCCCTGGCCTGGCCGGGGCTGTTAGCCGGCCTGGTGTTAGCCTTTGCCAGGGCCTTGGGGGAATTTGGTGCTACCTTAATGGTGGCGGGCAATATACCGGGGCAGACCCAAACGATACCAGTGGCTATTTTCTTTGCTGTGGATGCTGGGGACAACACGACTGCCAGAACCCTCGTGGCAATTGTTACGGTTTTCAGTTTTCTAGTCATTTTTTGGGTTAACCGCTGGGCCAGGCGACAGACATACTAAGGGGTGGGTCTTTGTTAGAAGTAAATTTGGTCAAAAACCTATGGCATTTCAACCTGGAGCTAAAGCTAAAGGCAGCCAATGAAATTGTGGTCCTCTTAGGACCTTCTGGCTCCGGGAAAACAACGGTCTTACAATGCTTGGCCGGGTTACTAAAGCCAAGCGCAGGCAGTATAAAAATTGACGACAAGCTAGTTTTTTCAGCAGAACAGAATATTAATGTGCCCACTCGTCACAGGGATATTGGTTACCTGTTTCAAGACTATGCCCTCTTTCCTCATCTGACGGTGAAAGACAATGTACTATACGGTCCCAAGAGCCGCCGGGCAGGGACTGATCTAGAATTAAACCCAGTGGAATTGCTTGATTCCTTTGGGGTGGGCCATTTGCTAAACCGTTACCCCCGGCAACTCTCCGGCGGCGAAAAACAAAGGGTGGCCCTGGCCAGGGCCTTGGCCACCCGGCCTAAGCTGCTCCTGCTGGATGAACCCTTAAGTGCTTTAGACAGAAACACCAGGCTTTCCCTAAGGCAAGAACTAAAAAACCTGCACAAAAGCTGGCAGGTTCCCTTTGTCTTAGTAACACATGATGAGGAAGAAGCAGAGTATTTGGGTGACCAACTAATCGTTATAGAAAAAGGAAGAGTGCAAGAAATAGCCGTGAGCCATGTTGTTGGAAAATAAAGCTCGATACTAAAAAACCCAGTTGTATACTAGCAAATAAAGCGGGTACTAAAAACCAATCATATTAAATAAAATAAAATGTATCTATACATTTAGAATGACCTCCATCCTTAAGAAAGATTGGAGGTCATTCGTTATTATTAGGATAGGGACTATATAGAGTTGCGTTTATGTTATTCGACACATTTCTCAAACATTTTCATACCCGGGATGATAAAATTCTATTATTAAATTAATATGTTGTTTCTTTTTTAATAATGGCGAATATGTCTATAATGCGAACCTAATACGAAATTCGGGATAATTTGGGTTATAGTAATGAGAAGATGGTGTGTGATTTAGTTATAGATACCAGTTTATACTACTGCAATGGTAAACGAAAAATAAAAAATAGTATAAATATTTTTTTGAAGGTGCACAATGGCACGCAGAGTTTTTTTCAGTTTTCACTATGAAAATGATATCAACAGGTCAATGACAGTTCGAAATAGTTGGGTTACACAAGGAAAAGAAGCCGCGGGTTTTATTGATACGGCTGCTTTTGAACAGATTAAACGCCAAGGTGACAATGCAGTACATGGATGGATTGATAGGCAACTTGAAGGCACATCGGTTACTGTTGTTCTTATTGGAGCCGAAACTCTTAGTCGGCCATTTGTCCAGTATGAGATTTGCCAAAGTTTGCAAAGAGGCAATGCAGTCATCGGTGTTCTAATTAATGGAATTAGAGATATGAACACTCGGACGACTTCAATTAAAGGCAATGTTCATACAATTATTGGTTACTATAACGATAAAACGCCAGCATATTTCGATGATATATGTGACGGTGTTTATGACTATTCAGCGCAAGATGGATATGCAAACTTGGGAATATGGATTGAATCTGCTGCAAAAGCTCGCAATAAGTAACGGGGGGACACTGTTATGGAGAACAAACGGAAACATCTGGAGCTAATACAAAACATCATAAGTAGAATGGCAAGCAACTCTTTTATGTTAAAAGGGTGGGCAGTGACTCTTGTTGCAGGCATTTTTGTGTTAGCTGGCAAAGATACTGATAAACTATACTTTTTGGTCGCATATATTCCAGTAATTGTATTCTGGGGACTTGATGCTTATTATTTGCTACAGGAAAGGTTATATCGTTCATTATATGATAAAGTTCGACATACTGACGAAAACAATATTGATTTTTCACTGAAAGCGACTCCTGAAGAATTTAATAGCTGTAAAAATAGCTTTTGGAATTGCCTGTTCTCAAATACAGAGTTGTGGTTTTATTTACCGTTGGCATTGGTTTGTACCGGAGTCGCTTTTGTTACACATATCTAAACCGTCAAACATCAGTAAAAAGAGAAGGAGATCATATGCCAGGGGTAACAAAACATATTTATAACCATGAAATAAGAGATATTATGACGATGTGGAACCATCAGATAAAATCAATACAATTAGTATTACCAAAATATTATACCGAAGACGATATAGTTTCCACCCTGAAGCACTACTATCCTCATGAGTGGAATTCTGTTGAATTTAAATATTCTTACTATCAAACAAAAGATAACTATTTGAACAACCGTTTTGGAAAAATACGTTTTTGTATGAAGAAACCAGAAATATTGATTCTAAACGTTTCAATATATAAAAAAATTGTGTTGCCTGAATACCGGAAGGTCTACTCGGATAATTATTCAGAAAAAGAACGTGCTTTTGCAGAAGAAAAATTATGGGCAAAAAGAAAACCAAAAATAGGAAAAATAGATCAAAAAATTCAAAAAGCATTAATTAAAACTCAGCAGGTAACGCCATCTTTTATTGACCAGCTGCTTGGCCTATATGAAAGAAAAAATACTAGCCAGAAAGAAAGACTGTATATTCTTTTGGAACTCAAAAAATATTACAGTCCTAAGATTGTTCAATTCTTCTTCAAGCTGAACGATACAGAGCTAAACAAACAATTGCGCGAGGAAACGTTTCATCATTTGCAGAGCTTTAATTATCAGCCACGAGCAAGAAGGCAAAAGTATATGCAAGTGCATACAAAAAACGCTAGAAGAAAAAAGTTTTTAAAAGATGTTTATCCTTATCAAACATACACTATTCCCCAAAATCCAAATGAACTTGAGTACCGAATAGAGAATTCAAAGGATCAAAAGCTTAAGGAGTTCGATTATTTTATTTCACATAGTAGCTACGATAGTGTTTCGGTGCAAGAATTAATAAGGGCTGAAAATCAGCAAGGAAAAAACGTATTCTGTGATTGGATAAATGATGTAGATTATTTAAAACGCCATTTATTATGCAGTGCCACACTAAAGGTTATAGAAAAAAGGTTAGAACAATCAAAAGCTTTGATTTTTGTTTCATCAGAAAATTCCCGAAATTCTATCTGGTGTAAATACGAGTTGAATTATTTTAGGGAGCTTAACAAACCAATGTATACCATTCGGATAGAAGATATTGGTAGTAATATCTTTGATCTTAAACTACTAGAAAGTAGCTCGTACATTGATTCAGCTTATAAGAACCTAGCATTATTAGAAGGTTCACGCGTTATTACATGATCTGCCAAATAATGGTGAGTTTCCAATTATGTTTATACTTGGATGCATTGAACTTCAGATATGGCTAATAATGGGCAGTTCTATAATGGTCTTGTTATAGCAATAATGCGAAATTCGTGTAAGGTTGGCAATGGCTATAACACCGCAGGAAGGGAGCTAATCAGATGAAACATATTGAACATCTTGTAGACAGGTGCTCTGATGATCACACGATAAAGCAAGCATTTCAAAATTACAAGCATTTGTTCTGGGTAAACACCTTTTTAAGCCATCTAAATAAAGCACTAGAAAAAGTGTATCAAACTAACAAGAGAGCATATAACGACTTTGTACAAAATAAAATTCCTGCTGTAAGTGGTGCTAGTTTCAATAAGCATTCATTAATATCCTCGTTATGCGAAATAAGCATAATGAACACTTTCATTTGTCAAAGTGAATGCCCCGAGTCCCTTTTATATGAGCCTAAATTGCGTTCAGACAACAAAAAGAATGTTGAATTTTCAATACAAATCAAGGGTGTTAAATACAATATTGAGGTTAAGTCCCCAAATCTAAGTAATTACTACAGTGATTTGGAATCCAAAATAGAAAAACATGGCGTTGTAACAAGATTTGACACCCGTGCCTTTGGAAAGCCGGAGCAAGTTGATCAAATGCCTTCTCCTGGTATCAGGGTTAAAGACTTTTTAGTCGATGCAAGTCTAAAATTTCCAAACAGCAATCTGCCTAAGCAAGTCAACATTTTATTTATAGCTTGGGATGACCATACAGACCAACCATGTATTGAATTGCAGCATCCAATTCACGGATTGTTGACACAAAACTCATGGCATAAAGATAACGATGGACACCCCATCCTATTCTCTAATATAAATCTGATATTCATTTCAGATTTATATCAAAACATTATTGCACATTTATCTAGCGGAGATATTCCGTTGCCGAGTTTTCTTACTGGAGTACCTTATTTTGAACGTAATTGCAGATTTCCACCTAATCAAGTTAACCCATTTTTTCTTCCTTATTCCAGAAATGTTCTAGTTAAACCTACTGTTGATCTTGAAGACCCACAAATAAGAGAAATCATTTTTAACATTCCTGTAGCCTTTAGTGATCAATCAGTTGATATGATTGATGAAGAATACGTTGCTAAATACGGAACAGATATCAAGATTTCCTTCAAATAAAAAAAGATGCCATTATCAAGATAAGATAGGGCTCTTGTCTGAGACTGAGTTGCAAATCATGTTTATAACATGTTAAACAAACATAAGTTTTTAGTTTCGCATTATCCATATAATGTTCAGAGGATTGAACCAAATAATGGCTCAAATCCATCATTTGGTTCAGCACCATCAAAGATTGAAAATTTAATGTCCCCTAAGCAACAGCGAGGGATCTTAAGACTAGCCTTCCAAATGAAAGAAAAGATCCTTCGCTACCACTAAGGCTAACAGGCTGACGGCTTAAAGCCCACGGCCCTAAATCTTTTGCACTAAATCAGTATATTTCAAGTCGTGTTTCAATAGGTTTTTCTCCTTCATCCATTGGAGAATGTTGTTAACATCTTCCTCGGTGGGTACCTGGGGTTGGGGATAATGCTGTAGGCTGTAATCCTTGGCTATTGGTTCGGGAATGTTTACATTTTCCACCATTAGCTGCTTGTATTGTTCCGGGTTGTTGTTTAGATCTTCCACTGCCTTGGCATAGGCCAAGTAGAAGCTTGCCACAGCGTCTTTCTTTTCAGCCAGTGTTTTTTGGTCAAAGAGTATCACCGCTTGGGAAAGATTTCGGCTGGTATCCTGGGCGATCACCTTGGCACCCTTGAACTCGGCAAAGGTCACCATTGGGTCCGGTACGGTAATGGCATCAATTTGCTTGCTAAAAAGCATTTCCATACGGATAGGGATTTTGGGAACGGAAGTTTTCTTAACCTCTGAGGGGTCAATTCCGGCATCCTTTAACAAGCCATCGGAAACATATTCAATAATGGAGTTGTTGGAAATCCCCAGGCTTTTTCCTTTTAAATCTTGCAGTGTTTTAATATCAGACCCGGGGGCGGCCACAATGGCAAATCGACCTTCTTGGGGAGTGGCCCCTAGGGTGATGGAGGTCATCTTTAAATCCAAGCCGGCATCTTTCATCAGGGTTGCCACAATCATGTCTGTAACCATCCCATTCAGGCTGCCTGATTGCATGGCGTTACCCTGCTCCACGGCACTTTGAAAGCGGACTAATTCTACCTGAAGATTTTCTTCGGCAAAGTAGCCGTTCTTCTCTGCCACCACCATCGGCATAATATCCTCAATGGGTAAAACGCCGATCTTTAATTGCTCCTGTGCTTCTCTTTGGGGCGTTTTCTTTTCCTGGGTGCATCCAGCCAATAAGGACATGGCCAATAGCAAGACCAGGGCCATTAATAATTTTTTGCCAAATTTCACCTTCATTAACCACCTTCCTATAACCAATACAAAGAATGAACCAACATTCATTTTATTATTTTTATCTTAATTATTCCTAAACCGAAAGTCAATAGCTTTATGCTAGTTTGGGTGTTCTAGGTTGTAACAAATTGTGCAGCATAAGATCCTAAAAAAACAGGCATAAAAGCCCATGGCTTTCACCCAAGATTTCGAATGCTGAAGGCTGATGATCGACGGTTGACAGCTGATTTTTTCTTTAGAGAAGGAAATTGTCATAAAAAAACGAATTCCATTAAACCATATACTATACAACTCTTAAGGGGATTATTTGCTATGTCACAATCTACCGAAAACCTAAGTGCCTTTAAAATCTGGATGCTGGCCATCCGACCCAAAACTTTGCCAGCGGCCATGGGACCTGTTGTTGTGGGTGCATCCCTGGCCATTGGTGAACAGGGTTTTGCTTTTTTTCCAGCCCTAGCAGCTTTGTTGGTGGCACTGCTGCTGCAGATTGGTTCAAATTTGGCCAACGATGTATTTGATTTTAAGAAAGGCGTTGATACCAAAGAAAGAACCGGGCCCCTAAGGGTTACCCAGGCAGGACTCTTAACGCCTGGTCAGGTTATGGTGGGCATGTGGTTGGTCTTTGCCCTTGCCTTTGCTCTGGGACTTTATCTTACCTGGGTGGGCGGCTGGCTGATCCTTGCCCTGGGAATTGCCGCCATCATCTCGGCCATTGCCTATACCGGCGGACCCTTTCCCTTGGGCTACCATGGTTTAGGTGAAATCTTTGTCTTTATTTTCTTTGGGCCGGTGGCTGTCTGCGGTACTTACTATGTACAGGCTGGTCATGTCAGTACCGCTGCTTGGTGGGCCTCGTTACCCGTGGGGTTTTTAATAACAGCTATTTTAGTGGTTAATAATTTCCGGGATCTGCCTACGGATAAAAAAACAGGCAAAAGAACCATGGCAGTTCGTCTAGGACCAGTGGCTACCCAGTGGGAATACTTTCTCCTGTTGGCAGCTTCCTTTGCTGTGCCACTTCTTATGTGGCTGCAGCACCTTGCTTCGGCTTGGGTGCTTTGCGCTTGGCTGGCGATGCCCTTTGCCCTGCCGCTGATTCAGGATATGAAGACCAAAAAGGGGCGTCCCCTCAATGCTACATTGGCCGGAACTGCCCGCTTGTCGTTGATTTTTAGCATTTTGTTCTCAGTGGGTTATCTTTTAGGTGAACTTTTGTAAGTTTATAAATTAACCCAGGAGCACAGGATTTTTTCTGCCTGGTCCAATAGGACATAAAGGAAGAAACCCATAAGGCCCATGGCGATAATGCCTGCAAACATCTCCTCATAATTCATCCGGCTGAGGGAGTCCATGATAAAAAAGCCGATGCCAGTTTGGGTGGCGTAGGTTTCGGCCAAAAAGAGCACCGCCATGGCTGTACCTAAGCCCAGCCTGAGGGAGGTGAGGATGGCCGGCAGGCAACCAGGCAGATAAACGTGGCGGTAGAGGTCCCAGGAGGTGGCACCGAGGGACTTTAGGGAAAAAACATATTCCTTCGCCATGTTTTTGGCTGCATCTCTTGTAGTCACTAAGATTTGATAAAAGGTGATTAAAGTAATCAAAAGTATTTTTGAACTATCCCCGATTCCTAATATTATTAAAAAGACAGGCATAAAGACCACTTTGGGAATGGGGTAGGTTATATAAAGCAGGGGTGCTATTTTGGCATCCATTTCCGGGTTTTTGCCCAGCAGGAGGCCCAGTGGCACAGCCAGGATGGTGGCCAGGACCAGACTAATAAGTACCCGGTAGAGGCTTACTCCCAGATGGATCAGAAGATTTCCCTGGATGTTTTGGAGAAAGCTTTGCAAAGCATCCAATGGCAGTGGAACGGCGGGGCTTTTTAATAGGACGGCAAGCAGCCACCACAGCAGCAGGAGTAGGGCCACTGACCAGAGGAAAGAAAATATCTTTTCGGTATTTTTAAATACCCGCCGCATACTGGTCCCTCCTGTGCAAAAACGAACGTAGGAAATTACACATTTCTAAAAAGGGAATCTTTCCCCGCAGGTCGGAATCTCCGGCCATTTCATTTGCTGCTACTTGAACGATCTGACCCGGACCAGGTGACATGACAAAGATTTTTTGCCCTAAAAAGACTGCTTCCTCAATGTTGTGCGTGATTAATAAAATGGTCAACTTCGTTTCCCGCCAGATTTCCAGGAGGAAATCCTGAATTTCTTCCCGGGTCAGGGCGTCCAGGGAGGAAAAGGGCTCGTCCATCAGAAGCAGCTTGGGTTCCAGTACTAAGGCCCGGGCAATGGCCACCCGCTGTCTTTGGCCGCCGCTCAGTTGGGCCGGGTATCTTTTAGCCATTGATAAAAGCCCAAGTTTACTGAGCATTGTTTCGGCTTGGGTTTGGATTTCCTGAGGTGTTTTTTTTCTCAGTTGCAACCCTAAAACGACATTTTCCCAAACTGTTTTCCAAGGCAGCAAGCCGTAGTCCTGTAAAATAAGGGCTGTTTCCCCACCGCCCCGGGGTGTTTGCTGATCGATCAGGACCTGGCCGGTATATTGGGTATTTAAACCTGCCAGCACATTAAATAGCGTACTTTTACCGCAGCCGGAGGGGCCGATGATGACCCCTGTTTTACCCTGGGGAAGTGAAAGATCAACTGAGTTCAGCGCAGTGACAGTCTTTCCCCTTTGTATATAACTGACACTTAAGGATTTCACAAAAAGATAATCAGCAGCTGACATCGGATTTCCCCATTCCCCTCAAGTTATATTTCATTAAAGTCGTACAGACCTCTTCCAGATTTTCTGGTTTACCTTGCCGCAGCCAATTGATAATTACCTGACGGAAACTCCCCACAAAGGCTAAGGCAGTGATAAAGGTATCCTCATCCGGTATTCTGCCCTGACTTTTTAGCTCGTCCAGGTCTTCCTTGGTTAGTTTGATGAGTTCATTTTCAATTTCAATTAACTTAACATTAAAGGCATTGTTGACGCCTGGGACCTGCACCAGAAGGATTTTAGCCATGTTTTTTTCCTGAATGAATAGTTTAATACAGGCTTCCATAGAAGCTTGCAGCTTATCGAAACCGTCTGTGTAATTTGCTCTCTCCCTTTTGATATAATCCAGAAGCTCATGAAACATTTCTTCAACAATCATATTAATGAGGGCATCTTTGTTGGTAAAATATAGATAAAAGGTGCCAGTGGCTATTTTTGCCTTTTTAGCGATGGCTTTAATGGAGGTCCCCTGGTAACTGTTTTCCGCAAAGACTTCCCGGGCAGCCCTCAATATTTCCTTTTTTTTCGTTTGCAGTTTTTCTGTTACTTTAATTAGTTTGCCGATACACCATGTCAAAATCACCTCACGAAGAATAAAATGAATAATCATTCATTTTATTCTTCTATTTTATGCAGGTTTTGTGTTTAAGTCAATGAGACTTTGTGACAATGATAAAAGGCCGACCTCAACGGGAGATCGGCACAGAAATAAATATTATTCTAGGTGGGTACTACGATCGTACATATAGCCGCCAAAGTCGATAAAGCTGGCAACCCTGGCTCCGGGAGGCAGGGTAACTCCTTGCAGGACCATTTCTTTAAAGGTAGTAAAGCCTGTACGATCTACAATATAACCCACATGCTCTTTGGCCAGGGAACGATCAATATATTGATCAATATAGGTATACAGGTTGGCACAGACCTTTAAAACGGTGTCGCGATCTACCCACTCCAGAAAACTACGGGCAATGCGGGGGTTTTTCTTGCCTGTACGGCCCATGATAATTACTCGGAAGCATTGCTCGCCTCTGGTCCAAGCGGCAGTGGGGCATTTTAAAACACATTCGCCGCAGCCAATGCAGCGCAGGGGGTCTCGCTTTACTTTGTAATTCTCAAAGGTTAGAGCCCCGGTGGAAACTTTTTTGCAGTTTTTGACACAGGCTTGGCAGCCGATACAGCGGGAGGCATCATAAATTGGCTCCACTTGACCAATGATACCAATATCCTGCATATGGGCCTTAATACAGTCATTGGGGCAACCTGTGATGGCAATCTTGACATGTGGATCATTGGGGTAGATGGTTTTCTCCACCTCCCAGGCTAGGGAAGTGGTATCAAAGGTGGCATTGGGACAAACCCGATTGCCAATGCAGGAAGAGACATTGCGGGTGCCAGCGGCAGGATATCCCAGGGTAGGATGGTCCAGGGATACGCCCCGGTCAATCTCCAGTTCTTGAATAATCGGTGCTAACAGGGCATTTACTTCTGCCATTTTGGTGAAGGGGATACCTGGTACTTCAAAGCCCTGCCGGGTGGTAATATGGATGGTGCCGTTACCAAACCTTTCGGCTATGTCCTGAATAAGAGGTAAGAATTTAACCGGCAGGTGACCACCGGGCACTCGGATGCGCAGACAGGTTCGATCACGGGTTTTGGTAATACGCCAGGCATTTTTCATAACCTTCTTGGTGTTTATATCCATTGCTTCTTACCCCCTTAGTCCAATAGACCCTTGGCTTTGGTATAGTTAAAGACCGGGCCTTCCAAGCATATATAGGTATCATCTATCTTGCAGTGGCCGCACTTGCCGATGCCACAGCACATTTTTCGCTCAAAGGAAACCCAGATGTTTTCCTCAGCAATGCCTCGTTTTAAAAATTCCTGGGCCGTAAATTTCATCATGATCGGTGGCCCTACGATAATCCCTCGCACATTGTCCAGGTTTGGGATGGGTATTTCTGGCACCAATTTGGTAATGAGGCATTCATGGCAGTTCAAAGGATTTTCCTGCCCGGAAATTTTATCAACCGAGAGGAATACGGGGAAAGCCTTGGACCAGTGGGCCAGTTCCTGTTGGAAAAGAACGTCGGAGGGGCTTTTAAAGCCAGCCAAAAGATTCATTTGAGCCAGTAGCCCCGGGTTGTGGTAAAAATAATTAATCATGCTTTTAACCGGTGCCAGACCAGTGCCGCCGGCAGCAATAATCAAGTGTTTGCCAGTGAACTGGGGCACAGGGAAGCCATGGCCATAGGGGCCACGGATAAAGAGATGATCCGCTTCGTCCAGAAGGTGAATAACATTGGTGACTTTGCCCACCCTTCGGATGGTCATATCAATGTATCCTTCACCAAAGTCGCTGATGGAGATCGGGCATTCGCCAACGCCGGGGAGGGATACTTCCACAAACTGACCCCACTGGGGTTTTATAGCACAGGCCAAACGATAGGTCCAGTCAATGTCTGTTTCTTTGGTAACACGGATAATCTCCGCTTTAAAGGGTAAATAGGGGTTATTGGTCACGGTTTTTCACCTCCTGCATGGCAGCTGCCAATTTATTTACACAATTGGCATAAGAAATGTATTCAGGGCACACATCATCACAACGGCCACACCCCACACACATGTGGATGCCAAATCTTTTCTTGAAATCATAGACCTTGTGCAAAACCTTGAAACGCATGCGTTGGCCCTTTTCTTGACGGAAGCTGTGTCCACCAGCCATATCGGTAAAACCATCGATTTGGCAACTGGCCCAAACCCGCCGTCTTTCGCCGCACTTGGGGTTGTCCTGATAGAATAGATCCTGCATGGTAAAGCAACTGCAGGTGGGACAGGAGGTGTTGCATCTGCCGCAGGCGATGCAGCGGGAATTATATTCATCCCAAATAGAAGATTTGGCCACAGATTCATCCAGGTTAGCCGGGATGGTGACAACCAACTGGTTTTCCCTGACAAACTGTGGTGTGACTTCGCAGGGGGTACCAAGGGAGTTAAAAAGTCCGTCCAGATCCTCCTTTACTTGGCAGAGGAAGTCGCCATTTTCTGGGCGAAGGGAGAAGCTGAAGTTTTCTGTTACATTGGTGCCCATGGAAACACAAAAACAACGATCAAAGCCTGTGGGGCAATCCATTAAAACAAACTTTAGTTTATTCCTGAGTCCTTCATAATAGTAATCAGCCTGGGGTCCATTGTGCAGCATGATTTTGTCCAGGCGAGAGACAGCGTGAATATCACAGGAACGCAGGAAAATAATAATACCCCTTTGGTCAATTTGTGGTTCACGATACTCCTCTTCGGTAAAATAAAAAAGGGTTTGATTAATTGGGTAATAAATTTCTTTGGGGGAAAAATAGGATTTGCGATCAAAGACCACATCTTCAATTTGCTTGATCTCACCATAGCCCACCAGATCCGTATCCGAGAAGCGGCCCTTACCCTTCAAGAGCACCGGGGCATATACGATGTAGTTCTTCTGTAGTTGGGCAAGAAGGTTGTTAAACTTTGTACTTGAAAACCGATAACCCACCTAGCATCCCTACCTTCAATAAATAGTTGATTATATGATAACACGAAAAATTGGAGGTTGCTGTGAGTTGGGTCACTTTTCAGATAAATTTGGACATATGTGGAAGACTCCCCCCGTCACACCCCCTCGGAGAGGGAGGTTTTTTAAGAATCCCCCTCCGAGGACAATGTTACGATAGTGACAGGGGGAGGCGGAACCTTTCTTTTTAATCTACGCTGTACAATATAATTGGAGGGAAATGGTTATTGTAGAAAGTCCTATTATTATTTATAATGAAAGAAAGGTTTTTCACAAGGGGGCGGTATTATGAAGCGAATGATAGATACCTTCTGCTGGTTTCTGGGACTAGTGGTTATCGCCAAGCTTCTTTTTAATAACCAGTCCTTGGGTTATTTTTGGTTTATCATCGCTGCCCTAAGTGTTTTCTTTGGCTGTCAGTCCGGTAGTAGATTAGAATTGGCCGAAAATGCAAGTGTACAGATAGCCGCCTGGCTGAAAAACTATCAGGAATTATCCTATTATAAACAACAGCTATATCTAAGCGAAGTCATAAATAACGCCATTCGGAGCAACCAGACCAAGCAGGCTTTAGAGTTTTTAGATCTTATCCTCAAGGCTGAACCGGATAATGAGACAGCGAAGACTTTAATGGTATCAATCTGGGGTGCTGAATTAATCAGTACATAGCCAATTAATGAAATGAAAAGGAGTGTCGCATGCTACTAAACAAGTAGTTTTGCGGCACTCCTTTTTTCTTTGTGGATGGGTTGCGAATTTAATTAATTTTCTGTCATAAGTTAAACATTATGGGGTTGATAATTTATAAGTATTTTACTTTAGTGTGACAACCTCGTAGAATTTAACATGACAAAAGAAATTGACATGAGGGGTTGGCATCGATGAAATTGGACAACAGCATCAGAAACAGTATCGTTCCAGGCATGATCTTAGCATTTGTTATTGCTTACGTATCAGAGTTTATTCACAAGAGTATTGTCATTGGTGGTCAAAAGCCGATCAGTGGTGTAATCATTGCCATTCTCCTGGGCATGTTGGTAAAAAATACGGTAGGTGTTAATAAGCTTTTTGAGCCGGGTATAAATTTCGCTATGAAAAAGGTCCTTAAAGCCGCCATCTTCTTACTGGGGCTTGGCCTAAGCTTTATCACGGTGGTTACCACTGGATCAAAGGCCTTAATGATTATTGTAGTCTGTGTTACCTTTGCCATTACAGCAACCTATTTCTTTGGTAGAAAAATGGGCTTACCGGATAAACTGGCTACACTGATCGGTATTGGAACAGCCATTTGCGGCAGCACAGCAATTGTGGCAGCATCTCCGGCCATTGATGCCAAGGACGAGGAAGTAACCTTCTCCGTTGCAACCATTACTATTTTCGGGGTTTTGGCGATCTTCCTGTATCCCTTAATCGGTAAAGTACTGTTGCTAACAGACATGCAGTTTGGTACTTGGGCTGGGGTTGCTGTCCACGAAACCGCACAGGTGGTGGCTGCGGGCTTTGCCTATAGTGATCCAGCCGGGCAAATTGCCACGGTGGTTAAATTGACCCGTACCGTGTTGCTGGCTCCCATTGTGTTGATCCTGGGTGTGATCTATACCAGGAGACAAAAGGATGTTGCCGGTGGCCAAGGTCAAAGGGTGAACTATTTTAGAATCTTCCCCTGGTTTGTGGTAGGTTTCCTGGCCATGGCTGGCCTGCGTACCTTTGGTGATACCATTTGGTTGAATAGCGCAGTGTGGACAAGCTTTTTAAGTAATTCCCAGATACTTTCGAAGTTTCTAATTGTTACCGCCATGGCAGGTGTTGGCTTGTTGACTAGCTTTAATGATATGAGAACCGTAGGAATCAGGCCCTTCATAGTTGGTTTAGTGGCATCACTAATCATGGCAGTGTTTAGTATCACCTTAATTTTTGCACTGGGTATATAAAATAAGCAATAAAAAGGGAGCAGCCAGCTACGAGCAAGTAGTTTATGGCACTCCCTTTTAGCCGTCAGCCATGGGCCTTTTTGTGCATATTGTGCTTAAAGGTCCTTAGCGCAGGGCTCATGGCCCGTTACGAGGGAATCAAGCAATTTGAATTTTTTGCCGATAGTCAAAAAGAAAATTGATAAATTCCTCCACCACTGGGGGTTTAAATTTATTTTGGTGATGAATCAGATAAAATTCCCTCCGTAGGGGCATTTCCTTGATCTGAACGGGCACCAGCGTGCCTAATTTTAGTTCCTTTTGTACGGCCCACTTGGAAAGAATCGTAGTACCAAAACCAGCTTCCACCGCCTCTTTGACAGCTTCGGTGCTGCCAAGTTCCATGACCATATTTAGCTTAGCCAGATTAACCCCCACCTCCTCTAAACGCTCCTCGGCAATTTTTCTAGTTCCCGAGCCCATCTCTCTCAAAACCAGCGGCAACTTCACCAGTTCTTCGATGGAGATATACTTTCGATTGGCCAACGGGTGGTCTGGTGAAAACACAATCACCAGTTCATCCTGCATAAAGGGAGTGACGATCAATTCTGGGGCATCTACGCCGTGCTCCACCAAACCTAGGTCCAATTCATGTTTTAAAACCATATTTACAATGTGTTCTGTATTGGTGACCAAAAGCTTTGCCTTTACCTGTGGGTGGTCCTTATTAAAGATACCCAGCACCCTGGGGATGACATATTCACCCACCGTAAAGCTTGCTCCCACGGACAAAGGACCTTGGATATGACCGGTAAAGTTAGAAATATCTTTTTCCGCCTGATCAATGAGGGTTAGGATTTTATCCACGTACCCGTAGAGGATACGTCCTGATTCTGTAATCGTGATTTGTTGGCTGGTGCGTTCAAAAAGCTTTGTTTTGAAATGGTCTTCTAAGGATCGGATATGCATACTGACGGCCGGTTGGGAAATGAATAAAGCCTGTGCCGCCCCAGAAAAACTATTCTTATCGGCTACGGTCTTAAAGACTTGAAATTGGTATAGACCCATATCTTCCTCCAGTTTGATGATTATCTTTGCTGTCAATATCTCCAAATCTAACACAAAGTATATTATATACGAGCGAAACTGTAAGGAGGATAAAATTTTCCAAAAGTGTGATAAAATTAACAGTTATATGACTCTGTTTTTGATAAAATTAATAAAAATATGAATACTAAGTATTGAATTGCTAATTTTTAAAATAATGATGCTTGTTTAATTTATAAGGGGTGATGCTATGCATATTCTAGTGTGTGTAAAACAAGTTCCCGATACCACAGAGGTTCGTATTGATCCAGAGACAAACAATTTAGATCGATCCAGTGCACCTGCCATTATAAACCCCTATGATAGTCATGCGGTGGAAGAGGCAGTTCGGATAAAAGAATGTTTTGGCGGAAAGGTAACCGTTATTTCCATGGGTCCACTTGCTGCCGTAGAGGTGATAAAAAGATGCATTATGTTAGGCGCCGATGAGGGTTATCTTTTAAGTGATAGGGCCTTTGCCGGTTCGGATACCCTGGCCACCAGTTATATTCTGGCCAAGGGTATTGACGTGATTAGCGGCAAGGAGCCCATTGATTTGATATTTTGCGGCAAGCAGGCCATTGATGGGGATACCGCCCAGGTGGGCCCAGGTATTGCCAGGCGATTAGGCCTGCCGCAACTCACCTATGTACAGGAGATTGAAGATGTGGACAATGACAAAAGGGAAGTAACTGTTCATCGCAAACTAGATGATGGTTATGAAGTGGTTAAGGCAAAACTACCCTGCCTGATTACCGTGGAAAAGGAAATTAATGAATTAAGATATGAAAGCCTGCCCAATCTCATACAGGCAGCCCGCTACCAACCCATTATCTTAGGAGCAGCAGACCTAAAGGCAGATCTTAGCCAAATGGGTCTGAAGGGTTCCCCAACTTCGGTTAATAAAATTTTTGCCCCTGCCCAAAGGGGTCAAGGGGAAATATTAAAGGGTTCGGAAAAGGATATTGTTGATCTTTTGGTGCAAAAATTATCTCAAAAAGTAGTTTAAGAAATACTAAGGGGTGATTAACATGGCAGTCAAAGTAACACCTGCCTGCATGGGCTGTCAGGCATGCATCACAGCTTGCCCCCATGAGGCACTTTTTATAAATGAAGACGGCCTATGCCAGGTAATTGAGGATAAGTGTATTGAATGTAGTGAATGTGTCGGAGTCTGTCCAGTCACTGCCTTAGAACTGGCCAAGCAGCTTGATACCACCGAATACGTTGCCAGCCAGAAGCTGCCTGAAAAACAAGAATCGGAAACAACTCCGACCACCGAAGCGGCAGCCCAGCTTAGTGGGGATTTAGGTAAATATAAAGGAGTTTGGGTGTTTATTGAGCAAAGGGAAGGTGAGATTGCGCCGGTTTCCCTGGAATTATTAGGGGCGGGACGGCAATTGGCCGATAAATTAGGTGTCGAACTTGCCGGGGTTATCCTTGGTTACCAAATTTGCGGTTCGGAAACTAAGCTTTATGAGTATGGGGCGGATAAGGTGTACCTTGTAGATGACCCGATACTTCGTTACTATCGGGCGGAAACCTACATGCAGGTTTTTGTTAAACTGGTTCAGCAATACTTACCGGAGATCATATTAATGGGTGCAACTACAACAGGACGTGATTTAGCCGGAGCAGTGGCCACCGAACTAGAAACCGGATTAACCGCCGATTGCACCGTGCTGGATATTGATTTGCAACAGCGCTTACTGTTAGCCACACGACCCGCCTTTGGCGGAAATATCATGGCTACCATTATTTCCAAAAATCACCGTCCCCAAATGTCAACGGTTCGTCCTAAGGTTATGAAGATGGCCAAACCAGTGCCTGGGCGGCAGGGTATTCTGATCAAATCGGAAGTAGACTTAAATGAGGCAGATATGCTCACCCAGGTGTTAAGGATTGTCCAAGATCAAGGGGATAAAATTAATCTCCAAGACGCTGAAATAATTGTGGCTGGTGGCCGTGGACTGGGGGATAAGGAAAATTTCCAGAAAACCTGCTATGGCCTGGCCGAAGCCATTGGCGGCAAAGTGGGGGGGTCCAGGGCTGCTGTGGAGGCAGGCTGGCTGGACCATAAATATCAGATAGGGCAAACCGGAATAACGGTGGCACCCAAAATTTATTTTGCCTTAGGTATTTCAGGGGCCATTCAACATCTGGTTGGCATTCGCGGCTCAGATGTCATTATTGCCGTCAACTCTGATCCGGAGGCTCTCATATTTAAGGAATGTACCTATGGCATTGTTGGGGATGCCACCAAAATAGTACCTTCATTAATCGAACCCCTCCGGGAATTATTTAAAGGAAAAGGTTCTAGGGACACGGCAAAGGGTGAAGGGGGGACTCGCTGTGCCTGAAAAGTTTGATGCGATTGTTGTTGGGGCCGGGGTTGCGGGCCTTGCCGCAGCCTATAAATTGGCTAAGGCAGGTTTATCTGTGGTGGTAATTGAGCGGGGTGATTACCCGGGAGCAAAGAATGTGATGGGCGGTGTTCTTTACCGTGCCATGCTGGAAGAATTAATACCGGAATTCTGGAAAGAAGCCCCTTTACAGCGACCAGTGGTTGAACAAAGGTTTTGGCTAATGGACGAAGATTCAGTGGTGACCACTGGCTATAAAGGTCAGTCCTGGGCGGAAGAACCCTATAACTGCTTTACGGTTTTTCGGGGCCAATTTGACCAATGGTTTGCCCGCAAGTGCACCGAAGCAGGTGCCCTCATTATTAATGAAACCACGGTGGAATCCTGCATTGTCGAGAATGGCAAGGTGGTAGGGATTCGAACCACTAGACCGGACGGGGATCTTTATGCCAATGTTGTGGTGCTGGCCGACGGAGTAAACTCACTTTTAGCGAAGGAGCTGGGTTTTCATAAGGAATGGCAGCCTCAGCAAGTGGCTTTGGCGGTGATGGAGGTATTGAAACTTCCTGCCCAGGTTATTGAAGAACGGTTCAACCTAGAATCGGGCATGGGAACCACCATCGAAATCTTTGGCAGTGGTACCCTGGGCATGGTGGGGACATCCTTTATTTACACCAACAAGGAGCATATCTCCGTTGGTGTGGGGGCACTGCTTTCCCAGATGCGGGAAAGGCAGATCCGGCCCTATGACCTGCTGGAAAATTTAAAAAATCACCCGATGGTCCGCCCACTGGTTCGGAAGAGTGAGCCGGTGGAGTATTATGCCCATTTAATTCCTGAGGGAGGCTATAACGCCATTCCCAAAATGGTGGGGGATGGTGTTGTGGTGGTGGGTGATGCGGCTCAACTGGTCAATAGTATCCATCGGGAAGGCAGTAATTTAGCCATGACCTCGGGTAAATTGGCAGCAGAGGCAATCCTTAGGGCCTATGAAATTGGTGAATTTAATGAACGGGCCTTGTCTCACTATCAAGAAAAACTATGGGATAGCTTTGTTATCTCAGACCTGAAAAAATATAAAGATACCGCGGAACTGTTTGAGAACAGGCCCCAATATTTCAACCAGTATATACCAGCAGCAAATATGGCTCTGCGTGAAATGCTAACGGTGGATGGTACCAGCAAAAGTGACAAACAAAAGCTTGTTGCCCAGAAATTCTTGGGCGGCAGATCCATGTACTCTATGGCTAAAGATATTTATCGAGCTTGGAAGGCGGTGAAATAATGAGTGAGCCAAGGCAAGGTTTAAAGTACCTGGATAAGGAAGTTAATATTGATGATAAATTATATCTAAACCGCTGGAAGCCTGACCAACAATCCCATCTGGTCATTAAAGACCAATCCGTCTGCGCAGAGAAGTGTTCGGAAAAAAGTTGTACCGTGTTTTGTCCCGCCAGGGTCTATGAATGGAGGGATGGCCGTATTGCCGTGGGCTATGAAGGCTGCCTGGAATGCGGTGCCTGCCGCATCGCCTGTCCCCACGATAATATTGAGTGGTGCTATCCCCGGGGAGGCCATGGGGTTCAGTTTAGATTGGCCTAGTATAGAAAATAAGCTTCGTGAGAAATGCCAGGGCCACAGATTTAAAGCTGGTCCCAGACCGGAAATCTAATTTGATAAGGTGTAAAAAACGTAAAAGAGGCAAAAACAGCCTCTTTTTATTTATCCGAAGAAGTAGGACAAAGTATTAGCTAAAATGTGGGTAAAATTTACCCCGGGAAAGGTATTGAAACATACCACAAATAGAGATAAATTTGGTAAAACAGACTTGCATTGTAGTTTTATAGGTCAATAAATAAATTCAAGTCGAAAACTAAAGTAGATTAAATATTCCAAATTATTGAAAACTTATGCAACCTGTACTATGATTTTAGTAATAAAATTATTGTTTGTACCAGGCCGATCAACTTATACTAAAGAAATTATTTTAATATATTTGCAGCTTGTGGATGGGTGTAATGCTTTTTCTTTGAATGGAGGAGATGAGATGGCTTCTAAATTCAATAGATCGAATGCTGCTCAACAACTCTATCACCAAAATAAATCAGTAAAAGAGCTTGAGAAAAGTGATTTGATTGATTTAGAGCAGGTATTTGCTAATTCGTATGATCCTATTCTTGTTACAGACAAAGATGGCTATGTTATTCTAGCTAATCCGTCAACAAGAAAAATGATGGGAATTAGTCATGATGAAATAATTGGCAGCAATGTGAAAAACTTGGTCAGTAAAGGTTTATATGACAGATCACCGGCCTGGGAGGCTTTAGAAACGCGATCGGTGGTTACGGCCATGGTAAGGACCTGCATGGGAACAAATTTAATGTGTACCAGCATACCCATTATTGATAAAGATAATAATGTCGCAATGGTAATTACCAATGCCCGGGACAATGATATTTTTGCGAAATATCGGGCCAGTTTAGAAAAGAAAAGAATAGAAACAGAAAGGTATAAATCCGCTGCGGAATACCTGGGTGAGGTAGATTTGGATTTAAGGCTGCCGGTGGCAAGAAGCAGAAAAATGCGTAAAATTATTGCATCTTGTAATGTTATCGCTAAGGCAGACAGCTCCGTTATCCTATATGGGGAATCTGGTACCGGCAAAGAGGTAATTGCCAGGTATATCCATCGAAATAGTCTTCGATCCAATGAGCCAATGATTCCGGTGAATTGTGCGGCAATTCCCAACGAATTATTAGAATCAGAGTTTTTTGGCTATGAGCCGGGTGCTTTCACCGGAGCAAACCCAAAGGGAAAACTGGGACTGTTTGAGGTTGCTGATAAGGGAACCTTGTTTTTGGATGAAATTGGTGAATTACCATTATCCATGCAATCAAAACTACTAAGGGTATTGGAAACGGGTGAGGTTAAAAGGTTAGGTAGTACCGTCATCCGCAGGATCAATACGAGAATCATTTCTGCTACAAATAGAGACTTAGAAACCATGATAAAGGAAAATACCTTTCGCAGTGATTTATATTATCGACTGAATGTTATCCCATTATATTTACCACCCCTCAGGGAAAGGATAGCGGATATTTGTGTTTTGGCCAACAAGTTTTTACAGGAACTAAATAAAAAATACGCATTGAGCAAAAAGTTTACCGACAAGACCAAAGAGGTCTTTCTTCATTATAGTTGGCCTGGTAATATACGGGAGTTACGCAATGTTACGGAAAGACTGGTAGTCACATCCATTAATGATGACTTGGCCTTTGATGATGATTTTATTTTGGGCGGCAAAGTAAAATCAAGTACGGTGGATGAGGATTATACAGAAAAAAAGATACCCTATAAGGGAACCTTGAAAAGTGTTTTAAAAGCGGTGGAGGAGGAATATATCAATCAAGTACTTACTGAATGTCACGGTAGAGTAGGGGAAGCGGCTCTGCGTTTAGGAATCCACCGAAGTATGCTTTATAGAAAAACCAAAGTCATGGAGTCCTAAGGTTGCATTTTTAGAAAATTGTATACGAATAGAGACAAAAAGTGGTAGACATTTTGCAACTACCTTAAGGGTTGGGTAGTGACTAAAAAAATAATTAGCGGCTTAATAGTCCAAATTTACTGTTTATTGAGTAAATTTGGACTATTTTTAATTCTTTTACATTTGAGTTTAAAATTGGTATGGGTTTTGCTCTTAATAGCTATTAACGAGTGCACTCAGATAATTTAAAAGGTGGTGATACAGGGCAAAACCAGTAAAGAGAGCCAAAAAGATGACGGCTAATTTAATAAGCGGTTAATTCTATTTTTGATAGATAACGATCCAAATGGAGGGAAAAGGATGAAAAAAGTTGTGATTACAAGTGCTGCCAGAACGCCGGTTGGGGCCTTCTTGGGCGGACTTAAGACAGTGCCGGTAGAAGACCTTGCTGCCATAGCCGTTAAGGAAGCAGTAAGACGATCGAATCTTGACCCCAAAGCCGTTGAGTCGGTGATCATGGGCCATGTAGAAGGTTCCATGGATGTAACCAACCTAGGACGTCATGCGGCTTTGCTGGCTGGTTGTGAAAACGCTCATGGCATGCAGGTTAATCGAATCTGCGGCTCCGGCTTTCAATCGATTGTATCCGGCTGGCATGAAATATTGACGGGTGTCTCAGAGATTGTGGTGGCAGGTGGTGCGGAAAGCCTTTCCCGTGCTCCTTACTATTTGCCCCTTAATGTGCGCTATGAAGGCTTCAAGAACAACTCTCAAAAACTTAAATGTGCCAATGAAATGTCCCATATGAATGCTGCTCCCAGTCAGATGTATCCTCAAGTATGGATGGGTGTTACTGCCGAAAATATCGTTGAGCGATATGAAATTTCACGGGAGGATCAAGACCTCTTTGCCTATGAAAGTCAAATGAAAAATAAAGCAGCGGTAGAGAGAGGCAGGTTTGAAAGGGAGATTGTTCCCGTTGAAATTAAAAGTAGAAAGGGCAGTACCTATATTTCCAAGGACGAACATGCGAAGCCAGACACTACCTTGGAATCATTGGCTAAGCTAAAACCAGCTTTTAAAAAAGATGGAACCGTTACTGCCGGCAATGCTACGGGTTTGAATGATGGTGCTGCTGCCCTTGTGTTAATGTCGGAAGAAAAGGCCAAATCCCTGGGTCTTGAACCCATGGCCTATATTGTGGATTATGCTATTGGTGTTTGTGATCCCATGGTTATGGGCTTAGGCCCGGCCTATGGAATTCCCAAATTGCTCAATAAAGTTGGCCTAAAGATGACAGATATTGACCTGTATGAAATTAATGAAGCCTTTGCCGGACAGGTTCTTGGTTGTTTAAGAATGATGGATGTATATATGAACGAGTCAGAGGTTATGTATCCTAAACTGAATGTTAATGGAAGCGGTCTGGCTATGGGTCACCCCTTAGGAATGACTGGCAGCAGAATAGCAATGACACTGGCCTACGAAATGATGGAGCGTCAGGTACGTTACGGTGTTTGTACCGCCTGCATTGGTGGCGGAATGGGATTGGCTATTCTGCTGGAAAGGCCTTAATAAAGGGATGTTTCAACCTGGTGGGAGGAAAAATTGCGAAGGAGCAAATCAAATGGAAAAATGGGAAAAAATTGAGCGTATTCCGGCACCCGCATTAGCTCCAGTATACGGACCTCTTTCAGGCATGAGAGTACTGGTTAGCGGAACGATAGTAGCTGCACCCTTTGCTGCAACGATGCTTAGTGATTTTGGCGCAGAGCTAATTCAGATCGAGCGACCGAAAATAGGTGATCCCTATCGTGGCCAGTCTCCACAGGTAACAAACGGCGATAGGACCATCAGTGCCGCTTGGATTCAGGGTGCTAGGAACAGATTGAGTTTTACTCTTAATACAAACATGAAGATACCAGAGTCAAAGGAAATCTTTCTTTCTCTGATCAAGATTTCCGATGTCTGGGTTGAGAATATGGTTTGGATCGAAAAGCTAGGCATTACCGACGAAATGTTATTTGAGGTTAACCCCAGATTAATTATTGCCCACATCAGTGGTTTTGGCAGACCTCAGTTTGGTGGTAATCCCGAAATATGCAATCGGGGATCCTATGATCCTATCGGTCAGGCTGAGGGTGGTTATATGTTTCTTAATGGTTTTCCGGAGCCTAGGCCCCCGCAGTACGCGGCCTCGTTTATCAACGACTATATAGCTGCCCTGATAGCAGCCAATGGAATTACGGCAGCTTACGTTCATGCCATGAAGACAGGCAAAGGGCAAGTTGTAGAAGTGGCCCAAGTCGAGGCCATGGCAAGGGTTTTGGATGATGCTTTTTCCTGCTGGATGAATGCCGGTGTATTAAAAGGTCGGTTTGGCAACAAGATACCGATTTTTCAGCCGGCTAACATGTATAAAGGGACGGATGGAAGGTATGTGTATATCGGTGCCTATGGTCCAGATGTGTATGGTCGTTTCCTACAGGCACTGGAGTTGGATCCAACCGAGTTCCCCTTTCAGGAAGCGGCTGCCTCACGGGAAGCAGTAGCGTCTCCCATTGGCCAAGAACTTGAGCGTAGGACACAGGCCTGGATGGAAGTGCGTACGGCCCAGGAAATACAAGATCATCTAAGTAAATTCAGGGTGCCCCTTGGCATTGCTAAAACCATTGCAGAAATTTATGAAGACCCGCACTGGCAGGCGAGGGGTATGTTCATCAATTATGAAGACCAGACCCTTGGTAAAGAAGTTAAAGCCTTTGGCTTTGTTCCTAAAATGAGTGAGACGCCGGGTACTGTGTGGCGCGGTTCGCCAGCCCTGGGACAGGATACGGAGACTATTCTCAGCAAATTACTTGGTTATAACCACAGTGAAATTGCTGACTTGAAGGGGAAAGGCATTATTGACTAAGTTGCTACTGAAGAATCAGGAGCATCCTTGCTAAATATATAAAAATACGATTGATGGAGGTATGTTAAATGGCTATTCAAAAAGTTGGGGTAGTTGGAGCCGGCTCAATGGGCGGCGGCATTGCTCATCTGGCAGCGATGAAGGGTTTTGAGGTGGTACTTTGCGACGTGGAACAGCGTTTTCTAGATGCCGCTCTGGGCAGAATGGGCAAGCTGATGGACAAGAACATCGAGAAGCAGAAAATGACCCTTGAAGAAAAAGTTGCAATACTAACGAGGATTATTACCACCACCAATTTGGAGGATCTCTCATCCGTTGATTATGTAATTGAAGCAGTTATTGAAGATTTGGATCTAAAGAAGAGTGTTTTTGAAAAACTGGATAAAATCTGTAAGCCCGAGGTAATTTTAGGCACCAACACTTCTTCTATGTCCATCACCGTGATTGCTGCCGCTACCAACCGTCCCGATAAGGTTGTGGGGGTGCATTTCTTCAATCCGCCCCAGGTTATGAGATTGGCAGAAATCATCAGGGGTCATAAGACCAGTGATGAAACGTTGATAACTTCATTTGAGCTTGCCGAGGCCCTTGGCAAGACACCGGTAGAGGTTAAGAAGGACACCCCCGGCTTCATCGTAAACCGGGTTATGATGCCCCAATTCCTTGAGGCTGTGCGCCTGGTAGAAGAGGGGGTAGCGACACCCAAGGATATTGATACAGCAGTCACCCTCGGCTTAAATTATCCAATGGGCCCTTTCACACTAATGGACTTTACCGGCATCGATATTTCTATGTTTGTTGCGGAGTATTTCTATAATGAAACCAAGAATCCGAACTGGAATCCTCCTTTCACCTTGAAATCGATCGTAAGAGCCGGACGCTTAGGCAAGAAGACCAATGCGGGATGGTACGACTACGATAAAAAATAAGGATCTGTGCTTTGAATTTTTATAACCATCCTTTTAAGCTGCCAAAGTAGGGAATCTGTAAGAGTAACCGATTCCCTACTGGGATTCTTTCGGCACAGGTCATTAAAATAAACTACCTCAAAGGGGGAAATTTCATGTCCTATGAAACAATTTTGTTAAATAAAGAAGACGGTGTGGCTGTTATTACCCTAAACCGTCCGCCCATGAATCCTCTGAACAGTAAAGTATACAGTGAACTAGCCCAAGCCGCCGACGAACTGCAGGCTGATGACTCAGTTAAGGCCGTTATTATTACCGGTGCCGGATCAAAGGCCTTTGCTGCCGGTGCTGACGTAGCAGAAATGGCTACCCTTACTCCGGTAGAGGTGTATCAATTTTGCCAGGGTTCCAAAACCTGTGTAGATAAAATAGAAAATCTAGGCAAACCGGTTATCGCAGCCATTCGTGGGTTTACTTTCGGGGGAGGCTGTGAGCTAACCTTGGCGTGTGATTACCGCTTGGCTGCCGACAATGCTAAATTCAGTTTACCCGAGACCGGCTTGGGTATTATCCCAGGTAATGGAGCAACACAACGCCTACCCAGGTTGATTGGTGCAGCCAAAGCGAAGGAATTAATTTTCCTGGGTGACATCATCGATGCTGCGTCGGCTGAAAAAATTGGCCTGGTAAATAAAGTTGTGTCAATTGATACACTGCTGGAAGAAGCCAAGGCAGTAGCCAAGAGGATGGCCGGCAAACCCACAGTGGCTATCAAGATGGCGAAGGAAGCGATTAATACAGGCAGCAATGTTGATATTCATGCCGGTCTGGCCTTTGAAATACAGGCATTTGTTACTGCCTTTGCCAGTGCAGATGCTAAAGAAGGTTTAGGAGCATTTTTAGAAAAACGCAAGCCTAACTATACAGGCAAATAGGTTGGATAAATCAAGTAAGCTGGCTATTTGGCAAACGCAGCCAGAGCAATTAAAAGGAGAGGTGAAATAAATGGGCAACTTACCGAAAGGCGGTAGTTTTCTCTTTGGTCAAACCGATCCACAGGATATTTTTACTCCCGAGGATTTTACAGAAGAACATAAAATGATTTATAAAACTGCCATGGGTTTTGTAAAGGATAACGTTTTGACAGTGATGGATGACTTAGAATACAAAAAAGATGGGCTTAACAAAAAGCTATTAATGGAGGCTGGTGAGCTGGGTTTACTGGGAACCGATGTTCCGGAAGAATATGAGGGTTTTGCCATGGATAAAATTAGCACCAGCATTATTGCTGAGTGCATGGGTTGGGCCGGTGGCTTTGCCATGACCCACGGGGGCCAGACCGGAATTGGTCAATTGCCGATCGTCTATTTCGGCACCCATGAGCAAAAACGAAAGTATCTACCGGGCATTGTCATGGGCGAAATCGCTACGGCTTACGCTTTGACTGAACCGGGGGCGGGTACGGATGCTATGGCCATCAGTACCTCCGCTGTGCTTAGTCCCGATGGTAAATACTATATCCTAAATGGTGCCAAACAATTTATTACCAATGCCGCATTTGCCGATGTATTTATTGTTTTTGCGAAGATAGACCGGGAAAAGTTTACCGGATTTATTGTTGACGCCAATTCAGAAGGTCTTTCAACGGGTCCGGAAGAGCACAAAATGGGTATCAAGGGATCTTCTACCAGAACCTTAATACTGGAAGATGTAAAAGTTCCGGTGGAAAATATTTTGTATGAAATTGGCAAAGGCTATGTCATTGCTTTTAATATCTTGAATATGGGTCGCTACAAACTGGCCGGCAATGCAACGGGTATTGCCAAACAGGCCTTGGAACTAGCGGCATCCTTTGCTAACGAACGCATCCAATTTGGCAAACCCATTGCCGAATTTGGCCTGATTAAAGAAAAATTGGCTGAGACGGCGGTTAGAACCTATGTGGCTGAGAGTATGGTTTATCGTACCGGAGGTCTGTTGGATGAAATGATGCATTCCCTGGATATTTCAGGCCATGACGGGGGTCAGGTGGCTGCCAGGGGTATTGAAGAATATGCCATGGAATGCTCCATGAATAAGGTATTTGCCACTGAAGTGCAAGCCTTTGCGGTTGATGAAGGGGTGCAAATTCATGGCGGCTATGGCTTCACTTCCGAGTACCCCATTGAAAGACTATACCGGGACGCCAGAATTTACCGTATTTTTGAAGGAACCAATGAAATTAACCGGGTTGTGACTACCAGCACCTTGGTTCGCCGTGGGCTCAAAGGGGACATTCCCTTGAAGGAAGCCATTGAACAGGTTCAGTCAAAAATTGCAGCGGGCATGGCGGCCTGTCAAAGTGAAGAGGACTTGGTACAGGCAGCGAAGGACATCTTCCTATATACTCTGGGGGCCGGAATTAACAAGTTTGGCAACGGACTGCTTAGTCAGCAGGAAGTCATCGGTAAACTGGCAGATATGTTGACGCAGGTGTTTGGCATGGAAAGTGCCCTGCTGCGGGCTCAAAAGGCCTTGGCCAGGGATGGTGCAGACAAAGCAGAACTAAAGCTGAGCATGGCTAAATGCTTTATCCATTCGAATATTGGTATGATGGAGCAAGCCGCTAAAAATATTTTGGCAACCGTTGCCGAAGGTGAAGAATTGACAAAACGTATAAGTGATTTGGAGTTGCTAGCCCAGTACACTCCCCAGAGCACCATTCTTATGCGGCAGGGGATTGCGGCGGTTGTTTCAGCAGCTGGCAAGTATGTGGTTTAATTTTCCCATGAAGTATGATTGGCTGAGCCATAACAATCCAGTGAGTTATCCAGCGTGAAAAATTTATATTAAATAGGGGGTTATTAAATGTCTCAAGGACAGGCAGCAAATCCAGGACCGGCTGGCCTGGTCGCACTGGCAATAGCGTGCTTTACCTTTTATGCTATACACACTGGAAAGGTTGATTCTTCTTGTGCACCGTTACTTGGTATCTGGCTAATAGGTGGTTTTGTCGTTCAAATTTTTGTTGCTACCATGGAATTGAAACATGGCAATATTTTGGGTGGTAATATTTTTCTCTTTTTTTCAGCCTTTTTTATGTTAGTAAATGGTCTGGAATTACTGCTCAAATTTTATGCTGCTAAGAGTGGTTGGGTTTTGGATGCTCGAATCGATGGTTGGGCCTGGATCGCCCTGATGATTGCACTGGTATCCTGGACGCCGGCATATTTTAAAACCCCACTAAGCACCATTCTAATGGTATTGTCACTTGATATAGCTGTGATTGTTGTAACCCTCTTGAATCTCAATGTAATTGGCCATGAATGGCATATCGTATCCGGAAATTTCATCGGTCTTGGTGGTGTCTTCGGCTTATATACTGCCTGGGGTATGATTATTAACACGGTATTTGAAAGAAACATTATTCCTCTTGGTGCACCTTTAATAAAACCGAAGCCAACTACTTCGGTAAACATGTAAAAGGTTGTTTAAATTATATCGTCCTCATCTTTATTTCCTCCTCAAGATGGGGACGATGTAATTCTTTTTAGAGCACAGTAAACAAGTAAACAAAGGCCTAGCTTAGGCCCATAAATTTCTTTGCATTAGAGCAGAAAATTTTCTCCTCTTTTTCCTCGCCCAGCACAAGGGAACGGATGTGCTCAATGGCCCTTTCCGGGGGGTAATCCATGACAGGAAAGTCACTGCCATAGACAATTCTATCGGCATAATTTTCTAGGGCTTCTCGCAAAAATTCCCTACTCTTATTCTTGGCATAGATTAAATCAGACCGTTGGTTGCCAAAAACATAGGCCGTATCCAAAAATAAATTTTCATATTTATCCAATAGCTTCAGATACGGATTATGAAATTCCGGTAAACCTAAATGAGCGACCATGATCTTTAAACCTGGGTATTCCCTCAATAAAAACCCGACATCATCCGGTCTGATGTAAGGTGAGTTGATCGGCATGGAGCTGGCATGAAGGACTAACCCTTTTTCTCGTTCAGCCAGTAATTGTAACACTTCTTTGAACCTTTCATCCAGGGCAGACACCCTTTGAACAAAGGAATGAATTTTCACACCATAAAAACGGTGCTGGTCCAAAAAGACTTTGAGCATCTTAGCTTTATCCATATCGTCCTGGTGTATTGCGGCATAGGGCCTTATTTCTGGATATTGTTTGGCCAGAGCGGCCAGCCATTCATTTAGCCCCTCACTGGTTCCTGCTTTATTTGTATAGCACAGAACCATCATTTCTGAAGTTCCGATACCCTGTAAATATTCAATATGTTTTTCAGCACTCCATTTAAAAGGCATTTCCCAGTTTTCTTCATTCTCAAACCAAACCAAAATTGCCTTCATTAATCTTTCAGGGAATAAATGCACATGACCATCAATTATTTTATACATAATAATACCCCCTTCTATTATTTTAATAATTGGACAATTCAGTGTTTTTCCCTTCTAGCAGCAAAACGATCCGTGATATAGTTCGTACGCCTTTTTTCGACCTTGTCTGCTATAATAGTAACTAACAACTTTATTGCACAAAAGAGGGGTAGACAAATGTTGGAGGCAGCTTTTAATAGGCTAAAATCAAATGTTGCAAAGGTTTTGATTGGCAAAGAGGATATTACGGAATTGTTATTAGTTGCTTTGGTGGCAGATGGGCATGTACTGATTGAAGATGTACCTGGACTAGGGAAAACCATGTTGGCCAAAGCCTTTGCCATTTCATTAAATTGTCGTTTTACAAGGATCCAATTTACGCCTGATTTAATGCCCACGGATGTTACTGGATTTTATGTATATAGCAAGCAAAAGGATAATTTAGTTTTTCGTGAAGGACCCGTGCTGACCAATATTCTATTGGCGGATGAAATAAACAGAGCGGTCCCGAGAACACAATCCAGTTTATTAGAGGCAATGGAAGAAAGGCAATTTACCGTAGATGGACAAACCATGCGCCTGCCTAAACCGTTTATTGTCTTAGCCACGCAAAATCCTGTTGAAATGGAAGGGACCTTTCTATTACCGGAAGCACAATTAGACCGCTTTTTAATGAAAATTAGTATGGGTTATCCAACTGCAAAGGAAGAAATTAAGATCCTCTTAAGTCATGGCTGCGGGAATCCTTTCGATTCATTGGAAGCAGTGGCAACGGCAGATGAAATATTGCATTGGCAGGAACGGCGGAGTCAGGTTAAGATCCATCCTTCAATTGTTGAATATATCGTTTTATTAATAGAAGAAACCCGTAAACACCAATCCATTGAATTAGGAGCCAGTCCCCGGGCCTCTTTAGCTTTATTTAAAGCAGCTCAAGCATTGGCCCTGGTTAGAAATAGAAATTATGTTATACCGGATGATGTTAAATTTTTGATCAAGCCAGTCCTCAAGCATCGCCTCGTATTAAAACGGGAAGAAAAACTAAAAGGTGTTTCTGAAAGCGATGTATTACAAGATATCGTTAATTATGTAGCAATACCAGAGGTCGAAAAGGATGAATAATCATGACTAGCCAGGAAACGCAACAAGGTATTGTCTCGTATTTTTCTATTGGACTGGTAAGAGTCATTCTGATAGTCGGTTTATTGGTTTTGTTATACAATACGATTTGGTTGCCAGCTATATTCCTATTGCTGGTAGTGGTAACCCTTGAAGGGGCCTCTTGGTGGAGTAAGGCCGGATTAAGAAATCTAGTAGTGGAAAGACAAGTCACCGTTTTACGGTTTTTTCCCGGGGAGATGACCAAACTAACCTTTAAGATAAGGAATAATAAGAGATTACCTTCAATTATTGGCTGGCAGCAAATTCTTCCTGCGGGGTTAACTGTGAAGGAAACTGAAACGATAGAGGAAAAAGCCATTATGTTAATGGGCAGGCAAAACTATTGCCTGACATATGATTTACAGGTTATTAAGCGGGGGGTTTGGCAAATTCCTGATTTGCATCTATTCTCCAGGGATGGTTTAGGGCTCTTTGAGCAGGCGAGGATAATAAAAGATCGTAAGTTGCTGATCGTTTACCCTCGGTTAGTACCTTTGGAAAAATTGGCTATCAAGGTATCTGATTTAATAGGAGAAAATAATGTGCAAAGACCCTTTTTGCCCGATCCTATTCGATTAGTTAGTTTACGGGAATATACTGATGATACACCGGCGAGACTTATTCACTGGAAAGCAAGTATGGGTAAGGATCAACTATATGCTAAAGTATTAGAACCCTCAGGGGATTACAAGATCTATATCTTAGTGGATGTAGAATATTTTTATCAGGATAATGATGAAGAAAAATATGAAAAGGCTCTTTCGGTGGCTGCCACAATGATAACGTGGGCCCAAGAGAGGAATATTCCCTTTGGCGTGTTGGCCAATGGGCGTCAAACCGGGATGGAGGGACCTTTATCGTTGCCTATTGGCAATGGTATGAATCATTTATTAATCGCATTGGAGCGGTTAGCGAGGTTAGAATTTTCACCCCTGGGTGATATAAATGATTTTTTACGATTGGAAAGTAAGGCGATACCACCAGGCACAAGTTATATTTCTATCGGCGGACACTTTAAAGACCTACCCAATTTGCTTCAGTATGACCTATCATTTGATTAAGGGTGGAGGCTTTTGGTATGACAAATAGAATACAGCTCACGCTATTAGCAATATCGGTAGAAATAGCCTATTTATATCCAATTTATTATCTTATTGCCTTAGGCATGAAAACACCCTTGTCAGCCATTACCAGTTTTGCAACCGTAATAGCACTTTCTATCATAACCGTTTTATTAAAGCATCTTTTAATCTCTAAAAAGTGGTCATATTTTATTATTTGGTCTGGTTATTTATTTTTTTATATCTTTATTGGGGGGCTGTTATTCAATAACGCTTTTCATCAACAGTGGTCAGAAGGTATTTTATTTAGGCTGCAAATGATGAATCTATTGGTATTTTACTTTTGGATTTGGCTAAGAACAGGCCTATTAGCAAGAAAAACATGGGACTACACGAAGGCAGTTAGTCATTTTGAAGTAAGCCTTGTTATCATGTTTATCGTTCTTATGATTGCAGAGTTGCTTGGAATGATGATTCCTCATTTGGTTATCTGCATGTTGTTGGTTCTTTTTGGTAGTTTTGTTATGTTATCCATGATAAAACCGGGGCATGAAAAAATAAAGCCTTGGGCAGTCACGTTATATTTTGGCGGCATCCTATTACCGATTATGATGGTTGCTAGTTTATTTCAGGCATATCTGTATGGGTTTTCAACTAACTTATTTGGGTTGGCCCAACCTTTTGCTACTTATTTGGTTAATATTTTGGCTATCATTTTGAAATTTCTTCTAGGAAAAAATGACATGGTACCGCAACGGACGGACGTAGTAAGTGAAAGCAGCACGACCGAGTTAAAAACGGAGTTTATGATGGATAAAACATCCGGTGAAACTAGTTTTGTTGTTGAGATCATGCTGTATCTATTAATTGCCGGCATGCTTATCGCCTTGATCGTGGGCATACTCTATCTTTTAGGAAGAATCTGGCGAAAAGCCGGTCAAACCCAGACACCCCAGAAATTTGTCCTACCCCGGGTAAAGATTATACCAATATTAATAAGCCTTTTAAGAAAAATATATTTATTGGCCTCTCTTTTTTTACCAGTAAAATATGGCGTGGGGGAAGCTTACTATTATTTGTTAAAATGGGCATCTCAAAGAAATTACCCCAAGGCAGAATGGGAGACGCCATACGAATTCTGTAATCGGCTTTGCAAACAGTTTCCCAGGCATATTGGTATCTTTAAAATAATTACCGATAATTACGTTCAGTACAGTTATGGACATAAGCAAATCACGTCAAAGGAGAGCCGCGAACTGAAAAGGATGATAGGAAAATTATATTTTAGCTTATAAAATCAGGGCTAAGGTAACAGTGTCAGACTATTGGCACTGTTATATTTTTGCACGACCTTCGATAAACCACAAGAATTTGTTGTGTCCACAACAATGAATGTTTGTTTGTCATGGGGGCGACTCCTGTGTAAGATTGTGTTAAAGATAATTATCACAATATCGTAGCATGATAATGCAATAGGGGAGAGGGTGCGCTTATGCAGAAAAATAGCAGTGCCAGTTTGTCGGCAGGAAATTTTTTGAGTAGCAGTAGTGTGGATGTAAATGCAGGTGTCATAATTAAAAACAATTACTTCGATGGTCTACCTGTTTCAAGGAATCATATGCGTCTTTTTGCACTAATTATTTTAGCCTACTTCTTTGAGCAACTAGATAATAATAACTTTGCCTTTGTGGCTCCAGCACTGATTAGGTCTTGGGGGATCACCATGGAGGACATCGCTCATATTACCTCCTTATACTTTGTGGGTATGACCCTAGGTGGACTGTTGGGCGGTGTTATTTCCGACTTTATTGGACGCAGAAAAACCTTTTTAGCAAGTATCGTAGTATTTTCAGTAGCATCTATCGTCAACGGATTGGCCAACGATTTAACCACCTTCGCCATTTCTAGAGCCATAACTGGTTTTGGTATCTTCTGTATGATGGTAGTTTCCATTGCCTATATCTCGGAAATGACACCTGCGGAAAGTAGGGGTAAGTGGCAAAATATGACTGCTGGTATTGGTTTCCTAGCTATGCCCTTAATTGGAGTTATCGCTCGGATAATCGTTCCTATTAGTCAAGATTCCTGGCGCTGGATATTTTATTTGGGTGGTTTAGGCTTGATTGGCTTCTTCCTTGGTTTGAAGTATCTGAAAGAATCTCCCCGCTGGTTGGTGGCCAAGGGACGTGTGGCTGAAGCAGAACAGGTTGTATTTGAATTATCTGGTCGCCAAGTGGATTTAAGTGAAGCTGCTAAAAAAGTACAACCCAGTGAAAACATGAAGGAAGTCCTGGTTGGTATGTTCAGTGGGTCATATATCAAAAGAACGGCAGTGTTGCTTGTATCCTTTATATGTCTCAACGTTCCGGGATTTGTCTTTATGGCTTGGACACCCACCTTGTTACAACAAAAGGGTTTTAGCTTAGAACAATCTTTATTTGCCAGTTCGCTGATTATTCTGGGTGCTCCCATTGGATGTTTCCTATCCTCCTTCGTCTCCGATAAAGGGGGTCGCAAAATTCCCATTGGGGTCATGGCACTTTGCTGGGCTGGACTAGCTCTGGTATATGCTAATCTTGGTAACACACTGTGGCTAATTATTGCTGTGGGGATGCTCATGAATGCCTTTAACTTAGGTGCCAGCTTTACTTTGTTTTCCTATGTGGCCGAATCTTACCCCACTAAAATGCGTAACACAGCCACTGGCTTTCATAATGCCATGGGACGTTTGTCTGTGGCAGGATCTCAATTGATGGTACCAGTTATTTATGCAAAGTTTGGTTTTGCAGGTATATTTACCACCATCGCTATGCTCCTGACAGTGGCAAGTTTTGCAGTATTAGTCTTTGGTGACCGTACTGGTGGTAAGTCATTGGAAGAAGTAGCATAATCATAGTTTTCTTTAATTTAAGAAGGCTGATAAGGGCAATCACCATCAGCCTTCTTGTTATTTTTTGCTGTTTAATAGTGTGGTTGCATGGGATTTCAGGATGGCTATGAACGCTTCAGCAGCATCTGACATTGAGCAGGAGGAAGGTATAAAACATCCATAGGACATCTTGACGGATTCCTTAAGGGGTATCGTAATCAAGGAATCATCGCGTAGCAGCCGGGTGTCTGTGGAAGAGGTTATACCCACTGCTTGACGATTAAGAATAGCATTTTTATATAGGTCTACGGAATTGGTTTTAACTAAAATATTTAGTCGGTTTAAATCTGGAAACATGAAACTGATGATCTTGAGATAAGGTTTAAAGTTGTAGATTGCAATTGGCTGCTGATATAAATCAGTTTTAGTTAGACTTTTCTTTTTAGCCAGTGGAGAATTGCCCGCTACCACTGCGAACATTTCATTTTCTAGGATTTTTTCGAAGGTGCCGTTGCAGGAAAGAATTTGTTCGTTGAACTCAAAATCTGGCAGAATAAACAGGCCGATATCGATTTCACAGTTGTTGATATCATCAATTATTCTATCAGGTTGTTTCTCCTGAACATGAACCTCCACTCCAGGAAATTGCTTATTATATAAATCCAGTACCTCTGGCAGCAAATTGCTGCTGATAAAGGGAACCGCACTAATGAGAAGCTTTCCTGATAAATTTTGCACGTTTATCTTAGCATAAGATTGCACAATGGTCAGTAATTCATCGTATTTCTGAAGAATTTCCTGGGCCTTAGCCACCACCACTTCACCTGCTTCAGTTAGGGTAACCCCTTGACGGTGGCGATTTAAAAGGGGCACTTTTAAATCGTTTTCCAGCCGCACCATAATTTGGCTTAATCCTTGTTGGGAAATGAAGAGCCGCTTGGCCGATAATGTGATGGATTTTGTTTGTGCCACATCAACCAGATAATGAAGGTGATTAATATCCATACAACCACACCTTTTTTATGGAAATTATTGCAACTAGATTAACACAACCCTTATAGCTAAACAAGTTAAACTAAATTGACCTCCATGTCAATCAAACGACAAATATTTTGTAACTTTCTGTTGCCAAGTAGTTTGCGCTACCGATTTGCTGAACGGGATATGCTAATCTTAAAACAATAAGACCGTGATAACTTTCCCAAAGTGGTGACTCAATAACTTAGAATTGAAAGGAATGTTGATAATGACTAAAGCAATTACAGAGTTGAATTTCATTGATGATATCCTCTACTTCCACGAGCATACCTGGGCCAAGGTTGAAGGTGACTTGGTGAGGGTTGGTATCACGGATTTCGCACAGGATCAATTGAGCAATATCATCTTTGTGGAACTGCCCAATGTTGGTGAAACCTATCGTAAAGGCGACGAATTTGGTCAGGCTGAGTCAGCTAAAACTGTTTCTGCCCTCTACATGCCTGTAAGCGGTGAGATTGTTGAGATTAATGAAGAACTAGAAGAAGCCCCCCAAAACGTCAATGAAGATCCCTATGGTACTGGTTGGATGATTGTTGTTAAGCCCGGTAACCTGGTTGAACTAAAAGAATTGCTGGCCAAAGAAGACTACCTGAATCAAATCAAATAATATCTTGCATTAAATATCCTTATCACAAGGAAGGGAGATGTCTTAATGAGTTTTACCATTTACACAGCCACTGGTTGTACCCGGTGCAAAATCATTAAACAGCTTATGCATGAACGGGGCATTGCCTTTGAAGAACAAGATATGAAAGCCGAAGGGAAAGAAGCCTTTCAAAAGTTTTATGCTGCTAATCGGAAGGCGATCTTCCGTGGTCCCGATGGTGTAGAATTTCCTCTCCTGCACGACACAGAGGCAGGGAACATTCATCAGGGGATTGGTGCCTGTGTGGCTTATCTTTATGGTGGTGGCAAACTGGATAGTTTCTTTAGTGTAGGAACTCTGCACAAAGAATGGGTGGATGGAATACATGTTTCTGGCGGGAATTCTGAGGATGCTAAAGGATTCCTGGAAGTATTACGTTACATTAAGAAAACCAACAACATGAAACTCCAGCTGGATACCAATGGTCTTAACAGTGCTATTCTTGAACAAATACTAGCTGAGGGTTTAGCTGATGTAATAATTATGAATGTATTAGGCCCTAAAGAATTGTACAGCCAGATCCTGGGCAAGGAGGTTGACACTGCAGAAATCGAAAAATCCTTGTCCCTGGTTTCTAAGTTCCCTGAGTATAAATTCCAGACTACTGTTACCCCGGTGGTTCGTGGGGACGGTGAAATTCGATACCTGACTACTAAGGAAGTTGGGGGCGCAGCCAAATTAATTGCCGAAGCCACTGGTAGCATGAAGAACCCTTATTTAATCAAATTATTTAAACCCAAAGAGTGTAGGGATGAGCGTTTTAAAGATATAGAGGCTATGGCGGCAGACGCATTATTACCTTACCGTACAGCCGCTAGGGCGCATCAAGTTTTTGTGGAAATAGAAAAGGCCTAACCAGCTTTTATATTAAAATATAACATTAGGAGGCAATAACATGAGTTATCCAACCGTATACCCAACTGGTGTAACTGTATACAATCCTCAAAAAGCCTGGAATGGCTTTACCATCTTCCAAGCCAGAGAAGTTGGTGCTATGCTTATTGATATGAATGGTACCGAAGTAAACCTCTGGCAAGGTCTGCACGGCTTCCCGAACAAAATGCTGCCGGGTGGTTATGTATTTGGGCACCTGGGCGAAAGAAACAATAACTTTGGTATGCAGGATCAAACGGACTTAGTACAGGTGGACTGGGAAGGTAATGTTGTCTGGAAATTTAACCAGTATGAGTTCATCGAAGATCCTGGTGAAGAGCCCCAGTGGATGGCTAGACAGCACCACGACTACCAGCGTCAGGGCAACCCCGTGGGTTACTATGTACCTGGCATGGAGCCGCTGGTAGACAAGGGCAATACCCTCATCCTCTGCCATAAAAATGTAAGAAATCCCAAGATTTCCGACAAATTATTGCTGGATGATGTTATTATCGAAGTGGACTGGGAAGGTAACATTGTTTGGGAGTGGGCTTGCAACGAGCATTTTGATGAATTCGGTTTCGACGAAGCAGCAAAAAATATCCTTTGCCGTGACCCCAACATGCGTTCCTCCGGCGGTGGCATGGGTGACTGGATGCACATCAACTCCATGTCGGTGCTTGGTCCCAACCGATTTTATGATGCCGGGGATGAAAGGTTTAATCCTGAGAATATCATTATTGACGGCCGGGAAACCAACATTATCTGCATTATTGAAAAGAAAACCGGCAAAATTGTTTGGCAGCTGGGTCCCAACTATGACAGCAGCGAAGAACTTAAGAAAATTGGCTGGATCATTGGCCAGCACCATGCTCACATGATTCCCAAGGGCCTGCCCGGGGAAGGCAACATCCTAATCTTTGACAATGGCGGCTGGGCCGGTTATGGTGCGCCGAACCCCGCTTCTCCCACCGGCGCAAAGAACGCCCGTCGTGATTACTCCCGGGTGTTGGAAATTGACCCCACCACCCTGAAGATTGTTTGGCAGTATACACCTGCGGAAGCCGGTTTCTTGATGCCCACGGATGCCGAACGTTTCTACAGCCCTTATATCAGCAGTGCCCAACGTCTGCCTAACGGGAACACCTTAATTACCGAGGGATCGGACGGACGTATCTTCGAGGTCACCGCCGAGTATGAACTTGTTTGGGAATACATCAGCCCTTATAAGGGTGAAAAAATGCCAACCAACATGGTCTATCGTGCTTACCGCTTACCCTACGAATGGGTGCCTCAGTTGGAGCGTCCGGTGGAAACAGCTATTGAGCCGGTGGATGTAACCACCTTCCGGATGCCCGGCGCAGCACCAATGGGTGCGAAGAAAACCACCACGATTGAAGGAACCAGACCCTACCAGGGCGACAGAGCACTCTGTGTAGCTGCCGGTGATGAAGCGGAAGAGTAGGGAACATAAATGGGGGCCGTCGCCCCCCCATTATAAATTAAGATAAGATAGGGAGGGCAAAAGCATGACGTATAAAGCAGTGGTTATTGGCGGCGGCCCCGGTGGCTATGTGGCTGCCATTCGTATCGCTCAACTGGGCGGTAAGGTTGCCGTGGTAGAAAAGGATAAACTAGGTGGTACCTGTTTAAATAGAGGCTGCATTCCTACCAAATCCCTGATTGCTGCTGTTGATAAACTAAAGGCAGTGGCAGATGCCGCTGAATTTGGTATTGAAGTGGGTCAGCCAGTAATTGACTTTGCCAAGGTTCAGGCCAGAAAGGCTGAAGTGGTGGAGAAGCTGGTGGGTGGTATTAACTTCCTGTTTAATAAGAACAAGGTAGAATTGTTTAACGGTACAGCAAGAATCAAAGCACCCGGTGTGGTGGAGGTTGAAAATAATGGTGCCATCCAGGAATTACAATGTGAAAACATTGTCATTGCCACTGGCTCCAGTCCGGCTTTAATTAAATCCCTGGGGTACAACGGAACCTCTGTCATTACCAGTGAAGAAGCCCTGCAATTGACGGAAGTTCCCAAAAGCCTGCTGGTAATCGGTGCCGGTGTTATTGGATGTGAATTTGCCCATATTTATGGTAGTATGGGAACGGAAATAACGATGGTGGAGGCAGCATCAAGCATCTTGTCTTTACAGGACAAGGATATATCCCGTCGGATGCAAACCGTTTTCAAGAAGAAAAAGTTTACGATTAAAACCAATGTAACCATTAATAAAATCGAAGAGACCGCCGGTGGCATTCAAGCCGAACTGGCAAACGGCGATGTGATCACCGCCGAGAAGGCCCTGATTTCCATTGGTCGTACCCTCAATACCCAAAACCTGGGCTTGGCAGAGGCCGGGGTTGTCCTTGGTGAAAGGGGCCAGATCGTGGTCAATGACCAAATGCAAACCAACGTCAAAGGTATCTATGCCATTGGGGATGTGGTTATGAAATACCAACTGGCTCATGTGGCATCGGCCCAGGGCATTGTGGTTGCCGAAGACATCATGGGTAAAGAGGCAAAAATGGATTACCGTGCCGTACCCAGCTGCATTTTTACCAGCCCCGAGGTGGCTTCGGTGGGTATGACCGAGCAGCAGGTGAAGGACAAGGGTATCCCGGTGAAAAGCGGCAAATTTAACTTCATGGCCAATGGCAAGGCACTGAGCATGGGTGAAGGGGAAGGGTTTGTTAAGGTTGTTACCAATGCTGAAACCGATGTGATACTGGGTGTACACATCATTGGACCCCATGCTTCGGACTTAATTGCCGAAGCCACCTTGGCCGTCAAGAATGGCCTAACTGCTAAGGATTTGGCGGCAACCATCCATGCGCACCCCACTCTGGCTGAGGCCATTATGGAAGCTGCGGAGAATGTGCATGGTTTAAGTATTCACGGCTAGATTTGTGGGCGGTTGTTTGAGGAGTGATAGGATTGAGGTTATTGGTTGCAGCATTGGACGAAATAGATTATATGGAAGCTTTAACCCTGCAGGAAAGACTTTTGCAATTAAGACAGCAAAACAGGGTACCGGATATCCTGCTCCTGTTGCAGCATCCGCCAACATTGACCCTGGGAACCAGGGAAAATCGCCATAATATCCTTACCCCCGAAGGGACGTTAGCTAGGCAAGGGGTTAAAGTCTATAAAATTAACCGGGGCGGTGATGTTACCTACCACGGCCCCGGTCAAATTGTCGGTTACCCGATTCTCAATCTAACTGGGTATGGTAAAAGTGTGCGGGTTTATGTGGACAAACTGGAAGAGCTTTTTATTCAGCTGCTGGAAGCGGAATATGGGATTACAGCCGGTCGGGACAGCCAGTATACCGGCGTCTGGACTGGCGGCGAGAAAATCACGGCCATAGGCTGTGCGGTGAAACGTTGGGTCACCATGCATGGCTTTGCCTTTAATGTGAATACCAATTTAAGTCATTTCAAATGGATTAATCCCTGTGGCATTACCGATCGGGGTGTCACTTCACTGCAAAAAATACTGGGGCAGCCCCAGGACATGGGTCGGGTGAACCAACAGGTAATTTCCCACTTTAGCCGGATTTTTAATTGTGAAACGGAGCTTATTGACCGGCCAAGCTTACAGAATATGTTAGGAGGGTGTGCCTATGAATAAGCGAAAACCAGAGTGGCTAAGGGTGAAATTACAGGGGGCGGAAAAATCTCATCGGGTCAAGGAGATGCTGGATCGGTTATCCCTACATACCGTCTGTCAGGAGGCCAATTGCCCCAATCTGATTGAGTGTTTTGGCCGTAAGACGGCTACCTTTATGATTTTAGGCAGTGTCTGTACCCGCAATTGTACCTTTTGTAACGTTACCAAAGGCCACACCCAAGCCGTTGACCCCCAGGAACCTACCCATGTGGCCGAGGCGGTTAAGGAGTTGGGTCTGAAGCATGCTGTCATTACCTCTGTCACCAGGGATGACCTACCGGACGGCGGTGCCGGTCACTTTGCCAAGGTTATTGAAAAACTCAGGGACACCGAGGTAATTGTGGAAGTGCTGATCCCCGATTTCCAGGGTGATCCTCAGGCACTGGCCACCGTGCTTCAGACCAAACCCCATATTCTTAATCACAATATTGAAACCGTACCCCGGTTATATCCCACTGTGCGCCCAAAGGCGAGCTATGCCCGTTCCCTGGAACTATTGAAAAACTCCAAGGAAATGGATGCCGGTATCTACACGAAATCGGGTATCATGGTGGGCCTGGGTGAGCAGGAAGCGGAGGTCCTGGCTGTCCTGCATGACTTGCGGGCCGTTGACTGTGACCTACTGACCATCGGCCAGTATCTGGCCCCCTCGGCTAAGCACCATGAGGTTATCGAATATATCCACCCGGATCAATTTAAAAAATATAAAGAAGCGGCTTACCAAATGGGTTTTAAATATGTGGCCTCAGACCCGCTGGTGAGAAGTTCCTACCATGCGGCGGATGTGCAACATATTATTGAGTAAGGACAAAAGGGTCAACCTAGGCGAAGTGCTAAGGGTTGACTTGTTGCATATAAAGGGGAGGCAGGAACCATTGTCAAAAGAGGGTTTCCCGGCCCAGTAGAAGGAAATTTTGCCATAGGTTTGGCTATGGAAAACAATGGGGGGATTTCTGTATGTCTGAAAACCCGAATGATTCCTTACGTTCTATTTCTCCCATAATTTCTGGTCCGTTTGATTTGTGTACCAATTCCTTAGCTCAGCGAACCTACAGTAAAGGTGAAATCATCATTCAGAGAGGGCAAAGGCTGAACTCTGCCTATTTTTTAAAAAAGGGTAAAGTAAAGCATGTTATCACAACGATCAATGGCGAAGAAAGAATCTCATTTTATTCGGTGGGGCCATGTTTAATTGGTGAGGTGCCTTTTTTGACAGGTTTTCCACCCTATGTGGATACGGTCGCTTGTGAAAAATCAACCGTTCAATTGCTTACAAGAGAAGAACTATTTTTAAATTGTAATTGGGAAACCTTATATACTACCTTGGCACTTAAATTACGCAGTCAGGCATTCCTGATTGAGGGTGACTGCCTGGCTGCCAATGAACGTATTTGCCGTTTCCTATATGTTTTAAGCATCACTAGCAGCAATAATATACTGAAAATTACCCAAAAAGAGATTGCAGATATCACGGGTTTACACCGTATTACCGTTAACGAAGTGATAAAGGATCTAGAGAATCGACAGGCAATTAGTAAATCGCGGGGGACCATCCGGTTACTGGATGCGGAAGGAATAAAAATCTTATCCGGTTTAGGTATTTAACATGTTAACCGCCCATGCAAAGGGAATTTGATCCCTGGCATGGGCGGTTTTTTATATAAATTTATTGCTTGGCAAGCTGCTGTGTAGCCTAGACTAACGTCTGATATAGACAAATTTGTTACATTAGACACAAGAAGCATTGTGAAAAAAGCTACGAGGGGTAAGACGGACCTTCAGGCTGCGCAGTAGTCGGGATTTGATTTCTAAGGAGGAACTTGATATGACCTACCCGAGTATTTATCCAACGGGGGTAACGGTGTATAAACCCGAAAAATGTTGGAATGGCTACACCATTTTCCAAGCCAAAGAACTGGGTGCCTTGCTCATTAATATGAATGGTGCAGAGGTTAACCTATGGAAGGGATTACATGGTTTTCCCAACAAAATGCTGCCCGGGGGCTATGTGTTGGGTCACTCTGGGGAGAGGCCCTCTAAATTTGCCCACCAGGACCAAGTAGATTTGATTCAGGTGGATTGGGAGGGTAATGTTGTCTGGAAATTTGACAAATATGAATATATCGAAGATCCCGGGGAGCAACCCCGCTGGATGGCCAGGCAGCATCATGATTATCAACGACAAGGCAATCCAGTTGGTTATTATGTACCGGGTCAGGAACCCCTGGTAGATCGGGGCAATACCCTGATCCTGTGCCACAAAAATGTAATCAACCCCAAAATTTCAGATAAGATGCTCAGTGATGATGTCATTATTGAAGTTGACTGGGAGGGCAATATTGTTTGGGAATGGTGCTGCAATGATCACTTTGATGAGTTAGGCTTCAGTGAAGCAGCCAAGAACATCTTATGCCGCGATCCAAACCTAAGGCATGGCAAAGGTGACTGGATGCACATTAACTCCATGTCCGCCCTGGGATCCAACAAATGGTACGATGCCGGTGATGAACGCTTCCACCCGGACAATATTATTTGGGATGCTCGGGAAAGCAACATTATCGCCATTATTGATAAAAGGACCGGTAAAATTGCTTGGAAAATTGGGCCGGATTACGACACCAGCGAGGAATTGAAGAAGCTTGGCTGGATTATCGGTCAGCATCATGCCCATATGATTCCCCGGGGTTTGCCTGGGGAAGGAAATATTTTAGTTTTTGACAATGGCGGTTGGGCTGGTTATGGACTACCTAATCCCAGTTCACCCACTGGTATAAAGGGTGCCCGACGGGATTATTCAAGGGTGTTGGAGTTTAATCCGATGACGCTGGAAATTGTTTGGCAGTACACACCCGCAGAGATGGGGCTTGTCATGCCCCATGATGCGAACCGGTTCTATAGCCCTTTTATTAGCAGTGCCCAAAGACTTCCCAATGGCAACACCCTCATTACGGAAGGATCCGGCGGGCGCATCATAGAGGTTACCGCAGAGCATGAAATTGTCTGGGAATACATTAGCCCCTATTTCGGTGGGGTGGTGAAGATGAACATGGTTTATCGGGCCTACCGATTGCCCTATGAATGGGTGCCCCAACGAAGTAAACCGCAGGAGGTTGCCATCGAACCGGTTGATGTTAAGGATTTTAGGCTGCCGGGGGCTGCACCGAGAGGGCCGGAAAAAGAAACAGTGGTGGAGGGGCTTCTGCCTTACACCTCAGAGGTGGGTTTTTGCGTGGCAACGGCGGATGAAGATTAGGTGCCGAATTTGAATAAACGGCTAAAGTGATTAAATAGCTAAATAAGGGGAGGTAGTAGTATGCGAGGTGTATGTAAGACGACATCATTGGTGGCAACGATGGATACCGTAGGTCCAAAGATTAAAAACAACTATTTTGATGGTCTTAAAGTATCGAAACAACATTTGTTCTTATTCATAATTGTTGCCGCTTCCTATTTTTTCGAACAATTTGATGGTAGTAACTTTGCTTTCGTTGCCCCTGCTTTTATGGCTTCCATGAATGTAGGACCCAATGTGCTGGCACAGATCAATTCGGCCTACTTCCTTGGCATGACCTTGGGTGGTTTGTTTGGCGGGATCATTTCAGATATTATTGGTAGGCGCAAAGCTTTACTTATGAGTGTATTTATCTTTTCCATTGGCTCGATTATCAACGGCCTGGTAACCTCGATACCACTGTTCATTATTGCCAGAGGTGTTACGGGATTTGGTGTTTTTTGTATGATGATTGTCTCAGTTGCTTATATGGCAGAAATGTCTCCGAAGGAAAGCAGAGGTAAGTGGGAAGGGTTGATCTCCGGCATAGGCTTTCTTTCGATCCCTTTGGTGGGCATTGTTTGTAGAATGATTATCCCGATTCATGCCGAAGCCTGGCGGTATATCTTTTACTTAGGTGGACTTGGCATAATTGCAGGGATCTTAGGTATTCTGTACTTAAAGGAATCACCCCGGTGGCTGGTAAGTAAAAATAGAATACCAGAAGCAGAAGAAGTTGTTTTTAAACTTTCGGGTGTTCCGGTAGACTTAAGTGATTCAATTCCCGCTAAAGCTGAAAAAATGCAGTTGGGTAAAGTTATCGCAGAGATGTTTACTCCTATCTATATAAGAAGAACATTGGTTTTATTAGTTGCTTCCTGTGGTACGGTTATTTGTGCGCAAGTAATTGCGGTTTGGGTGCCTACATTGCTCAAATTAAATGGCTTTAGCATGGAAGATACCCTTACACTCGCTACCATTTTTGCCATAGGAATGCCGTTAGGTCAATTTGGGGCAGCCTATTTCTCCGATAAGGGTGGCAGGAAGATACCCATTGTAGGGTTTTCCATTGTAGCTGCTATTGTAACCATAGGCTTCCTATTTGTAGGCAAGAACTTCCTATTAATGGCCCTTACCGGTCTTTTAATTAATGCTTTTCTGGTTGGCAGAAGTTTTATTATTCATCCTTACATCGCTGAGTCCTACCCAACCAAACTAAGAAATACCGTAGTGGGTTTAATCAATTCCGTATCCCGTTTTTCGATCATGGCGATTCAACTTATTATACCCCTGCTTTATGCCGGATATGGAATAACGGGTGTGTACGGAATGGTAGCAACCATTAGTTTAATTGTAGCAGTTGTAGTGGGGGTTTTTGGCTGGCGTTCTGCAAAAAAGTCATTAGAAGATATAAATGAAAAACTTGCTTAGTAAAAAGACCGGGTCATCCGCTCGATCAAATAAAAAGCAGACCCGCTATAAAGGTCCGCTTGATTAAAAAAACGAGGGCCAGCACGTTCAAGTGACGGTCCTAGTAATTGGTACACCTTCAATCATTCAGCAGTTTTTCAATTTTGGCAGCCATATTTCTTTGTGTTACAATAATGTAGTAAATAGGCTAGGCCGAGGAGGGAAGCGAGATGGGGGAACATGAAGCATTACTGACGACATCGCCTTGGGTAAAATCCCAATTTCTCAAATCCGAAAATATGAGTGAAGGGGACTTGGCCCTTATTCAAAGGGTTGGTGAAAAGAAAAATTACCCTAAGGGAGCGATTATCACCGGCATGGGCAATCGTGGTGAACGTATGTACTATGTGTTGAAGGGAACCATTCGGTCCAGCCTATTAAGTGCAGATGGTGTAGAAAAACCCGTTGTTTATGTTACCCCCGGCTGTTTTTTAGGGGAGGAAGCTTTTTTTCATAGGCAACCAACCATATACAGTGCCTTGGCCATTGAAGATGTTGAGGTTATTGAGATAGACTGCAAGTTTTTACCGGATATTGTGAATAGCCCCGGCTTAGCTCATATATTACTAAATTCCCTGAGTTTTAAATCCCGCATCCTAGCCAGCCAAATTGAGGACTTGGCCTTCCGCAGTACGGTAGAAAAGGTTTCCCGAATTTTGTATTGTATCTTAGCGGAGACCCCAGGGGGCAAAGAAAAACATGAGTCCATTCAGATCAGCCAACAGGAATTAGCTGCCATTGCCGGTGCCCATCGGGTCTCTATCACCAATGCCATTTCTCAGTTGAAAAAGGATGAGGTTATTAAAACCGCTAAAGACGGTTCGATTATTGTCATTGATTGGGAAAAGCTACGGGAGAAGGGATTTGGTATGTAGGCTGAGAAGGAAAGATTTTTGTCAGCCGGAAACGTAGGTGCCTGGCACCGTCGAATGACGGAAGCTAGCAGCTAAAACGGGGTCAGATTTGCAATAAGCAAGGCTGACCCCGTTTTTTAGTTATGGATTAGAGCTTTGATCTCGGACATGATCTGTTGGTTTGTAAAGCCTTTTAAGTCTGCTGCACCGCAGCGGCAGGTGGAGGAACAGGCACCGCAGCCCTGGCAAAGGCCGGTGTTAATGGCAGCAACTGTTCGATGGTTTTCCTTGCCACCTGTTTTATCAAGAATTGTTTTAGCCTCAATGGCATTGAAGGGACAAACGGCCTGGCAGGCTAAACAGCCGGTGCATTTGCTTTCATCGATCTGGGCTACCATTGGGTTGGTGGCCAGTTCATTTTTAGATAATAAAATGATCACTTTGGCTGCTGCTGCACTGGCCTGAGAAACGGTATCCGGGATGTCCTTTGGCCCCTGACAGCAGCCTGATAAAAAAATACCCCCGGTATTGGTTTCAACCGGCTTAAGTTTCGGATGGGCCTCCTGATAAAAACCGTCTTTATCAGTGGTAAAACCAACCACTTGGGCCAACTGGTCAGAGCCTAGGCTAGGTACCATTGCTGTGGCTAATACGACCAGATCCGCCTCAACCTCCACGGGTCGTCCCAATAGCGTATCGGCACCCCTGACCACTAATTTATTGCCCTTGTGATAGATCTTGGAAACCCTACCTCGAAGGTAACAAGCACCCTCCTCCACCGAGCGTTGGTAAAATTCCTCGTAGCCCTTGCCAGGGGTTCGCACATCCATGTAAAAGATATAGGCCCTGGCTCCTTCAATCTTCTCGAGCACTTGATGGGCATGTTTGGCAGTATACATACAGCAGGCCCGGGAACAGTAGGATTTACCCTTTGTTTCATCCCTCGAACCAACACACTTGATAAACACGACACTTTTGGGCTCTTTGCCGTCCGAGGGCCGAAGTATTTTACCACCGGTGGGACCGGAGGAATTCAACAGCCGTTCAAACTGTAAGCTGGTGATAACGTCAGGATATTTACCGTGACCATATTCGCCGTAGGAAAGGCTCCAATCAAATAAATCATAGCCTGTGGCCATCACGATGGCCCCCACTGCTACCTCAAAAAACTGATCACTGTCCTGATAATTGATGGCCCCGGCCTGACATACCTTCTGGCATACGCCACATTTGCCGCTTAAAAGCATACGACAGCCCTTAGGATCAATCACTGGTTTGTTTGGTACCGCCTGGGGACTGCTAATGTAGATGGCCTTTCGTAGGCCCATGTTCAAGTTATAGTTATCACTAACTTTGACAGGGCATTTTTCCCAGCAGGAGCCGCAGCCTGTACACTTTTCGTGGTCAACGTACTTGGCTTTTTGTTTAATTCGTACCTTAAAGTTACCAATATAGCCACCCACAGCATGGATTTCGGCGTGGGTGTAAAGCTTAATGTTAGGGTGCTGTACCACAGCAACCATCTTGGGGGTAACAATTCAGCCACTGCAATCCAAGGTAGGGAAGGTTTTGTCCAGCATGGCTGCTTTACCGCCAATGGAAGGTTCACGCTCCACCAGAATTACTTCATGTCCGGCATCGGCAATGTCCAGGGCGGTCTGTATCCCGGCGATACCACCACCAATTACCAGTGCCCGCTTGGTGACGGGAATCCGATCTTCATAAAGGGGTACCATATCGGTGGCTTTGGCCACTGCCCGACGTACCAGTGCCAGGGCCTTTTCCGTGGCCCTTTCTTTAGCATGGCTGTGCACCCAAGCGCATTGTTCTCTAATATTGGCTATTTCCAGCATGTATGGATTAAGGCCGGCCCGTTCCAGGGTTTGCCGAAAAGTAGGTTCATGCAGCCTGGGTGAGCAGGAGGCCAATACCACTTTATCCAACTGATGCTCCTTAATTTTTTGGACAATTAAATCTTGTCCGGGAACCGAACACATATATTTGTAATCGGTGCTAAAAACCACTCCGGGAAAGTTGGCAGCCTCCGCCGCCAACTGGGATACATTAACAACACTACTAATGTTGGAACCACACCAGCAGACAAAAACACCAATACGGTTCATTTTTTCACCCTCTCTGAAACTAGCGTATTTTGGTTAAGATGGATTGGGCGATATCTAAATCAATTCCCAGGCACTTCGGTTCGATCCCCAGGGATAAACCCAATAATTGTGTAAAGTAAAGGATCGGTATTTTTTTGTCGTTTTTATAAACCTTATTTACCTTGTCTTGCTTGACGTCAAGGTTAAAATGACACTGGGGACAAGCGTTAATAATACAATGGGCCCCGGCCTCCGCAGCACTGGTTAGAATGTCCTGAACCAGTTTGAGTGAAATTTCCTCATTGGTTACGGAGAGGGAGCCGCCACAACACTCCACCTTATGGGTCCAATCCACTGTATCAGCACCGACGGCTTTCATTAAATTATCCAAAACCTGAGGATCTTCGGGATCATCAATATCCACCACATTGGCGGGGCGCACCAGTAAGCAGCCGTAATATACGGCAACCTTTAAACCAGTCAAAGGCTGTACCACCTGGGAGGAAATTTTTTCGGCACTTAGGCTGGAAAAAACCTGAATGAAGGATTTAATTTGTACGTTGCCCTGGTAAGGTTGGCCAGTGGCTTCATTGATTTTATCCAGCAGGTCGGCATCCCCGGTTAGTTTCCAGTTAGCATAGGACAGTGCTTGATAACAAGCAGCACAAGGAGAGGTCACATCCAAACCCATTTCTTCGACTAAGTGTAAATTGCGGGCACATAGGGCCACTGGCAAATACTCACTGGAGGCGTGGGCGGCACTGGAACCACAGCAGTTCCAGTCCGGTATTTCTACTAGTTCCACACCAAGAAATTCACTGACCACTCGGGCAGACATATCATATTCTTTGGCCATAGATTGCAGGGAGCACCCGGGGTAATAGGCAATTTTCACGTTATTTCATCTCCAACTTTTTAATGTTTTCCATAATTTTCAAGACTTCATTGCTGCCTTTTATTTTGTGGGGCATTAGATTCAGCTTGCCGCGGGAGATCATGTCTAAGCCGAGCTTGGCATTATTAAAGGGGTTGTGTAAATTAAGGTTGTATTTTAACATCATACCCATCTCGTAGGAGCGGCCGTACTTACGCAAGGAATCCAGGAAAAGCTGGTTAAACAAAGACACTTTTCGGCCGCGGCCGTGGGTTTGAATACCTTGTTGGAGAGCCATGGTCCTTAAGCTATCCATTAGTTTGGCTAAATCAAAGCCACGGGGGCAGCGGGTGGAACAGGTCGAGCAAGTGGCACAAAGCCAAATTGTCTCCGTACGGAGTGCTTCATCGAGCATGCCTAATTGTAACATCCTGACAATTTGATTCGGTGCAACATCCATGGCAAAGGCCACTGGGCAACCGGCGGTACATTTGCCACATTGGTAACAATGTTGAATATTCTGTCCCAATTGATCAATTAACTGATTGTTCGTTGGATTTGTATCATTAAAAGTAATGATATCCATAAAAAGACCCCCCTAGCTTATAACTCAATATTCAAAATAGGTCATGAATTAAGATGTTTCACATTATTATACTATGATTTATGAATCTTGCTTACGTTTATAACTATTTTATAAGGTTAAAAAATTTTATTTAAGAAATTTGGAATGCTTTTGTTAGCCATGCAATGAGTATGGAAATAACCTATTTTTTGGATTATTTTGACAAGTAATGGACGAAAGTATGTTAGAATATTGTAAATATTATTATAAAAATTTTCTGCAGATATTCAAGTGAAAGTTTTATCCTAAAGGGGGTTTTGACAATGACCTTTGTCACTGTGAACTCGCTGCCATGTCACTATCAAAGAAGTACACCTGCCACTGAGCGGCCCCAACAAGCGGTGCTTTTTGTACACGGGGCCGGGGGGAGCCACCGGCACTGGCGTTTTCAACTGGCCCACCTGGGCAAGGATTGTTTGGCCATGGCGGTGGATCTACCGGGGCATGGGCTGTCCGAGGGGCATGCGCTGGATCGAATTGAGGCTTACAGTAAATTCATCAAAGATTTTTCTGATATAGTTATGGATTCGCCCTTCTTTCTAGTGGGACATTCCATGGGAGGGGCCATCGCTATGGATTTTGCCTTTAACCATCCTGAGCGATTGGCAGGCTTAATCCTAGTGGGAACTGGTTCCCGGCTTCGGGTCATGCCAAAGTTATTGGAAACCTATAAAAACAATGAATACTTTCCGGGCTTGGAGAATTTTATGTATAGTACCGATATCCACCCGACTACCCTGCAACAGGCCAAGGAGGAACTGGAGCGTGTCCACCCCTCCGTATTTTATGCGGATTTTACTGCCTGCAATCTTTTTGATGCCACAGACAGGCTGGAGAAGATCCAGGTACCAACCTTGGTCATAGCGGCTGATAAAGATGTTATGACACCTATAAAATACAGTCAAGGGTTAGTTGATAAAATACCTAACTCTAAGTTGACAATCATCCCCGGGGCTGGTCATATGATGATGTTGGAACGGCCAAAGGAGCTTAATCAAGCCATATTGTCATTCGCTGAAAGTGCTGAGTAGCCATTCATCCTCGTGCTAGACATTGCTTGGCGGTTTTGATGCATTTGGCATACTGTATAGGTAATTTAAAAAGAGCGGACGTGTCCGCTCTTTTTGAGTTTAACAGCATGTTAAATTAGTTGTGTTCAACGCCAGGTGTATGGTCTTTACCGGCTAGGGTTATATAAGAGGTACCGATATAAAGGTACTCAATTTTACCCTCTTTGGCCAATTCGGACACAGCCTTATCGACTTCTTTCTTTTTAACACCTATTTTTTCTGCAACTACACGGGGTTTTTCTTTGCTAACTCCTGCGAGGTAAGCTAAAATTTTTTCTTTAATTTCTTCCATTATTTACACCACCATTTCCTAGCATCCATTGGGTTGGGTATAAATGTCGGTATCAAAAGCTATATTCTTACCACTTGAATTGAGTGGTGGATCGAAAGGTAGTTTGTGCCAGGGTAAAGTCGTCAATGTGCTTGTCTGTAAATTCCAGACCGGAAACTTCGAAGAACTTCTCCCAGCTAATGCGGTCGATCCACTCTGCCATACGCTCACCAGGTTGTGCATTTTCAGCATATATCTCAACCAGGTGCTTAACTGCGTCAACAACTTCCGGCCAGCGTGGGGGGTTGTTGGGCAGGAAGGGAATAGCCAAACGAGAGAATCTGGGACCAATACGGCTGTTGGAAATCTTACCACCAACCCAGATGGACACGGCATCATTCTTAGCGTCGATGATTTGTACGGACGGACACATGGTGTAGCAGTTACCGCAGTACATGCAACGCTCGGCTTTAATGTCAACTGATTTCAGTTTGGGATTGGGACGGATAGCTGCGGTGGGGCAGCTAGCAGTCAGGGTTGGGATTTCGCACAGTTTGTGCAGGTTTTCGTGGTCAATTTTGGGTACGGTTCTGTGAATACCCAGGATCGCAATGTCAGAGCAGTGCACAGCACCGCACATGTTCAAACAGCAAGCCAGGGCGATTCTCATCTTGGCAGGCAGCTTCATGGTGGTGAAGTACTCAAACAGTTCATCCATTACGGCTTTAACGATACCGGAGGCATCGGTAGCAGGGGTATGGCAGTGTACCCAACCCTGGGTGTGTACGATGTTGGTAATGGAGTTACCGGTACCACCCACAGGAATACCCATTTCTTTCAGTTCGGCAATCAGGGGATCAATTTTGGTTTCATCGCTGAGCAGGAACTCAATATTGTGACGGCTGGTGAATCTCAAGAAACCATCGCAATATTTGTCCGCTACCGCGCAGACTTCGCGAATGAAGTAGATACTAATCAGACGCGGAGAACCAGCACGTACGGTATACAGCTTGGCTCCGGTTTCAGATACGTGTACGAGGACGCCGGGCTTTAGGATTTCGTGATACTGCCATTTACCATAGTTTTCTTTAATAATTGGCGGTAACATCTCTTTATAAAGCGGCGGTCCGATGTCCGTTCTTGCTTGTGCCAAAACAATTCACCTCTCCCAATCTCATTATTTTATGCAGCATGGGCCTGCATATTATTCAAATTAGTCCTGAACAGTTTCTTCAGGCCACCAGAAGAAGAAGGGGTTTGCACGAGGAGCAGTTACCATTTGTGGAATGGGCTCTCTGCCAATACCCCGTAGGAAGTTACGCATACCCAAGCGAAGGATCAGTTCACCAATACGCTCACGGGTCTTACCGTTTTCATCCCACCATTCCCAGCAGGTTTCAAAGAATTCCTTAATCTCATCATAAGGAGGCTCAACTTTCATAAAGGGAACAATTACCCAACCCATCATAGCACCTTGAAGAATGGGAGCTTTACCACCGACTAAGATGGTTGCACCACGATCGTCGCCAGGACGCAGTGCTTTGCACATCTTGTTGATACAGTGCATGCAACGGGTGCAGTTGGCATTGTCAATGGTCAGTTCGTTACCATCCCAAACCATGCATTTGGTGGGGCACTTGGAAATAACCAGTCCCTCAATATCAAAACCACCGGCCACATATTCACGAACAGCCTCTTGGTTGATCTTGATATCGTCTCTCCAGGTACCTTGAACGGAGAAATCAGAACGGGCAATAGAAGCCACACAATCGTTAGGACAGCCGGAAATCTTAATTTTTGATTTATAAGGCCACATTGGACGGTGCAGGTAATCCTGAAATTCATTGGTGAAGTTATGGCACATATCCGTGGCATCGATTAAAGCAAATTCACAGCGGGCAGGGCCGGCACAACAGCTGGGAGTCCGCAGGTTGGAACCGGAACCACCTAAATCCATCGGATGCTCTTCGAAGTTAGAAACTTCGTCAAAGATGGTTTGAATGTGTTCGGTTTTGGTACCAAGCAGAACCATGTCACCCGTGGCACCGTGTAAATTTGTCAGGCCAGAGCCATACTTTTCCCACACATCACATACTTGACGCAGGGCTTTCGTGTTGTAATACCAACCGGAGGGATGGTTAATACGCAGGGTGTGGAACTGCTCAATATTCGGGAATTGCTCCGGTAAGTCCGAGTAACGACCAATTACGCCGCCACCATAGCCCATAACACCTACCAGACCACCATGCTTCCAGTGAGCTCTTTTTTCTTCATAGGAAAGCTCTAACTGACCCAGTAAATCTTGGGCAGAAATGTTGTGGGCAGCTGCTCTTTTCATCTCTTTTACAAAACTGGGCCAGGGGCCTTTCTCAAGCTCGTCCAAGAGAGGAGTCTTCTTGTGTTCTGTCATTAAGTACACCTCCATTTTTTATTAGAAAAGCTTGGCTTGCGTCATACCCTAAAGGTCACAGGCAAGCGAGCCTTAGCTTTTCTTATACTATCATCCTTAAAATCTTATACTTTCTGATAGTATAAAAAAGGATAGTTAAAAATCTATCCTAAAATTATTGGCAAAGTCGGTTGCAGCTTCCAATACAGTTCTTGTATAAACACATAAATCTAGCTAATTAGGAAAAACTAAATTATTTATAAAGAGGTAATTCACTTTCACAAATTACACCTGTTCGAGCTTGCCAAGGCAATGAAAATGTTACATAATTTTCTTCTTTTAAAGAGATTGCTGAAGCTTTTTAGAATATAGATCACACTTTCTGTTACACTTAAAGTATAATTGAACCGTCAGATGTATCTCAACGCTGAAAAAGTTCATGTGTATTAATACAGAATGGGTAATCACATTGAATAAACACCGTATCACGGAACAATTCGTTTCAAAAGAAGGTAATCAAATGACCACTTCGATCCTTTAGTGTAATTCCGGGGGGATGAGCCCACTCCTCTTAGGCTGCAGCCGCCCCGCTATCCTCTTTACAGGATATATTTTAATTTAACGGTCGGATTTATCTCAACACGGAAAAAGCGCATGTGTGTTAATACAGAACCGGGTGATAACATTGAATAAATACAGTATGATTGAACAATGCATCAAGGATATGGTTGAGCGTAAAAAAATAAAAACCGGGCAAAAGCTCCCTTCTGTAAGGGAGTTGGCCGGCAAGCTTCAATGCAGTACAGGAACGGTTGTAAGGGCATTGAAAGAACTGGAACAGCAGCATATTGTCTATTCTGTTCCTAAGAGTGGCTATTATCTCGTTTCCAAAGATGGCAAGCAACCAAAGGAGCCGGGGCATACCATTGACTTTTCCACCGTTTTACCGGATATCGACTTAATCCCTTTTGAAGAGTTTCAACATTGCCAGGACCAAGCAATGAAAATATATAAGGAAGACCTGGCATCTTATGGGAATGCCCAGGGATTACCTTCCCTAATACAAACGATGACCAAGCAATTACAGGATTATCAAGTGTTTTGTAAGCCTTCGACCGTAGCCATTACGGCTGGTTCACAACAAGCATTGGATATTTTAGTAAAATTAGATTTCCCAAACGGTAAAGATACTATTTTAATTGAAAATCCCACCTATGAACCGATTATCAAAAACCTTGAAATGAATAAAATAAGAACAATCGGTATCGAAAAAACCTTTAACGGAATTGATTTAAATCAATTAGAGCGGCTTTTTAAAGAAGAACCGATAAAGTTTTTTTATACCATACCCAGATTCCACAACCCGCTGGGAAACAGTTACTCCAATAGCGTGAAAAAGTCCATTCTTAAATTGGCACAAAAATATGATGTGTATATCGTTGAAGACGATTACCTTGTTGATTTAGATACAAACAGAAAAAACGTTCCCATATTTTCATTTGACGACACCGACCGGGTAATTTACTTAAAAACATTTTCAAAAGTTCTTCTGCCCGGTTTAAGAATGGCTGCCGTTGTCTTGCCCGCAGCATTAGTAGCGTCATTTCTACAATTTAAGCAATGGTCGGATATTTATACATCCATTCTTCCCCAGGGGGCTTTAGACATTTTTATCAAAAATGGCATATTTGAAAGGTCAAAATTATCATTGCAAAGAACCTATAAGGAACGCATGCAGTTCCTTAAACATAGCTGCAGTAAATTTGACCCCGAAATATTAAGGGTGAATGTTCCCCCCACAGGGTTCTTTTTATCGATGGAGTCACAAAAAAGCATTCGTTTTAATCACATCATTCCTGTGATGGCCAAAAAAGGGGTTATGATCAAAGATACCCGTGAGAATTTCATAGAAAAAGACAGGGAAATTAACATATTAAAAATAAGTGTTTCCAGAACGGATAAAAAGAAAATACACGATGGCATACTTCACATTTACGACTATTTTGCCAACAAACGATGAACGATCCGTTTGTCAAAGCGTACCATCCTTTGTATTTTTAGAATAGTAATGCGAGCCTGTAACTTTAGGACAACCAGTGGTACGCGCTCAAAATAACAGGTCCGTTTAAGCTGGCCCGTTCAGACGGAAGACAAACCCGCTTTTAGGCCGGAAATCCTAGAAGCGGGTTTCTGTTAATCGGGATGGTTTTTTGTAGCCCCTTTTATTTAGTTACCTGCAGCATATCTTCGGGTAAAGGTACTTGAAAGGACATTTGTTCATCGGTTCTGGGCTGAAGAAAGGCGATTTGATCTGCATGCAGGCAGTGCCTTGCTATTTTGTCCGTGGGTCCGCCGTAAAGCGAATCCCCCAGTAAGGGGTGTCCCAGGTGGGCAAGATGAACCCTGATCTGGTGGGTTCTGCCTGTTTCCGGCCTTAACCGGAGCATCGTACAGTCTGTGAAATATTCCAGTATCTCAAAGGATGTAATGGCCCGCTGTCCTTGGGCAGCTACCTGCCTTTTGGTTGTTTTTCCCTCGCATTTGGCCAAGGGGAGATCCACGTAATGATTGCTGGCTTCCAGCCTGCCGTTCACCAAAGCCAGGTAGGAGCGGGATATTTGCCCCCGTTGTCTTTGCCGAAAAAGTTTTTGTGCACTATAGGAGCTTTTGGCAACCAGCACCAGTCCAGAGGTATTGCGGTCAATGCGATTGATGGCGTGGAAGGAAGCCGGTTCATTTTTCCTTAGCCAATGATGAAGCAAGCCTTGGGCTAAGGTCCCCGCAGGGTGTGATAAGGTCGGGTGAACACAAAGCCCCGGCTGTTTATTGACTAAGACGATATCGGTGTCCTCATAAATAATATTTAAAGCCAACGGCTCCGGAGTAAGATATTCATTTTCTTCCGGTGCAGGATAAATCAAAATAATTTTATCCCCTGTGTTAACGACCTTTCGCCAAGTCACGGGTGCCCCATTGCAAAGAATTTCCCCCCTATGGCGCAGCCTTTTGAGGGCCCTTTCCGAAATATCCTTATATTTTAAAAATTCCCGAATCGGTTTACCAGTTTGGCTGGCCTCAACGTAAAAAACAACCTGATTATTTACACCCTCCAAGGATCTACCCCCAATGCCACAGCGGGGACGGTTTTTGCCGGGGCAAAAATTAGCTTTTGCCACGGTGGAGCACCGCCCCCGTTGTGGTCGTTTGCTGTGTCTGAACCATTCGATAAAGTAAAGAAGTTGCCCCGATGGCCAGGCCCACAATCAGTCCTACCCAGTAGCCAAAGGGTCCCAGGGTGGTATAAAGGGACAGTAGATGACCCAGGGGCAGTCCGATAACCCAGTAGGAGGCAAAGGCCACAATAAAGGCAACATTAACATCCTTATAGCCCCGGAGTATGCCTTGCACCGGGGTGGCAATGGCATCGGAGAGCTGAAAAAAGATGGCATATACTAAAAATTGCCGGGCCAATTGAAATACAGCCTCATCCTTGGTATAGATACCGGCAATCTGTTCACCGAAGAGCAGCAGGCCAATACCACAACAAACAGCCATACCCACAGCAATGCCTAAGCCCAAAAGGCTGTATTGTTTTGCATCGGTGTATCTCCCGGCACCCACTTCAAAACCAACCGTGATGGTCAGTGCCATGGCGATGCTAAGGGGCATCATATATAAAAATGAGGAAAAATTCAAGGCAGCTTGGTGGGCAGCAATGGTAATGGTGTCATATTGACTCATTAACAGTGTTACCCCAGAAAAAACACTTGTCTCAAAAAAGATGGAGAAACCAATCGGAATACCTAACCGGAGCTGTTCTTGCCAGGCGGTCAGAGAAAGGGCGGGAAATTTTTTAAATATGTTGTAATTGGCAAAGGGTTCTACCCGACGCACTACATTAAAGGCAATTAGTAAAATGCACCAGTAGGTGATGGCTGTGGCATAACCCGCACCAACTCCACCCAGACGGGGAAAACCCAGTTTTCCAAAGATCAGCAAATAGTTTAAGGTTATATTAATCGGTAAAGAGAGAATGGTAATAAACATGGACACCCTTGTTTGGCCCAGAGCATCAAAAAAACAGCGCAGGATGGTGTAGATAAACATGGGCGTAATACCAAAGGAAAGCCCGATCAAATAGCGTCTGGCAATATCCCGTACAGCCGGTTCCAGGTTCATCGCATTTAAAATCGGCTGCAATACGAAGGAACCACAAAGTATGACGAGCAAAGAAATTGCAACGGCCAGGTAAGTTCCTTGGGTAACTGCCAGAGGCACCCCTTCTTTTCGTCCAGCCCCCACGGACTGGGCGATAATCGGCGTGATGGCGATTAAAATACCCGTGATGCCAGTGGAGATGGGTACCCAAAGACTGGCACCAATGGCCACCCCCGCCAGATCCTTGGCCCCGGCATTGCCGGACATGATGGTATCTGCCATCACCATGGCTGAAAGAAGGATTTGGGTAATTAAAATGGGCCATAAAATAGACAAAAATTGTTGGCCTTTTTCTTTGATAGATAAAGTCTGTCTCATTTTTTCTTTCTACCTATCCCTTAATTAATAAAAAATAGCCGTCAGCCATCCGCTTTTAGGAGTCTTGGGGAAAGCCTTGAGCCATGGGCCTTGGGCTTTTGGGTATGTTTTGCTTAGGGGTCTTAAGCTGGCGGCTAAATCTTGACGACATACTATTATAGCATGATCGATTGTTTTTTGAAGGGAAAGGGTTTGAGTTTCGCGAATGATAGTATAAAAGCATTTGGGGGTGTTGTCATGATCTGCCCGAACTGTAAATGTGAATATAGAGAGGGTTTTTCCCATTGTGCTGATTGTAAGATACCATTGGTGGAGGAAGTAAGGGAAGAGCAAGATCGGATTGTCATCATAAAACCCGGTAAATTATACACGGTGTTTTCTTCGATGGACCTGGGACTTATTGCCATAGCTAAATCTCTTTTGGAAAGTTCCGGCATTCCATACTTTGCCAAGGGCGAATCTCTCCAAGGCTTATTTGGTGCCGGAAATATAGGTTTTAACCCCATATCCGGGCCTGTCCAGATACAGGTAAGGGAAGAGGATGTCCCGGATGCTAAAAGACTACTTGAGGAGCTAGCACCGTGAATGTAATTGAATGCATCAAGCAGCGAAGGAGTAGCCGTTCCTTTAAGGATCAGCCTGTACCAACGGAGGTTTTGCAAGAATTAATTACCCTTGGGACCAGGGCCGCCACCGGTTCCGGTAATCAACCCTGGGGCTTTGTGGTAATTCGTGATCAAGTGGAGCTAAAGAAAATCTCTGATTTATCCAGAGAGCATTGGTTGGCCAACCTGGAACATTACCCCCACATGAAGCAGTACCAAACCATGATGTCCAAGGAAAACTATAATATGTTTTACAATGCCCCCTGTTTGTTGATTATTTATGGAGATAGCCGTTCCCATTGGTATATTTATGACGCTTCCCTTGCCGCAGGCAATATCATGCTGGCGGCAAAAAACTACGGCTTAGGCACCTGCTGGATTGGTAATGCAGAAAATATTTGTGATACCGAAGCGTTTAAAGCAAAATACAATGTACCGAAAAGCTATCAGGTCGTCTGCCCCCTAATCATCGGTTACCCAAAGGCAGAGATCCCTCCCGCCAAACGCAAGCCAGCTTTGATTTTTCACATCTAAACTTTTGGGCCATGGGAAGACCATCAGGCATAACGACAAAAGGCCCAAAGCCCAAGGCGATTAAGCCACAGCTATCATATTTTGACACAGCCATGGAAACGGAGATAAGACGATGGGAGTAAGCATACGCGATGCCTTGACCTTGGATGTTCTTAAAGACGCACAAATAATCGCGGGGCAAAGGGGTTTTGACAAGCTTATTAAGAGGGTCAGTGTGGTCGAATGTCCTGACTGTGAAGATTATAAAGGATTGTTGAGGGAAGGGGATTTCTTTTTAACAAGCTTTTATGCGGTTAAGGATGATCCGGCATGCCTGGCCATGACGGTCAAGACTTTGATCGAATCCGGTTCCAGTGGTCTTTGTGTGCTTGACCTGTACATGACGGATTTGCCCGAGGAAATTAAGGTCATGGCGGATCGAAAAAGGTATCCAATCTTAATGGTTTCCAGGGACTTGCCCTATGCAGAAATCATTACTGAAATTATGGATTTAATTATCCAAAACAAAGAGAATATCATTATCGAAATGCAAGTGGATAAACTTTTATTGGAGAAGGATATACATAACCTCAGAGGTTTAGCCCGGCAGATTAATCCTAAATTCCAGGAGTATGTTGCAGCCGTTTATTGTACCGGGAAAAAAGGAATTTGCAGACTTACTTCGAAGCTAAGGGAAAGTTTTAAGGAACTGCCGGGCTGGTCACTGCTTTCTTATAAGGATGGTATTCTAATACTGATCAGTACACCCAAACAGCTGGAGCATAGCCATTTGATCAAAGAACAAAACTACCTAAGTCAAACCATCGAGGGCTATGTGAAGGAATTTAACCTGGGTATAAGCAGACATTATCGGGGACTGGAAAGTCTGGGTATATGCATTAAAGAAGCTCTTCATGCCAATAGCTTAGGTGAGAAGGTTCTCGGCCAGAAAATCACGAATTATAAGGACTTAGGCGTCTATAGAATTTTATCGGTTGTTAAGGAAGCTCCGGAGGTCAAGGAGTTTCATGATGAGATGATCTTACCCCTGCAGGAGTACGACAGTAAGAGCAATACCAATTTATTTAAGACAGCCCTCTCCTATATTGAAAATGATGGGGATGTTAATAAGACAGCCCAGGAGCTTTTTCAGCATAAGAATACCATTCGCTATCGTTTAACAAAGATCAAAGAGATATTGAATATGGAAGGTCTGGAAGGTAGTTTTTACGAACAGCTTGCGGTGGCGGTTAAAATTCATAAGATGCGATAGCACTTGTTTATTGTACAAAACAAGTGCTTTTCATTTTGTACTTTCGACAAAGGTTGCAGAATCATATTGTCGAAATATACCTAAGTGGTCGTATATGTATAAGAAGATGTACATATTCATGCGGATGATGTAAAAACAGGATCAGAACCCAGGTTAATATTGGGGGTGACATCGGTTAGGGGTTGGTTCTGAGACTAGAAAAGGTACGGAGGTGGAATTGTGAATAAGAACAAAACAAGGATTATAGTATTGATAATTTTTGCCATTTTTGCCCTAACCGTGATTACTGGTTGTGGTGGCGGCAATAAGGCTGATTCGGGAGCCCAGAAGGCTAAAATTGCCTATTATGCCTTTAACAGTGAACCAGTATTGGACTGGGACCCCAGTGTGGAATTTTCCAATGGTATTGTGGTGATGAACAATATTTACGAACCTTTGCTAAGGTTTGACCCCATGGAGAACAAGGTTACTCCTGTTTTAGCCGAGGAATACACCAAGTCCGAGGATGGCTTGACCTGGGTTTTCAAGCTTAGAAAAGGTGTTAAGTTCCATGATGGTACAGAAATGAAAGCAGATGCCGTTAAGTTTTCCATTGAAAGAACGAAGGAACTAAACCAAGGTGCTGCCTACATCTGGGATGCTGTCCAGGAAATAAATATTAAGGATGACTATACCGTAGAGTTCAAACTTAGTTACCCAGCACCCTTAGATTTAATCGCCAGCTGCGGCTATGCAGCATTTATCATGTCTCCCAAGGTGGCGGAACAGCCAGAGGATTGGTTCTCCCAAGGCAATGAAGCAGGCACCGGCCCTTATAAATTGCAAAGCACCAAGATGGGTGAAGAAGTGGTACTAACCAAGTTTGATGCGTATTGGCAAGGTTGGGAAGGTAACCATTTCGACAAAGTAATTATTAAAAAAGTACCTGAGACTTCTTCCCGTCGTCAGTTAGTGGAAAAGGGCGAAGCAGATGTAACCATTGAGCTGCCCTATGAAGATGTGGAAGCTCTGAAAAACAATGCCAATGTGCAAATTATGGATGCCCCGTCTTTCCAAAACCTGTTCTTCTGTTTTAATACGGAAAAGGAACCCCTTAACAATAAGCTGGTAAGACAAGCACTTTCCTATGCTTTCCCCTATGAAGATGTGGTCAAATATGCCATGGGAAGTTATGCTACCCAGGCCAAGGGACCGATCCCTTACGGTCATTGGGGACATGGGGAAAACCTGTTTCAGTACAAGTATGACCTTAATAAAGCCAAAGAGCTATTGGCCCAGGCCGGTCTCCCCAATGGCGGCTTCAAACTGCTTTTGACTTATATGTCCGGGGATGAGGCAGAAAAGAAGGCGGCCGAGCTTTATAAAGCAGAACTAGCCAAACTTAATATTGACCTGGAAGTAAGGGGTATGCCCTGGGATAGTCAGTGGGAAATGGCTAAGAGCAAAGATCCCAAGAATAGACAAGACATTCTAGGTATGTACTGGTGGGTGGATTATGCCAGTCCCTACAGTTGGCTGTATAGCCTCTTCCATTCCGAAGAGGAAGTTTTATTTAACCTGAACTACTATAAAAATGACAAATTCGATCAGTTAATTGATGATGCCAATGCCAAGAGTGGTATTGATAGAGCGGCTGCAGAGAAAATGTATATTGATGCCCAACAAATGCTCATTGAAGATGTTCCGTCCGTTTTTGCCTACGATAAACAATATGTTTGGGTCTTTAACAAGCAGTTTAAAGGGCTTAAGAGCAATGCAGCCTACCCCAATACCATTTTCTTCTATGATACCTACCGTGAATAAATACCACGAACAAGGGGCTATTGAATAGCCCCTTACACTTTCGTTTTTCCAAAGGAGGGCAGCGAGGTGCGTTCATTTTTACTTAAAAGACTGGGTTTAGGTGTTTTGGTTTTGTTAGGTGTTATTACAGTAACCTTTTTTATTACCCGAGTCATTCCATCGGACCCCGCAGCAAAATGGGTGGGACCACGGGCCACCCCCCAGCAAATTGAAGTAGCCAGGGTAGAGTTAGGCTTGGATCAGCCCTTATACGTGCAGTTTGGCAAGTATGTGGTGGATCTTAGCCAGGGGGATTTCGGCAAATCCCTGCGCAGCCACCAACCGGTGGCAGAGGAGTTAAAGTCCTATCTGCCGGCCACCATTGAGCTGGTTGTCCTATCAACGATGATTGCGGTTTTCCTTGGTATTCCACTGGGTGTGCTTTCTGCCAAGCGAAAGGATCAGATGGTGGATCACTTTAGCCGGATCTTTTCAGTGGGGGCGGTATCACTTCCCACCTTCTGGGTGGGCCTTTTCTTACAGTTATTGTTTTACCGCTATCTAGGTCTGCTGCCTCTGGGTGATCAGTTAAGCATGGATATTAAACTGTTGTATGAGATTCCGAATATCACAGGCTTTTTGCTTTTTGACAGTTTAATTACCGGTAACTTTGTTATTCTACAAGATGTCTTAATTCATATGATTTTACCCGGTATCACCATTGCCCTATATCCCTTGGGGCTGGTGGCTCGGATGACACGTTCCGCTTTGTTGGAGATTCTTAACGAAGACTATATCAGTGCCGCCAGATCCTACGGTTTGCCAGAGCGTTTAGTTTTATGGAAATATGCCTTAAAAAATTCCCTTGGTCCCACGGTTACAGTGGTTACACTGTCCATTGGCTATACCCTGGTGAACACCTTTTTAATTGAAGCCATTTTTAGCTGGCCAGGGATTGGCAGCTATATTTCTTCTGCTGTGATCAGTTTGGATTATCCGGCCATCATGGGTGTCACGATCTTTTCGGCCGTTGCTTACGTTATCTTAAATTTGGTTGCTGACATAATTATTGCCTTCGATCCAAGGGTTCGCACGTAAAAGGGGTGAAACAATGTCTTTAGCGATTGGAAAAGCTTTAAAACCAAGGATTAAGGAAATGAGATTTTCTTTATATCTATTAAATAGAAATAGGCTTACCAGGTTATCCCTGTTGATTGTGTTGGCCCTAATTGTCATCGCATTAGTGGCACCATTAATCGTACCCTATCCCCAACATATTAGCGTAGAGACCAACCCCCAGGATAAACTTCTGGCACCCTCTGCCCAATATTTTTTTGGCACAGATGAATTGGGCCGGGATATCTTTAGCCGTGTTTTGTATGGTACCAGGATCTCCCTGCAAACTGCCCTGTTGGCTGTTGGGCTGGCTTTGCTCATTGGCATTCCCTTGGGTGCCATAGCCGGGTATTTTGGTGGGTTTGTTGATGAACTGATCATGCGGGTTACCGATGTTTTTCTTAGTTTTCCGCCCTTGCTTTTGGCCATTACCATTGCGGCCTTCATGGGCCCCAGTCTGCAAAATGCCATGTTGGCCATTGCCCTATCCTGGTGGCCCTGGTATACCAGGCTCATTCGTGGTCAAGCAGTTTCCATCCGGGAAAGGCAATTTGTGAAGGCTGCCCGGGCCATTGGTACGCCGCCCTTTAAAATTGTTTTTCAGCATATTGTACCAAACTGTATTTCACCGGTGATTGTTCAGGCCTCCATGGATATTGGCGGCGTGATTTTAACCATTGCTTCCTTGAGTTTCTTAGGCCTGGGGGCGCAGCCGCCGACCCCTGACTGGGGTTTGATGGTGAGTACCAGTCGAAACTACTTTTTAAATGCCTGGTGGTACAGTATTTTCCCAGGCCTGGCCATCTTCGTTACGGTTTTAGTATTTAACCTGCTGGGAGACGGGTTAAGGGAAATAATGGATCCAAAAACCCGAAAGCTTTAGGAGTGGGGAATAAATGAATCATTACTTTGAAATTAAAGACCTCAAGGTGGGTTTTAAAACCTTTGAGGGATATAAAAGGGCCTTGGATATTGAACATCTAGCCATTAATAAAGGGGAGGCCTACGGCCTTATTGGTGAGAGCGGTGCTGGCAAAACAGTGCTTGCTTTAACCATTCTTAGACTGCTGGCCATGCCTCCCTCAGTGGTGGAAAGCGGCCAGATTATTTTTGCCGGGGAGAATCTCCTAACAAAAACAGAGCAAGCAATGAGGCTTTATCGTGGTAAAAGGATCTCCATGATTTTTCAAGATCCCATGTCCACCTTAAATCCGGTTTTCACTGTGGGTGAGCAGCTGCGTCAGGTGATTCAATACAATCGGGGGACTTCAAAAAGGGAAGCTGAAAGGATCGCTTTGGAGACGATCGATCTGGTAAAGCTGCCAGACGCCAAAAACATCATTCAGAAATACCCCCATGAACTAAGCGGCGGCCAACGTCAGCGGATTATTATTGCCATCGCCCTTTCCTGTGGCGCAGAGCTGCTGATTGCGGATGAACCAACCAGAAATTTAGATGTTACGATTCAAGCTGGCATTTTAAAACTGATTGCTGAACTGCAAAGGGATTTAAAAGTATCCGTATTGTTTATTGCCAATAACCCCGGCCTTATCTCTGCGGTCTGTCAGCAGGTGGCCATCTTGCACGAAGGGAGAATTGTGGAAAAGGGCACCGTAAGGGAAGTTTTGCGAGACCCTGTACATCCCTATACCACTGCGTTTCTTAGGGCCATACCAAAGAATAAGCAAGAAAAAATTGACCTAAAAAAATTGGTGGCCTTTGGTGAAGCGGTTAGGAATGGGGGATGTGCTTATTTCTCCAGGTGCTTAAAAAGGCAGGAGCCATGCAGCAGTGCAAGCCCCGCTCTAAAATTGCTGGGTGGCACCCATTTTGCTGCCTGCCATCTTGGTGGAGAAAGGGGTGAGCGATAAATGAGTACGCCTCTTTTATTGGTAAAGGATCTGAAAAAGCATTTTCCCCTTAGGGGTGGTTTTTTGTCCAAGCCAGTGGCCTGGGTCAAGGCTGTGGATGGGGTAAGCTTTGAACTGCACAAGGGGGAAGTGTTGGGTTTGGTAGGGGAGTCGGGCTGCGGCAAAACCACCCTGGTTAGTGTGCTGTTAAGATTGGCAGAACCGACCGCCGGTGAGGTTTTGTTCGAGGGCAAGGATATCTATCAGTTAAACCAGAGGGAATTAAGGGAAATCAGGGAACATTTGCAGATTGTCTTTCAAGACCCCTTTTGGTCCTTAAACCCCAGACTTTTGATCCGGGACATTGTGGGAGAACCCCTCAAGGTGCATGGCAACCCCACCGCCGAAGAAGTGGCTGAAAAGGTGGCCGAGCTTTTGGCCATGGTGGGTTTGCCCAAAGAAGGTGTCTATCGGTACCCCCACGAATTTAGCGGCGGCCAAAGACAAAGGATCGCCATTGCCCGGGCCCTGGCTTTAAAGCCAAAGTTTATTGTGCTCGATGAGCCCACCTCCTCCATTGATGTCTTGTCCCAGGCACAAATTCTTGATCTTTTAAAGGACATTAAGGAGAAATTTGGTCTAACCTATATCTTGATTTCCCATGATTTAAGTGTAGTTAACTACATGTCTGATAAAATTGCTGTCATGTATCTGGGCAAATTGGTGGAGTATGGCACCTCCGAGGAGGTATTTAACCACCCGGCCCACCCCTATACCAAGGCATTGTTTGCGGCTATCCCGGATATTGATACCGAGGGGATCGATTCGCTGGTGACCTTGGACGAGAATGTCCCCAGTGCCATTAATCCCCCCACTGGCTGCCGCTTCCATACCAGGTGTCCCGAAGTCATGGAAGTCTGCAGGGTTAAGGAACCTGAATTGAAGATGGTTGGCGAGGGGCATCAGGCGGCATGTCATTTTGGTGGTTAGTGGTTAGTCGTTGGCTATGTAGATTCTAGACTCAAGGGGACGGTTCTCTTGAGTCAGCAACCCCAAGTGTCTTAAGCCCAGAGACTCAAAAGAACCGTCCCCCTGAGTCGAAAGCCGATTAGAATGATCAGAAACGGAGGCAAAGGAATGACAAAATTATACGGATACGAGTTGCAGAGGGCAGCGGATGTCTTGATGAGGGATATGTTTCAACTTAAGAACGGCGAGACCATTGTTATTACGGCGGACACAGAGTCAGACGAAAGGGTGGTCAATGCTGCAGCCAGCAGTGCCTTTGCCCTGGGGGCAAAACCAATGGTTATTTGGCTGCCGGCACCTCAGGGTGTTGGTAAGGCAGCGGACCCTTTGTTGCCGGTGGAAGCATTGGCAGGGGCCCTAAGCCATGCCGATGCCTGGGTGGAGTTTAACAACCAATGGTTGCTGTACTCCAGTCCCTTTGAGATAGCCATGGAAAAAAACAAAAGACTGCGCTATATCTGTCTGGTAGGCATGGATGTTGACATGATGGTGAGAGTTATTGGCAGAGTGGATGCCAAGGCTTTGTCCGTATTTCAGCATAGGGTGACGGAGCGGAGTGCTCAGGCTAAAAAGATGCGTATTACCACTCCGGCGGGAATGGATCTGGCATTTGAGTTTTTGCCTACCAGAAACATCATTTGTGATGATGGGGATGTTTCACAGCCAGGGGTACATATGCTGGGCGGACAAATTTCCTTCTTCCCGGATTTTGATAGCATTAACGGTACCTTGGTCTTTGACGGCTCACTGGTTCCTCCTTGCGGCTTATTAAAGGAGCCAGTGGTGCTAAAGGTAGAAAAGGGCATGGTTACCGATATCAGTGGCGGGCCACAGGCAATGGAATTTAAAGCCTGGCTGGAGAGTTTTGATGACCCCAATATGTTTCGGGTGGCCCATGGTTGTTACGGCTTTAACCCTGGGGCAAAACTGACCGGCAATATTCTCGAAGATGAAAGGGTCTGGGGCTGCACAGAATGGGGTTTGGGTTATCTCAGTGCTGAAGATGGTCCGCCAGATGGTATTGATGCCAAATCCCACTGTGACGGTATTTGTTTGAATTCGTCCGTTTGGCTGGATGGCGAACAAATTATGGACAAGGGTGTCTTAATCGATCCAGAACTAAAAGAATTGGCGGATCGGATCAAAAAATAATAGAGGTGATGCTGCATGAAAAAGTTAACGAAACAGGATCTGTATGATATTTTATATGGTTGCACCATTCTGGGTACCGGTGGCGGTGGCGCCCTGGAGGAAGGCTTGGCCATGATTGATGATGCCTTGGCTAAGGGCAAGGAATTTATTCTGGTTGATCTCAATGAAGTGCCGGATGATGCCTATATAGCCACACCCTATATGTGTGGGGCCATATCTCCGCTAACGGAAGAAGAAGAAAGAAAATATGCCGGGCTGCCGGTGCTGGAAGAGGAATCTTCGGTTCGGGCCTTCCGGGCCATGGAAGAATACATGGGCAGGGAGTTTTATGGCGTAATATCCACTGAATTGGGCGGCGGCAATACGGCCAAGGCCTTTTATGTGGGAGCACTGACCGGTAAATACATCATCGATGCAGATCCGGCCGGCCGCTCGGTGCCGGAGCTACAGCACTCAACCTACTATATTAATGATTTACCCATCGCCCCCATGGCTGTGGCCAATGAGTTTGGGGATGTTGTGATCCTCAAGGAAGTTGTTAATGACCTGCGGGCGGAAGCCTTAGTAAGGGCCATGGCAGTGGTCAGCAAAAACTCCATCGGTGTGGTGGATCACCCGGCCTTGGCTAAAGACTTGAGAAAGGCTGTCATTCCAGGGGCCATTACCTATGCATTAAAGATAGGCCAAGCCTATCGAGAAGCCAAAGAGGAAAACAAGGATCTAGCCGAAGCTCTGTGTCAGGCAGGCAAGGGTTATCTGTTATTTAAAGGAACGGTGAGGGATTTTGGTTGGGATACCATCGATGGTTTTACCGTGGGAGAGACTTTCCTGGAAGGAACCGGGGACTATGCCGGCTCCAACTATAAAATTTGGTATAAAAACGAGCATATTATCGCCTGGCGGGATGGGGAAGTAGATGTAACGGTACCCGATCTTATTTGCATGGTCTGTGAAGATACCAAGGAACCTGTAACGAACCCGAACTATCAAGCGGGTATGAATGTTTCGGTTTTTGCCCTGCCCGCCCCAGAGGAATGGCGCACCGAAAAGGGACTCCAGTGCTTTGGGCCGAAACACTTTGGATATAATATTGAGTATCTTCCCGTGGAGAAAAAATTTGGCTAGTTGGAGTGAGTACCGTGATGGATATAGAAAAAATTAGACCCGGTGTGATTTCGATGTTCAAGGTTAATATGGGGTTACAGGCTGGGGAAAAGGTATTAATTGTTAATGATGTACCCAACCCAGAGCAATGGCAACTTAGCTATGCTGAGATAAGCGATATAGCCACCCGATCCCTGTTTGCCAGGGCAGTGTATGATATTGCCCTGGAGGCATTCGCTGAAAACCAAATAGATTACCTGGTTTTCCCTTCCACCGGGCAAAATGCTACGGAGCCTGCCCCGGAGGTGGCCGAAAAATTCTTAGACTATGACGTTGTTTTTCTGCTAACCAGCTTTTCCTTATCCCATACCAATACCCGTGAAAGGGCATCCCAAAAGGGCGCGAGAATTGCCAGTATGCCTGGCATAGAATATGCTATGTTCTTAGAAGATGGCCCAATGGCGGTGGATTATGAAGAGATACGCAGGGAAACCGAGGCCCTTGCTGAAAAATTAACCAAGGCCAAAATTGCCAGGGTTACGACGGAATGGGGTACAGATATTCGCTTCAGCATTGAAAATCGGGCAGGCGGACCGGACACTGGCATTTATGCTGTTAAAGGGGAATGGGGCAACCTCCCCGGCGGAGAAGCCTTTATTGCACCCCTGGAAGGAACCGCCAACGGAACCCTGGTAGTTCCTAAAGGATGGTATCCGGGTCTTGCAGAAGATATGACCCTGGCGTTTCAGGATGGTTATGTGGTATCCCTGGAGGGTGGCGGCAAAGTAGGAGAGGAATTTACCAAGCTATTCTCCTTCGGGGATGCAGGCTATCAACACCGGAGAAATTGTGCGGAGCTAGGCATTGGCACAAATCCCAAGGCTAAAAAGCCCGATAATGTGTTGGAAGCAGAAAAAATTAAAGGAACGATTCATATTGCCGTGGGGGATAGTTCCCATATGGGCGGGTTAACGGAGTCGGATCTGCATGAGGATTTTGTTTTGCCTAAGCCGCGCCTATACCTAGATGGTGAATTAATTATAGGAAAATAAATAATAACCAGAAAAACTGTCGTCTCAGTGATTGGCAGTTTTTCTATTGTCCGGCCGGGGTTACTTGAGCAAAAAAGTTTCAGAATATACTGTCAGGCGAGTGACAACTTTGTGGCAATTATATATAATGTATGTATGTAATATAGAAAGAAGGTGCTGAAGAGAGATATTATAAATAAAAAAATAGTTGCCCATGCAGCACTCTTTGGGTTCATCAATACCATAGGTGTTTCTAGCCTGCACTTTTCTCATAAATCATTGCTATTTTTAGCCATCGGTATGCTGTTGGTGCTTTTCAACGCTTGGTTCTATATGCTCTATTGCTACAAGCACGGATCCTATTTAAAGGATAAAGAAAAATACATACTAGGATCTCTTTTCGTTGGAATCCTTGCCCTTAGTAACATTATTTCAGGGAATAAGCTTTTTGCTGCTCAGGTTGCTGTAGACATGACACCCACGAATGTTCTTATGCAATTGATTTTAGGTCCAATCATATCTTGCATGGTAACTGTGCTGCTTTGCAAACAAGATTTTTTAATTAAGGACAAATAGAAGCAGGAGGGACTCAAGGGGACGGTTCTTTTGTGTCGTTGAAACGACACAAAAGAACCGTCCCCTTGAGTCCCCTTTTTGTTTACGATAAACAAAACTTTTCCTAGGGCATTTATCTATTGTATAATTAAGTTTATTGTTGGTATTATGGCTGCATAAATAAAAGAGCTCGTTCAAATGGAGGATAAAATTTCGCATGAATCAAGCAAGAAAAGAAATTCAAAGGCGCAGGACCTTTGCCATCATCTCTCACCCTGACGCCGGTAAAACGACGATGACCGAGAAGCTTCTCCTGTACGGTGGAGCACTGCGCTTGGCTGGAACAGTCAAATCAAGAAAATCCAAGCAACATGCTGTGTCTGACTGGATGGAGTTAGAAAAGCAGAGGGGTATCTCAGTAACCTCCAGTGTACTCCAGTTTGATTATAAAGATCATAAGATTAATATTTTGGATACCCCGGGTCACCAGGATTTTAGTGAGGATACCTACCGAACCCTAATGGCAGCAGACAGTGCTGTGATGCTTATTGACGCGGCCAAAGGGGTAGAGGAACAAACCAAAAAACTGTTCCATGTTTGCCGCAAGCGCGGTATTCCTATTTTCACCTTTATCAATAAAATGGACCGTCATGGTAAAGAGCCTTTGGATCTGTTGGATGAGCTGGAAAAGGTGTTGGATATTAAATCCTACCCGATGAACTGGCCCATTGGCCGGGGCAGTGAATTTAAGGGCATCTATGAACGGGCCACTTCAAAAATAGAACTCTTTACTGGCACCGGTCATGGCAGTACGATCGTAGCAACAAAGGTTGGTGACCTTGGGGACCCGGCCATTGTCGAGTCCATGAGTGAATCGGTTTACAATTTACTAAAGGAAGACCTGGAACTTTTAGATTTAGCCGGGGATGCCTTTGATATGGAACAGGTCTCTCGGGGAGAATTAACACCCGTCTTCTTTGGCAGCGCACTGACTAATTTCGGGGTAGGGGCCTTTTTAGACTCCTTTATCAAAATGGCCCCGGCACCCCATGAAAAGGAATCCAGCGTTGGCTTAATCCAACCTGAACAAGCGGAATTCTCTGGTTTTGTCTTTAAAATTCAGGCCAATATGGACCCGGCCCACAGGGACAGAATTGCCTTTATCCGCATTTGCTCAGGGGTCTTTCAACGGGGTATGACCGTAAAACACGTTCCCACTGGTAAGACCATTCGACTGGCCCAATCAAAACAATTTATGGCCCAGGATGCCACCACCATCAATGAGGCCTACCCAGGTGATATTATTGGTATTTTTGATCCGGGTATATTTAGTATTGGGGATACCCTAACAGAAAAAAGTATTTTTTCTTATGAAGCCATCCCCAAGTTTCAACCTGAGCTGTTTGCCCGGGTAAACCTCCGAGATGCTATGAAACGCAAACAATTTGTCAAGGGTATTGAGCAGCTTACCAATGAAGGTGCGGTTCAAAGATTTCGCAACCCGGACATTGGCTTTGAATCACCGATTATTGGGGCGGTAGGCATCCTGCAGTTTGATGTTCTGGAATACCGTTTGACCCATGAGTATGGTGTGGATATTAGCCTGGATCACTTATCCTTTACCTTAGCCAGATGGGCGGTGGGGGAGAACCTAACCGTCCAATCCTTGAAAAGTATGGATAACATGGTTTTACAGGATGATGATGATAACTTTGTGGTCCTTTTCCGCAACGAATGGGCCTTTAACTGGGAAGCCGAACGGAACAAACAAGTAACCTACCTGGAACATCCTCCTGCCAAAGGAACCGCCATGGCCGGTTAAAAAAGGCATCAGGAAACCCTGCCGTTGGAAATGACGGTAGGGTTTTCTAATGTGACAAAAAGAATCGTTCCGCTGTCGCAAAATGCATGAAAATAACTGTTGATATATGGGCAATAAGTTGATATTCTCATTTTAAGTTGTGGCTTTTCAGTCACCACGCGGAGCAGGATAGGATCAACTAGCCTGAGTCAATGATAGCAAAAGCCGCCTTCTGCTTTGGTGTTAAAGCATGAGACGGCTTTTATTCATTTGTTGTTGTTGTCATTCTCATTACCACAATTTTTCGCCCAGTGTCATGGAGCGATTCTTTACGACCGTATTTTTCAATTTGCTTAAAATAGACAAAATATTCAATTAAATTGATCCTAAAAGCATTTTTGAGGGGAGGTAATCGGCCATTCATAATTTAAATAATCGAAAAAGGGTTGAATGGGAATTACGGGAGAATCCCGAACTTGTGAGGGTTCTTATCGATAACCCCTATGAAGGCTTTATTGCTGTAAATAAAGGTGGTTTTGTAACCTTTATTAGTGACGTTTACCTTGATACGTTAGGCTTAGAAAAAGAAGATACCATTGGCAAACATATTACCGAGATACATTCCAATACGAAGCTTCTCCAGGTGCTGGAGACGGGCAAAGCGATTTCATATGATTATTGGGAAGTTAAAGATATGACACTGATCGTGGTGCGTTTTCCCATATTTAACAATAAAGGTGCGATAATTGGGGCAGTGGGCAAGGCAGTTTTTGTTGATGTACCCTCGGGAAAAAACCTGGGCAAGAAGTTACAGCAGCTGGCCAGGGAGGTGGAATTTTATAAGGAAGAGCTATATAAATTCTACAAAGCAAAATACACCTTTTGCGATCTGATCGGGGAAAGCGGTGCAATTAAAAAAATAAAAAGAATAGCCCAAAAGATTGCCTTATCTGATGCAACGGTATTAATAACCGGGGAGAGTGGAACCGGTAAGGAGTTGTTTGCCCAGGCCATTCATAACGCCAGTTACAGGTCAAGTCATCCCTTTGTACGGGTAAATTGTGCGGCTGTACCGGAAAACCTGCTGGAGACAGAGTTATTTGGCTATGTTGAAGGGGCCTTTACCGGAGCTAAAAAGGGTGGTAAGCAGGGAAAATTTGAATTGGCCCAGGGTGGGACAATTTTTCTGGATGAAATCGGCGAATTGCCCTTAACGATGCAATCTAAACTGCTTAATGTATTACAAGAAAGAGAAATCGAAAGGGTAGGAGGTATCCGAACCGTAAGGATCGATGTGCGGGTTATTACAGCAACCAACCGTAATCTCGAAGACATGGTAAAGCAGGGGACTTTTCGTGAGGATCTTTATTATCGATTAAATGTAATTTCTTTAAAATTACCTTCCCTGCGTGAACGTCAGGAGGATATCCCTCTTTTGGTGAATTATTTTATCGGTAAACTGAATCAAAAACTAAAGTGCAGTGTGGCGGGCTTTACGAAAGAAGCCATGTTGCTGCTTGTAAAACACCACTGGCCTGGAAACATTAGGGAACTGGAAAATACCTTGGAAAGAATTTTTATATTGGCAGAGGATAAAACCATAGCGGTGGATCATTTGCCTCTTTCTTTAAAGGTTAAAAAACGTCATGCGATCCAACCGAAAAACCTCACGTTAGACGAGCTGATCAATCAAACGGAAAAAAGAATTATTTTAGATACATTAAGCAGTGTAAAAGATGACCGTATTGCTGCTGCCGGACTCTTAGGGATACACCTTTCCTCCCTCTATAGAAAAATGAAAAAACATGGTATTAAAAATGGTTTCACCTCCTAGGGGTGAGACTTTTTTTATGATAGGCGAACCCCTCGCTTCTCAATAATAAGAATATTCCCAAAATTAAGAATGCTGTCTGAATCGAAGCAAGGGTACTTTTCCTTTGCAAAAATAAGAATATCTAAATAAATATTCTGAATTGACGGACATTTGGTTTTGCAAACATAGTGTTAAATTCCTTCTGATTTCTTGCGATTCCTTCATAATTTTAGGGATGCACGATTTCGGGCACAAAAAATGCGATTAAGGATTGTCATACAAGCTAATGGACCATCCATTCAATCAGGAGGGGAGGGTATTTGATTATCAACGATGACGTTGCCGATGGTCTAAACAGTAGCGTTTATATCACCTTTGTAAATAAACAAATATGAAGGTCAAAGGGGGAACAAGAGGATGAAGCGCAGCATTAACAAGGCCGCAGTACTTGGTGCCGGTGTAATGGGGGCAACCATTGCTGCACATTTGGCCAATGTGGGTATCCCCACATATTTGCTTGACATTGTACCAAATAACCTTACGCCGGAGGAGGAAAAAAATGGGCTTACGTTGGCAAGCTCCCAGGTAAGAAATCGTTTTGCTGTCAATGGCTTAAAGGGTTTGCTAAAGTCAAGACCCGCAGCCCTTTATGTACCGGAAAATGCAGCATTGATTACGCCGGGTAATTTTGAGGATCACCTGAATGTACTGGCGGAGTGTGATTGGATTATTGAGGTAGTTGTTGAAAGGCTTGATATTAAACAAAGTTTATTTAAGAAGGTCGAAGCCCACCGGAAACCTGGGTCAATTGTATCCACGAACACTTCCGGCATATCCATCAACCGGATTTGTGAGGGCATGTCACAGGAATGCAAGGAGCATTTCCTAGGGACACATTTCTTTAATCCTCCCCGGTATATGAAATTACTGGAACTCATTCCGAATGATGAAACGTTAACGGAAATCATGGGTTTTATGGCAGAGTTTTGTGAACGTGTCTTGGGTAAGGGCGTTGTTATCTGTAAAGACACCCCAAATTTTATTGCCAACCGCATTGGTGTTCATAGCATGTACTCGGTTATCAATGCCATGGTGGAATTTGGCCTGACCATTGAAGAGGTAGACAGCCTAACGGGTCAAGCCCTTTGCCGCCCCAAGAGCGCGTCCTTCCGTACCTTGGATATGGTTGGTTTGGATGTCATGGTACATGTGGCAAAAAACGTCTATGACGTTGCGGTAGAGCCAAGTGAAAAGTCCGTTTTTGAAACGCCTGAGTTTCTAGGGAAAATGATAGAACAGGGCTTATTGGGTGATAAGACCAAGCAGGGTTTTTATAAAAGGGTTAAGACGGATAAAGGTCGTGAAACCTTGGTCTTTGATTACCTAACCTTGCAGTATAGGCCCAAAGAAAAGGTTGCCTTTGACTCCCTTAAGGCGGCCAAAATGGCAGGAAAACCAATTGAGCAAATGAAGGCCTTGCTGTTCGGCAAGGACAAGGGAGCACAATTTGCTTGGCGTGTGCAAAGGGACACCCTGGTTTATGCAGCCAACCTGTTGGGTGAAATTGCCGAGGATATCCAGTCCATCGATAAGGCTCTGAGATGGGGCTTTAACTGGGATTATGGTCCCTTTGAAATATGGGATGCCCTTGGTGTTAAGGAGGTTGCCGAACGCATTAAAGCAGAGGGGATCAGCGTGCCACAGGTGGTTGAAGATTTATTGGCATCTGGCAGGACCAGTTTCTACAGCCGGAAGGATAGTAACCGCTATTACTTTGATCGTAACACCAAGGAGGATGTGCAGGAAGAGATCCCGCCGGGGGTTTATTTCCTGAAATCGCTCAAAGAACAAAATAAGGTTATTAAAGCCAATAAGGGTGCCAGCTTGATTGATATTGGTGATGGCGTGGTTTGTCTGGAATTTCATAGCAAGGCCAATGCCATCGGTGATGATATTTTAGCCATGATCAATTACTCCGTAGCCGAAGTGGAGAAAAACTATGAGGGTCTCGTTATTGGTAACGATGGCAAGAATTTCTCGGTTGGAGCAAACCTATTTTTTATTCTAATGGAGGCTGAGGAAGAAGAATACGAAGACCTGGGGATGATGGTGCATTTATTCCAGCAAGCCAATATGCGTTTGAAGTATTGCCATAAGCCGGTGGTAGCTGCCCCGCACGGGATGGCCCTGGGTGGTGGCTGTGAGGTCGTGCTGCATGCACACCGGGTTAACACCGCTGCGGAAGCCTATATCGGACTGGTGGAAGTAGGTGTTGGTCTCATTCCCGGGGCGGGTGGCTGTAAGGAAATGGCTTTTCGGGCTGCTGAGCTGGCGACACCAAAGAGTCAGATTCCGACTGGCGGTACCAACAGCAGCCAACCCATGCTCAATCGTGCCTTTGAAAATATTGCCCTGGCGAAGGTGTCGACAAGCGGTCCCGAGGCCATCAAACTGGGCTATTTACGGTCGGACGATCGTTTTAGCACCAACCGTGAGCGGGTCATTGGGGATGCCAAACGAATGGTACTGGAAATGGCAGCGGCCGGGTTTAGGCCAAGACAGCCCAAGAAGGTGCAGGCTCTCGGTGATGCCGGTTATGCTGCCATCGAATTAGGCATTTACTCCATGCTTTGGGGCCGCATGATCTCCGAACATGATGCCAAGATTGCCAAAAAAATTGCCCATGTTCTAACCGGCGGTGGTGTAACAGCCGGTACAGAGGTAACGGAGCAGGATTTGTTAGATCTGGAAAGGGAAGAATTTTTAAGTTTGCTGGGCGAGCCTAAGACCCTCGACCGGATGAGACATATGCTAAGGTTTAACAAACCACTAAGAAACTAGGGGGGAGAAAAATGAGAGAGGCAGTCATTGTCAGTGCCGTGCGTACTGCCGTAGGCAAGGCACCACGGGGCAGGTTAAAAAATACGCGCCCGGAATATATGGGGGCCGAAGTATTAAAGGAATTGGTCAAAAGAACACCCGGCCTTAACCCGGCTGAGATTGATGATGCTGTTATTGGCTGTGCCTTTCCGGAAGCAGAGCAGGGCATGAACCTGGCGAGATTACTTATCTTAAAGGCCGGTCTACCCGTCGATGTTGCTGCTCTTACCATTAACCGCTATTGTTCTTCCGGCTTGGAGTCGATTGCGATTGCAGCCACTCGAATTATGGCGGGCTTGGCAGATGTTTATATTTGCGGCGGCGTTGAGAGTATGAGTGCCGTTCCGATGGGCGGCAACAAGATTGCTCCGGACCCGGAACTGCTGGCAGCATATCCGGAAGCTTATATGGGTATGGGCTACACGGCTGAAAACGTGGCAGAGAAATACGACATTAGCAGGGAAGAGCAGGATCGCTTTGCAGTGGCTAGTCATGCCAAAGCGGCCAGGGCGATTGCCGAGGGACGCTTCAACGATCAGATTGTTCCCCTGACGGTTCAGGATAAGGCTCGCTCAAAGGGCAAGCTGATTGTAAAAGAAAGTGTATTTGATATCGATGAAGGCGTGCGGGCCGATACAAAAATCGAAGGACTGGCAAAATTAAAGCCGGCCTTTAAGCAGGGTGGCAGTGTAACGGCTGGGAACAGCTCCCAAACCAGTGATGGGGCGGCCGCTCTCATGGTTATGAGCAGTGACAAAGCCAAGTCCCTGGGACTTAAACCCATGGCCATATTCCGTTCCTATGCGGTGGGTGGCTGTCCGCCGGAATTAATGGGCATTGGGCCAACCGTGGCCATTCCCAAGGCACTAAGGCTGGCGGCAATTACCAAAGAACAGGTGGATTTGTTTGAATTAAACGAAGCCTTCGCTGCCCAGGCCCTTGCCTGCATCAAAGATTTGGCACTGGATACGGCAAAGGTTAACGTTAACGGTGGAGCCATTGCCTTGGGGCACCCGCTGGGTTGTACCGGGGCCAAGTTAACAACCCAACTTCTGTATGAAATGAAGCGTCAGCAGGCCCGTTACGGCGTGGTTAGTATGTGCATCGGTGGTGGTATGGGAGCTGCGGGTGTATTTGAAAGAGTTGACTAATCGATCAACAACGAAAGTCCGTGCAGGTATATGAAAATTCAAAGGGGGTCCGTAGGATGGAATTGCAAAAGGGAGCGATGTATTTACTTGAAAATATTGATCCAGAGAAGATCTTTATACCGGAAGACTTTTCGGATGAACAAAATATGATTGCCAATATGGTGGCTGACTTTACCGCAAATGAAATTATTCCGAAGCTGGAGGAAATAGACCATCAAAGGGCAGGATTAAGTAGATCCCTACTTGTTAAAGCAGGTGAATTAGGCCTGTTGGCCGCCGATGTGCCGGAAGAATATGAAGGCGGTGAAATGGGTAAGATTACCTCCGCCGTCATCACCGAATACATCTCCTCTGCCGGTAGTTTTTCTGTAAGCTTTTCTGCCCATACCGGGATTGGTTCATTGCCGATTGTGCTTTTCGGTAATGAAAAACAAAAGAGCAAGTATCTACCCGACCTTGCCACGGGCAGAAAGATTGCCGCCTATGCCCTTACCGAACCGATGGCCGGTTCGGATGCTTTAGCCGCCAAGACAAAGGCGGTTCTTACGGAGGACGGACAATATTATGTACTGAACGGGGAGAAAATTTTTATCACCAATGCGTCCTTTGCCGATGTGTTTATTGTTTATGCTAAAATTGACGGGGAAAAATTTACAGCTTTTATTGTGGATAAAGATACGCCGGGCTTTTCCATTGGTCCCGAGGAAAAGAAATTGGGTATTAAAGGTTCCTCAACTTGTTCGCTGATCTTTGAGGATGCCAGGGTGCCGGTTGAGAACCTGCTTGGTGAAATTGGTAAGGGCCATGTAATAGCCTTTAATATTTTGAACATTGGCCGCTACAAGCTGGGCTTGGGTAGTGTTGGTGCTGCCAAAGCAGCCATTGCTAACGCAACGAAATATGCCTTAGAACGCCAGCAGTTTGGTATGCCCATTGCTAAGTTTGGTATGATTCAAAATAAACTTGCCCAAATGGCTGCTAAAACCTATGCCTCTGAAAGCTTAATCTATCGTTTGGTAGGCAACATTGAGGAGTCTTTACAGGGTAAAGGGAATGGTCGGGAAATTGGTGCCGCCATTGAGGAATATGCGGTTGAGTGTTCCATTGCCAAGGTTCATTGTTCCGAGAGTCTTGGTTATGTCACAGATGAAACCGTGCAAATTTACGGGGGTTACGGCTATACCCAGGAATTCCCGGCTGAGAGGATGTATCGGGATGCGAGGATAAATCGGATCTTTGAGGGTACCAACGAAGTAAACCGTCTGATTATTCCGGCCACATTGCTGCGTCTTGGCATGAAGGGGAAGCTGCCCTTGCTTCAAGCGGCTCAAGCCTTGGCCGGTCAATTGCTGTCACTTCAAGTGAAAGCCCCTACAGGGGAGGAAGCCCCTCTTGAAGCAGAGTTTGATATGGTAGATCGGGCGAAGAAACTATTCCTCTTAATAGGTGGCTCAGCAACCCAGAAATATATGAAAAAACTGGCGAAGGAACAAGAAATCATCGAAATAATGGCGAATCTGTGTATTGAAATCTACGCCATGGAAAGTGCCCTATTACGGGCTCAGAAAGCTTTAGCGAAGGATGCAGCAGGTGCCGAAACGAAGCTTGAACTGGCCAGGGCCTATCTTTATGATACCTTCCCGAAGCTGGGGATTTGGGCCAAACAAGCAATTGCCTATATGTTTGACGGTGGTGAAGAACTGCGGACAAACCTGAGCATCGTTAAACGCCTGAGTAAATACCAGCTTGCCAATATACTTGGGATCAGGCAAAATCTTGCTAAAAAGATACTGGAAGCGGGCAAATATGTAGTTTAACTGGTCGCAGTCGTTTTTCAGCCAGGTGAGTGAATTCGCTGAGTCGAAGGACTCACGAATTCACTCACCTGTACAAAAGTTACGGTTAACGCCGTCAGAGGATACATTTAAGTAAAATTTATAGAATATTCTTGCAAATTGTCCGATTAAAGCCTGGGTAATGAAGTAAATGAATGGGGGCTGATTTTGGATGAGCATGTATGGTGATATGTACAAAAGTAAACTGGTTTCGCCTGAACAGGCAGTCGGTGTTGTGAAATCCGGGGACTGGGTTGAATGGGGCTCCTTTGCTTGTCGTCCTCTCGTATTGGATCGAGCGTTGGCTCGGAGAAAGGAGGAGCTGCAGAATGTAAAAGTTCGGGCTGTATGTACTGTTTATGGCGTGCCCGAGATCGTAAAGACCGATCCTACCAGGGAACATTTTTGTTATAATAATTGGCATTTTAGTGTGATCGATCGCAAATTATCCGACAAAGGGCTATGTTCCTACATCCCGCAGCTTTATAGGGAAGCGATCGGGTATTTAAATAACTATTGTCGGATTGATGTAGCGATGCTGCAGGTTGCACCGATGGATCAGCACGGGTATTTTAACTTTGGTCCAGCTGTTTCCCATGCCTATGCTTGTTGCGAAAACGCTAAGATCGTCATTTTAGAAATCAATCAAAACATCCCTCGGGCCTTGGGGGGGAATTCGGAAGCAATCCATATTTCTGAGGTGGATTATCTCGTTGAAGGTGAAAATACGCCGCTGCAGCAGGTGCCAACGATTCCGTTTTCAGAGGAAGATCGTATCATTGCCAACTATGTGATGGAAGAAATAGAGGATGGTGCCTGTATTCAGTTGGGCATTGGTGGGATGCCAAATGTAGTGGGGAAAATGTTAGCGGAATCGGATTTAAAAGATATTGGGGTACACACGGAAATGTTGGTGGATGCTTTTGTGGATATGTATGAAACAGGTGCATTAACCGGTCGCAAGAAGAAAGTAGATCGCTGTAAGATTGTCTATACCTTTGCTTTAGGCTCACAAAGATTATATGACTTTATTAATAATAACCCGCTGTGTGCAGCATACCCGGTAAATTATACGAACAATCCCAATATCATCGCCCAAAATGATCGGGTCGTGTCGATTAATAACGCTGTGGAAATCGATTTATTCGGGCAGGTAAATTCAGAAACATCCGGCAATCGGCAAATCAGTGGCACAGGCGGGCAGGTGGATTTTATAGAAGGTGCCTATAATTCAAAGGGCGGTAAGAGTTTTATTTGCCTTACCTCCACTTACAGAGATAAAAGTGGCAAGAATATTTCACGGATCAAGCCCCATTTGTCGAGTGGTTCAATTGCCACTACCCATCGGGCGGCTGTTCAATATGTAATAACCGAATATGGCAAGGCGATATTGAAGGGAAAAACAACCTGGCAGCGAGCCGAGGCCCTGATCTCGATTGCCCACCCGGATTTTCGGGCTGAGTTGATCCAGGAAGCGGAAAAGGTTGGCATCTGGCGAAGAAGCAATAAGAGGTAAGCCCCACGATGTAATTGGAAGGTTAAGGAAGAGGCATCCGGTACCTACAAATCCCTACTATGTTCGATGTTCATGGCAAAGGTTTCATGATGCTGAAAAATACCCTGAGCTTTGGTTTTACAACCAAAATTCAGGGTATTTTCGATTGGCTGAGAAATTGTTAACGATGACTGCAATAACCACCAAAAGAAAGGCTCCTAGTCCAACCGGGGAGAGTATGTAGCTAAAACTTTGGCCGGTATATACTGCGATAAATGCGGTTGCTCCACCGGGTGGGTGCAAGGTTTTGGTTACGTTCATGGCAAAGATTGCCAGTGTAACAGCCAGTGCAATGGTCCACCATTGATTACCGAAGAATTGGTATACCATTACGCCGGCGGTTGCTGAAACAAGGTGACCACCAATAACATTTCTCGGTTGAGCCATGGGTACCTGACAGGCTGCAAAGATAAGAACAGCGGATGCACCCAGGGATGGGAACAAAAGAGCAATATCATAAAAGGAATTTAACCAGGCAATAAGGCCAACACCAAGAAAACTGCCCAGGGCGGTAAAAAGATGATTGGTCAGGTTTAGGCTGTTAACGGTTGGCGCGTTTCCCCCCCGCATCTTAGTGAAATAAGATGATAGAGCTTCAAGGGATGAAGAATGGACATGATTTTCCAAGGATCTGGTTTTTTCCAAACTTACCACCTCCAATTCGATTGTAAGTGAGGTGTACAATAAAAGCTGTTAAATTTATCACAGAAACAATGTCTTTCCCCTGACATTGTCAAAATGTAATCTTTTCCTAAGATATTTGTAATAATTCTGCAAACTTTACCTGTTATTATAAACCCAATATGGGGCTAACTCAATATTACTAAGAAAATAGAAAAATTAACCTAATAATAGATAAGTTTTTAATTCATGGGAATGATAATAACTAGTTTAAGCAAAAATGAGGTGGATGGAATGTTTCAAATTAAGGAGAAAATTTACTGGGTTGGTTATAAAGATTGGGAGCTTAGAAGATTTCATGGCGAAGAGTATTCTACCCATAAGGGTTCTTCGTATAATTCTTATCTTATAAAAGATGAGAAATTAGCCCTCATTGATACGGTATGGACCCCTTTTCATGAAGAATTTGTGGACGAGCTGGATCATAAGGTCGGTATTGATAAAATTGATTTAATTGTGATCAATCACTGCGAAGTAGACCATGCCGGGAGTCTGGCACACCTGCTGGAGAGAAGACCGGATATCCCCATTTATTGTACGAAAAAAGGCTCTGAAATGATGCAGAAGAGCTATCACAAAAACTGGAATTTCAATGTCGTAAAGACCGGCGACAGTGTTGAATTGGGCCAGTATAAACTAATTTTTGTGGAGGCCCCCATGCTTCACTGGCCCGATACCATGCTGACATATGTTCAAGGTGCTAATCTTTTAATATCCAATGATCCCTTTGGCCAGCATTTAGCATCACCCCATTATTATAATGATCAGGTAGATCAGGGTGAGCTGTTTTACGAGGCAATAAAATACTATGCCAATATCATCACACCCTTTAATAAACTGGTTAAGGCAAAGATTAAGGAATTAAAAGCCCTTAACCTGCCGATCGACATGATTGCACCCAGTCATGGTATTATCTGGCGTGATAACCCCATGCAAATTGTCGAGAAGTATGAAAAGTGGTGCAATAACTACCATGAGGGTTCTGTGACCATATTATATGACACCATGTGGGGAGCAACCAAGAAAATGGCCCTGGCAATAGCCAAGGGATTGGAAAACAAAGGGGTTCCGGCTAAGGTCATCAATACTGCCAAGTATGATAAGAATGACATCATTACAGAAGTCTTTCGTTCAAAGGGAATTATTGTAGGCAGTTCCACCATAAACAACGGGATATTGTCTTCCATGGCGTCTATTTTAGAAATGATTAAAGGTTTAAAATTTAAGGAGAAGGTGGCGGCTGCCTTTGGTTCCTATGGATGGAGCGGTGAATCGGTAAAGATTATCGAAGGCTGGCTGAAGGACAGTGGCTTTGAACTTGTTCAAGATGGGAAAAAGATTAACTGGGATCCCACCGGAGACGAGTTAAAAGAATGTATCGCCTTTGGGGAGGCCTTTGGTGAGAAGATAAAATCCGATGGGAGTATACAGTAGGTGGTGAAGTAAATTGGCTTCTGATTGCCTAAATTTATCAATGATTTTTGATCTTGCGGTTAAGAACAGTGAGAAGGGTGTCAGTTACTACCGAAAGATGCAGGAATTAGCCGAGGATACGATTGCTAAGGAAGTTTTTCATCGTCTGGCGGAGGAAGAAGATGAGGAGAGACGAGCACTGATAAAGGTAGCCCGGGCAGAGGCCAATGAGGGGGAAATAAACCTTGATGAGCAAACCTATTGTTACCTATGTGCCCTGGGGGATGAACTGAGTTTTCCCTATGATCAAACCAAGGAATTTAGGGCCTTAACGCCACGGGATGCCTTGGAAATTGGGATTGAGGCGAAAAAAGATGGTATTTTGTTATATCATGAACTTCTAAATCGATGTGCAACCAAGGAAGCTAAGAATATTTTGCTGCATTTAATAGAAAATGAACAGCGACATCTCTTGGAATTAAGGGACTATATGTATGAGTTATGTCCCACAGGATGTAAGTATTACCGTAAAATTGGTAATACTGGTGTTAGCTAGGATTAGCAATGGATATAGGGAAATAGGAGGAGAACAAGATGTCTAAATATGAATGTGTATGTGGGTATATTTATGACCCTGCCAAGGGTGAAGGAGATATTGCACCTGGCACAGCCTTTGAGGCTTTACCAGAAGACTGGGTATGCCCTGAATGCGGCTTAGGCAAAGATGCCTTTACCGAAGTAGAATAAAGTATAGGCAGAGGCTGTTGCACAAGGACCGAATGGTTCCGGTGTAACAGCCTCTTTTCTTTTCCCACGAACAGTATCATAGGCTGTAGGGGGTATTGCATCAGCGGGGGATCGATAGCACCTTGCGAAATGGACAAGGTTATCTTTCCTAAAAAACCAAGGCATTTCTTAGTGTAGTGGAACAAAAAAGAAGTGCCGCTATTTGCGGCACTCCCTTAATATTAACCCAACATCTTAGTTAGATCAGCCTGTGCATCTCCGCTAATCAGTTGTAAATTAAAGGTCTTTTGCAGAACTTCTACAACACCAGGGGTCAGAAACTCAGGAGCCTTTGGCCCGATATACATGTTGTTAACACCCAGACTAAACAGACCTAACAGAATGGCAACTGCTTTTTGTTCGAACCAGGATAGAACAATGGTTAAAGGAAGATCATTCACACCGCAGTTGAAGGCTTCAGCCAGGGCCAGGGCGATTTTTACGGCAGAACCGGAGTTGTTGCATTGCCCTAGGTCTAGGAAGCGGGGAATGCCCGTACCTTCGATGGTGCCAAAATCAATATCATTGAATCTGAATTTACCGCAGGAAGTGGTCAAGATGACACAGTCCTTGGGAATAGCCAAAGCCAGTTCCCTGAAGTAATCCCTGCCCTTGGTAGGGGAGTCACAGCCTGCAATAACGAAGAAACGTTTGATTTTACCAGCCTTTACAGCTTCCACAATCTGAGGAGCCAAAGGCAATACGTTTAAGTGATGGAAACCAGTGGTCAGGGTTTTAACTTCTTCGTTAGAGCCGTTTAATTTGCCGACGATTTTCTTCCAGAGACCATCTGTTGGGGCACCAGGCAGAGCAAGGGCTTTCTCGATGACCGGGGTAAAGTCCAGATCCTCTATTTTCTGTACGCCTTCCAAACCAGTAACACCGAAGGAAAACATACGATCGCCATAGGTTGCATCTTTGCGAATTGGCATGACACAGTTGGTGGTGGCCAGGATAGCACCTGGGAAAGCTTCAAATACCTGCCTTTGATCAAACCAAGCTTTTCCTACATTGCCTTTTAGATGGCTGAATTTCTTTAATTCAGGGTAACCATGGGCAGGCAGCATTTCAGAGTGGGTATAGATGTTAATGCCTTTGCCTTCTGTTTGCTTAAGCAATTCTTTTAAAGCTAAAAGATTATGGCCAGTAACGATGATGCATTTACCTTCCACTTTGTCTGAAGTAACAGCAACAGGGGAGGGAATTCCCAGGTTATCCAGGTGGGCTTTGTCCAGCAAATCCATTACCTTAACGGTAGCGGTACCTACTTTCATAGCCATGTTGATGGTTTCTGTCAGGTTAAAGTTAACGTTCGTTAAGGTAGAGTAGAGAGCCTCCTGGGTAATAGCGTCCACTTCCGGGTCTGCATAACCAAGTTCCTTCGCGTGGGTAGCGTAGGCTGCTACGCCTTTGAGAGCAAAAATAATGGTATCCTGTAAGCTTGCAATATTTTCATCTTTACCACATACACCGATTTTAGTGCAACCGCCTTTGGGAGTTTGTTCACACTGATAGCAAAACATATTAGAATTCCTCCTTTTATTGGTTAACGACCTTCGTCGCTTTTGTTTTCTGCAGTAATCATACCGAAAACAATGGTAGGAGGATGTGATTGGTGTCATGACAAAGCTGTGATATTGATCACAGTTTCGGTCGTGGCGGACGTGGGCCGAGGTATTGGTAGTAGTTGCATTCTACCCGGCCATTGTAAAGCTTACGCTTTTTATCTGCTTTTTTACCAAAGTAATGTTCAAACTGGTCAAAGGCAGAGATAACAAAACAAGACCAGTTTTCCAAGGTAGGATAGGTTTTGCCTAATTCTTCGGTTAGTTTTCTAACTTCTGCTAGTTCTCCTAATCTTTGACCATAGGGTGGGTTGGTAATAATAAAGCCATATTTTTGTTTGGACCGAACATTGGCAACGGGTACCCGCTGAAAGTGAATAGAATCTTCCACATTAGCTTGTTTTGCGTGGTAGCGTGCCAGGCTTAGAACCTCATCATCAATATCCGTACCATAGATCCGTAACTTAGCATCCCGTATCTCTGATTCTAGGGCCTCTTTACGGGCGGCTTGCCAGATTTCCTTTGGTAGGATGGGCCATTCCTCCGCTGCAAAGTTTCTCCCAATACCTGGGGCAATATTATGTCCAATTAGTGCTGCTTCAATAGGGATGGTTCCCGAACCACAGAAGGGGTCCAGGAGGGTACGGTCTGGATACCAACGGGCAATGGAGAGTAGACCCGCAGCCAAGGTCTCCTTTAAGGGTGCTTGGGCGGATAATTTGCGATAACCCCTTTTATGTAAGCCTGCGCCGCTGGTATCAATGGTGATGGTGGCAACATCTTTCAGCAAAGCCACCTCGATGGTATAGCGGGGACCGGTTTCCTCAAACCAATCCTTTTTATAGGTTTGTTTCATCTTTTCCACGATGGCCTTTTTGACAATGGCCTGACAATCAGGCACACTGTGCAGCTGAGATTTTATTGATTTTCCTTCCACCGGGAAATTGGCATTTTCAGGCAGCCAATCGGGCCAGGGCAGGGCCTTGGTTTGTTGGAAAAGTTCTTCAAAGGAAGTGGCTTTGAATTCTCCCATCTTGACCAAAACTCGATCAGCCGAGCGTAACCAGAGGTTTGTGCGGCAAATGGCCATTTCGTCACCAAAAAAGGTGATGCGACCATTCTCCACCATTACATCATAACCTAGCTTTTTTACTTCGTGAGCCACCACCGATTCTAAACCAAAGGTGGCGGTTGCAATCAATTCAATTTTTTTTGCCATAGTGACTCCTTATACATCTTTATCCATTAAGGGTTAATTTACCACGTCAGGCGATGTTTTATCAAGTTTTTCTATTCCGGAAGCTTGATATACTTTCCCAGTACAAAGAAGAGGTGGCATGAAGGCCACCTCCCCTGGTATTTATTTAGTTTCTCCTAACATTCTGGCTAAGTCTGCTTGGGGGTCGCCGCTAATTAGAGTTAGCCCAAAGTTCTTCTGCAGTACTTCAACCACTGTGGGATTGAGGAATTCAGGCAGTTTGGGGCCAATGGTGATATTCTGTACATTCAGGCTCAGCAGACCCAGCAGAATGGCCACAGCCTTTTGCTCGAACCAGGATAAAACAATGCTAAGGGGTAAATCATTGACGGTACAATCAAAGGCCTCCGCCAGGGCCTGGGCAATGTGAACAGAAGAAACAGAGTTGTTGCACTGGCCTAAATCCAAATAACGAGGAATATCCGTTCCTTCAATATTCCCGTATTCAACGTCATTAAATCTGAATTTACCACAGGAAGTGGTGATGATGACACAATCTTTAGGAATAGACGTAACCAGCTCACGGAAGTAGTCCCTCCCCTTGGTGGGTGCATCACAACCGGCGACCACGAAGAAACGACGGATCTTGCCGGCTTTTACTGCATCTACAATTAGGGGAGCCATCGGCAGGACGTTCTGGTGATGGAACCCTGTGAGCAAGGTTTCCTGAGAATCGATAGTAGCTTTCGGTAAGGAAAGGGCTTTCTCAATCAGAGGAGTAAAATCCCGGTCTTTAATTTTTTGGGCACCTTCCACACCGGCAACCAAATAAGTAAACATCCGATCGCCGTAGGTTTTATTGCGTATGGGCATCACACAGTTGGTCGTTACCAAAATAGCACCAGGGAATTTTTCAAAAACCTCCCGTTGGTCATACCAAGCCTTACCCACATTCCCCTTTAGATGAGCGAATTTGTGTAATTCTGGATACCCATGGGCAGGCAGCATTTCGGAGTGGGTGTAAATATTAATGCCTTTGCCCTCGGTTTGTTTTAATAGTTGCTTAAGGGCCAGTAGATCATGTCCGGTGACTAAGATGCAATGACCCTCTACCTTGTTATTGCTAATCTTAACTGGTTTGGGGATACCCAGCTCTGCAGTATGGGCTTGATCCAACAAATCCATGACCTTAACACAGGCTGTACCAACCCTCAGGCACATATCAATATGATCCTGTAAGTGAAAATTAGAGTTGGTTAAGGTTAAAAATAAAGCTTCGTGGGTAATGGCATTGACATCGGGATCGTCGTGACCGAGTTCCCTTGCATGTACAGCATAGGCAGCCACTCCCTTTAAACCTAAAATAATTGTGTCTTGGAGGCTGGCGATAGCAGGGTCTTTGCCACAAACACCTACCTGAGTACAGCCCCCGGGAGGTGCATATTCACATTGATGACAATGCATCTTATTAACTTTTCCTTCCTTTTCAACCTGGGGCTTGGCTTCGGGTTTTTCTTTTCCTAGCAGCCGATCAAAAAAACCTGTCAAATGATATCACCTCAATTATTTTTTTTTATTATTCTCGAATCTTTCGAACCTATACAGATGTAAAAAACAGTCTTGTTCTCTAGATCAAGATAAAATTATTAAAAACATTAAAAAAATCAATTTAGATATTGAAACTGGACAAGGGTTCAAGCATAATTAAATTAACCCAACTAATTGATGAATGGGTATCAAAAAGTAGAGGGAGGAACTAAAAACTATGTACGTTGTATCTATCGACAGAGATAAGTGTGATGGCTGTGGTGCTTGCGCTGACGCTTGTCCCGCTGGTATTCTTGGAATGCTGGATGATGGTAAAGCCGATATTACCGGCGAGCCTGATGAGTGCATGGGCTGTGAAACCTGCGTAGCTACCTGCCCCAACGAGTGCTACACCATTACCGAAATGTAATTAAAAATAAAAACCGCCCTAGGCGGTTTTTATTTTTTTATATACTTTTATTGAACTTTATGTAAAACATAGGGAATCCGAATAGAAAACCTGTTTTTAAAACTCAAATGATGACAGCCCCTAAGATTTGTTGTCGGAATTAAATGCTACAATTGTTAAAAATTTACTGGTATAATTTAGCAAGACAAATCATAAGAAGGGGTGCCTTACATTGGGAAAGAAAGTAACATTCGCTGAAGGAGCTGAAATCTTAGGGGTGCCAATCAGTATGGTAAGTAAATGGTTCAGCCAGGGATTATTTAAACATGTAGAATTGGATAGAAAAAGTCCCAGTGGCCCGACATATTTATTGCGACTTGAGGAATTACTGGCCATTAAAGATGCAATGGAAGCTGAATCCCGGGGGCAGGAATTGGCTCAGGCAGAAATAGCTGCAGCAAAGGAAAATACCTGTGAAGCGGAGGTTAAGGATATTAACAAAAAAAGACTTAGCCTAGTGAAAAGTAACAGTAAAAAACAGGTATTGGATACCCCAGTTGATGAACCAGGTAAAGAGATTATTTTAAAAATAGAAGAAGAAACAGCGGCAGGATTGATAAACTCTTTAACCACTTATTTAAACAACTTTGAACAAAAATTTATACAACACATGGAAGAACAAGCGGATAGAAATGCTTTAAAGTTTAACACCATGGCCATTGAACATTTGGAAACATTAAAAGAAATGTCCTTTAAGATGGAGAGGGTGGTTGACGTACTAATTACCATGCCTCAAAAGGTTAGTGACGATACGGTTAAAGCGGTTAACGAAATCAAGGACATGATGCCAAATATGACGGAATTATCAGAGCTTAATCAAGGAACCACGGAAAAACTGGAATCTGTGGGGAAAAAATTAGAGCAGTTAAGTGAAGAAATAAAGGATACCAAATGGGCGGTTGTTAAAATGGCACGGGAGAATAATAAGAATGGCAAAAGGGATAAAAGTAAGAAAAAAACAGGGTCTGGCTTTACCAGCAGTATCGGTAAATTTTTTGGCCTAGGAAAGTAATTATGCGACCAGGGGGACGGTTCCTCCGGTCAAAAAAAAGACTGCGACCGGAGGAACCGTCCCCCTGGTCGCAGTCTTTTTTGAACAAAAAACTAAACAAAAAATGACAGGTAAAGTTGTCCATTGTCAAACTACACTTGTCCATGAAAAAGTTAGCTACAGGAAAGAAATAGTTAGAAATAAATAAAAATTGCTAAAAAATTATTTATATGGACAAAAACCAAATTGATTATTGACTAAAAACATAATAGTATACCCTATAGGGAGATGTACCCGTTTTTTAGGGGACGATTATCCCATACATTTTTGGGGGAGGTAGAAGGAGTCTTATGTTTAAAAAGAGGTATTTTACAATTGTTTCCCTCCTGCTAGTTGCAGCATTAGTCCTGGCAGGATGTGGCGGCGGTGCGGAGAAAAAGGATGCCGCCGAGAATACTGAATCTTCTGATGTAATTAAAATCGGTGTTTATGAACCCTTAACCGGTACCAACGCCGCCGGCGGAGAAATGACTGTTGAAGGTATTAAACTGGCTAACCAGTTGTTCCCGGAAGTATTAGGTAAGAAGGTAGAATTATTTATCGTAGATAACAAGAGTGAAAAGCAAGAAGCTGCTAACGCCGTTGAAAGACTCGTAAGCAAGGACAAGGTTAATGTAATCATTGGTAGTTATGGTAGCTCCCTTTCCATGGCTGGTGGTCCGATTGCGAATGATGCAGGCATTCCTGTGATTGGTTGCTCCCCCACGAACCCTGCAGTGACCCTTGGTAATGACTATTACTTCCGGGTTTGCTTTATTGATCCCTTCCAGGGCACTGTAATGGCGAACTATGCAGTTGGAACATTAGGTGCGAAAACAGCGGCGATCATTCAGGACGTTCAGCAAGACTACTCGGTAGGCCTTAACAACTACTTTGAAAAGTCCTTTAAACAACTGACTGGTGATGAAAACGCCATTGTAGCCAAAGTCAACTACAATACCGGTGACAAAGACTTTTCTTCCCAATTAACCTCTATTAAGACCAAAAATCCCGATGTTATTTTTGCCCCTGGTAACTTCCTTGAGTCTGGTATTCTAGTACAAAAGGCCCGCGAACTTGGTATTACCGTACCCATTCTGGGTGGTGATACTTGGGAGGCACAGGAGTTCCTAGATCAAGTTAAAACCACCAAGGATATTTATTTCAGTACTCACTTTGACTCTACTCAACCTGTAACTGAAATGTCCCAGAAGTTTATGGAAGAATATACAAAGGCCTTCCCCGACAAGCAGGTCAACGCCTTCGGAGCCCTTGGGTTTGATACCTATATCCTAGCTCTTGATGCTATTACCAAGGCCAACTCGGATGATCCTAAGGCTATCCGCGATGCACTGGCTGCAACCAAGGATTTCCAAGGTGCAACTGGTATTATTTCTTTGGATGAACATGGTGATGCCACGAAGACGGCTATCATTAAGAAAGTGGCAGATGGCCAGTTTGTGTATGAAGGAAAGGTTGACCCTAAATAAGTAGGGGATAATTTATGCTACACGACTCCCCACCTGCTCAGCAGGTGGGGAGTTGGTATTCTTATTTACATGCTGGAATTTGTACCCAAAGAGTCATTACTAGCTTTTTTTGGAAGGGGTTATATCATGACCGGAGAACTATTACTACAAAGTTTAGCAAACGGCATTTCTTTGGGAAGTTTGTATGCACTAATTGCCATTGGCTATACAATGGTTTACGGCATCCTGCGTTTAATTAACTTTGCCCATGCCGATCTATTAATGGTGGCAGCCTATGGTGCTTTTTATGGCATTATGATTTTTGCTCTGCCCTGGTGGGCTTCCTTTGCAATTGCTATTATGATTACAGCCTTTTTGGGAGTTAGTATTGAGAAAATAGCATACCGTCCGTTGCGCAATGCTCCCAGAATTTCTGTTTTGATCTCTGCTATTGGTGTATCATTTTTATTAGAGAACCTAGGAATTGTGGCTATCGGTGCCAGACCCAAATCTTTTCCTCGTCCGGAGGATATTGTTTGGAACATTAATATAGGTGGCATTTCCTTCCTGTCCTTGACGGTCATTATTCCCGTAGTAACCATTCTACTGCTGGTGGCAGTAACCTATATGGTCAACAAAACCAAGACAGGTACAGCCATGCGAGCTGTTTCCAGAGACTTTGAGGCAGCAAGTTTAATGGCTGTTGATGTAAATAAAGTAATAAGTACTACCTTTGTGGTTGGTTCTAGTTTAGCTGCAGTGGGGGGGATCATGTGGAGTCTGCAGTATCCCCAGATTGATCCTCTGATGGGCGTGTTCCCCGGTTTAAAGTGTTTTATTGCGGCGGTTATGGGGGGGATAGGAAATATCCCAGGGGCTATGCTTGGCGGATTTATCCTTGGCATGGGAGAAGTTTTCCTAGTGGCCCTCATGCCTGAACTTTCCGGCTATCGCGATGCCTTTGCCTTCATACTTTTAATCTTTATTTTGTTGTTCAAACCCACCGGCATTCTGGGTGAAAATGTAGTGGAGAAGGTGTAGACATGGACAATCGACAGAGATTAAAAACACTTTTAACCATCGGCTTAATTATCGTATGCTGTGTTTCACTCTTTTTTGCAGAGAGTTACTTAGACAATTTTAAAGCCAGGGTACTTAACTTGGCTGCTATTTTTGTTATTTTAGGTGCCAGTATGAACCTGGTACTTGGGTTTACTGGTATGTTTTCCTTGGGACATGCCGGTTTCATGTGTGTGGGAGCCTATGTTTCTGCCATTTTAACCATGTCACCGGAAAGTAAAGAAATGATTTATTTTATGGAACCCATTGTACCTGCCCTGGCCAATATACACTGGCCTGTTCTGCCGGCAATTTTTATGGCGGGTTTGGTGGCGTCATTTTTTGGTTTTCTGATCGGGTTCCCGGCCTTACGTCTGCGGGATGACTATTTGGCCATCGCCACGCTAGGGTTCGGTGAGATTATCCGGATTATTGTGACCAATACCATTACAATTACCAATGGTTCCCTGGGACTGAAGAATATTCCTTCCATTAAAAGTATGTACCTTTACTGGGGTGTTGCTATCATCACCATCCTGGTTTTAAAACAACTGATTAATAGTAGTTGGGGCTACGCCTTCAAGGCCATCCGGGATAATGAAATCGCTGCTGAAGCGATGGGTATTGATGTTTTTAGGCACAAATTATTATCCTTTACCGTGGGAGCTTTTTTTGCCGGGGTAGCGGGGGCACTGATGGGTCACTTAATTACCTCCATTGACCCCACGATGTTTAGGTTCTTATTTACCTTCCAAATCCTGCTTATTATCGTCTTGGGCGGCTTAGGCAGCCTAACCGGGTCTGTTATCGCCGGCTTAGTGATAACGATTATGATGGAAGTATTGCGTTTTGTGGAGCAGCCCATGAACCTCTTTGGGTTGGTCATACCAGGCATTCCGGGAATGCGTATGGTAATCTTCTCACTGCTGCTGCTGATGGTTATCCTCTTCTACCGCCAGGGTCTGATGGGAACCAGGGAATTTAACTGGGATTGGATTCTGAACAAGCTTGGCGTTAAACCCGACAAAGGAAAGGGGGTTGGGGCAAATGGCTAACACCCAGTCACTTTTAGCTACAGATAATATTACGATGCAATTTGGTGGGCTCAGGGCGGTTTCCAACCTGGCTTTAAAGGTAGCTCCCAAGCAAATCGTTGGCTTAATTGGACCCAACGGGGCTGGCAAAACCACTGCTTTTAATATGATTACCGGTGTGTACAAGCCCACCTCGGGACGCATCGTATTTGATGGTAACGATATTACAGGTCTTAAACCCAACAAGATTACCGAATTAGGCATTGCTCGAACCTTCCAAAACATCCGGCTCTTCTCGAGTATGACGGTGTTGGAAAATGTGCTGCTAAGTAAGCATGTTAGGCTCAAGGCCAATTGGCTCGAAGCTATTTTTGCCTTACCCAGGTATACCAGATCCCGCAAGAAACACATTGAGGAATGCATGGATTTACTGGATCAGGTTCAACTGGCCGATCTAGCCCATGAACAGGCCACTTCCCTACCCTATGGCAAGCAGCGGCGGTTGGAGATTGCCCGAGCGATGGCTACTCAACCTAAAATGATTCTGCTGGATGAACCTGCGGCCGGGATGAACCCCCAAGAATCTCTGGAACTAATGGATTTTATTGCGAAGATTCGAGATCAATTTAATCTTACGGTCTTAATGATTGAACACCATATGGAGGTTGTTATGGGCATTTGCGAGCATATTGTGGTATTAGACCACGGCGAACCCATTGCCCAGGGAACACCAACAGAGATCCAGAATAATCAGCAGGTTATCGAAGCTTATCTTGGGGCGGTGGATGAAAGTGCTTAAAATTGAGGACTTACATGTATACTACGGTGGTATCCATGCACTAAAGGGTATTACCCTGGAAGTACCGGAGAATAAAATTGTTACCTTGGTTGGTGCAAATGGTGCCGGTAAAAGTACCACCCTCAGGGCAATCAGCAACCTAGTACCAGCGGCCCAGGGTAAAATTAGCTTTCGGGGAGAAGATATCACAAAAACGAAGACAGCAGAGATCGTCAAGAAAGGTATTACCCTGGTACCGGAAGGACGGCGTATTTTTGCCAACCTTACGGTGTTAGAAAATATAAATATGGGAGCCTTTTCCCGGAAGGACAAAGATGGCATCAAGAAGGACATCCAGAAAATCTATGAAATGTTTCCCCGACTCAAGGAAAGGGAATGGCAGGCAGCGGGCACACTTTCCGGAGGGGAGCAGCAAATGTTGGCCATTGGCAGAGCCCTCATGTCTCGGCCGGCTCTTTTAATGATGGATGAACCTTCCCTAGGTTTAGCACCTTTGCTTGTAAAAGAAGTGTTTCGGATTATCAAAGATATCTATAACGATGGGATGACCATCCTATTAATTGAACAAAACGCCACCGCGGCCTTAAAAGCCGCAGACTATGGTTATGTATTGGAAACAGGAAATATTGTGCTGCAAGGTCCCGGTAAGGAATTGGCAGACAATGATGAGGTAAAACGAGCATATTTAGGCAAAGCATAAAAAATGCGACAGGGGCGGTTTCCCTGTCGCATTCATTTTATTCAAGAATTTTTTCAATATATTTAGGCAAAACAAAAGCGGCTTTGTGAACTTCGGGGGTGTAATATTTTGATTCTATTTTTAACATCCGTTGCGGATTAATATTGTCCAATTGATATTTCTTGGAACCAACTGTAAAGCTCCAGAAACCGGCAATATAGGTGGGTTCACAGGTTAAGTATGGCCGTGCCAATGGGAACACTTGCATGATATTTTGGACTGCCTGACGGTAGTGAGTGCTAAAGCTGGGTGAACCAGTTTGGGAAACAAATACGCCATCGTCTTTTAAAGCCTTAAAAATGTCCTGATAAAATTCCTTGGCAAACAGATTCATAGAGGGACCACTGGGGTCCGTACAGTCCACCAGGATAACATCATAACAGGCAGCACATTGTTTAACAAATTTTAAACCGTCCACGGTCATAATGTTAACCTTATGCGAAGACAGGGCCTGGCTGATTTCTGGCAGCCATTTTTTACTTACTTCTATGACACGCTCGTCTATTTCGATGAGGTCAACCGTTTCTACGGATGGGTGTTTGAGAATTTCCCGTACCGCCCCGCCGTCCCCACCACCAATAATCATCACCTGCTTCGGTTCTGGGTGAATCATCAGGGGAATATGAGCAATCATTTCATGATAGATAAACTCAAACCGGGTTGTGGTTTGTACAATGTTATCCAGCAGCAGGGCACGTCCTAATTCCGGTGATTCAATGACGGCAATTTCCTGATAGCGGGATTTCTCTGCATGTAAAATGTTATTCACTCGCCAAGATACCTTATAGCTGTCTGTGTGCTGTTCGGTAAACCAAAAGTCTAGCATTGCAATACCTCCTTAATTAACTCTCCTGGTCATTCGTCACCTCTCTAATGAATATTCAGAAAAACACGATTAACATTATAGCATGAATGGGGCTATTTTAAAAGGCTACAGGAGAGCCTTCGGACACAGACAGGTAGAGACAAAATGGTGCCCAAAAAAAGGGTCCTCAAAGAGGACCGTTCAGAGGAGGGTAGTTGTCTAACATAATTTTACCGGATAGATCTCACGGTTTAATTACAAAAATATTACAAAAGTATAAATAATACCCAAGTAGGCATTTAAATGATAAAATAACGTCATCCCTAATAAAATAACGGGGTGATGTGATGTCTAACATAAGGGAAGAGGTTAATCATTTATTAAAAGAAGGGCGCTATCAGGAACTGGTAGCCAAGGCCCTTGAGAGTCCGGGAATACTGCGGTATTTGTTTCGATTACTATATCATCCCTATGGATTGACCAGATGGCGTGCCATTGAAGGTTTAGGCTGCATAACCCAAGCTCTGCAGCAGCAAAATCCTGAGGCAGTGCGGGAGGTTATTCGAAGGCTGCTGTGGTCCATGAATGATGAGTCTGGTACCACTGGTTGGAGTTCCCCGGAAGCCATCGGTGAGATTATCCGGAGGAATCCGGAGGAATATAGGGAGTTTATTTCCATTGTAGTAAATGCCTCCGAGGAGGAAATTTTTCACCGGGGCATTGCCTGGACCCTGGGGCGGGTTGGTTCCCTGCGACCGGATTTGGTACAGGAATTTATACCGTTGCTTAAGGACTTTCTCTTACATCCGAGACCAGAAGTAAGGGGATATGCAGCAAGGTCCTTAGGGCAAATAGGGCCAACTGCCAAGGAAGCACTGCCGACTTTGCAGGGTTTATTAAAGGACCACCGGGAAATTGAGGTTTATCAAGGAAATGAGCTTGCTAATGTTAAGCTAGGAGATTTGGCACAGGTCGCAATTCATAGTATTAGCGGTGAATCATACAAACCGACTTAAACCCGGTGTTTCACGCCGGGTTTGTATTTGTATTCGGAGTTTATGCTTGCTTGAACTGTGGCTGACATCGTGTTTCTTATTTTATTTCAAAAAAACTAAGATTTAGTGTAATAATTAGTCGACTCAATACGTCATAAATAAAGAGAAAACTTTTGGGGGGAAGCTTGTTGGAAGTAGAGAAGAATGAGTTAAGCAGGTTCAAAAAAATGCAGTTACGTTTCAGGGGACTTCCCCGCTGGCTAAAATGGCTATTGGGGGTCGTTATTTTATTTTCTATTATTGGCTTGACGGTGCTGCAAAGCCTCGGCAAGGGAGGAGTGGTGGTACAAACAGCCAAAGTAGAAAAGAAAGATATTGAACAAAGTGTGATGGCTACGGGGAAATTGGAGGCTGCGGAAAAACAAGAGTTTTTCACACCGGTGGACAGTACTTTAATGGAGCTTTCGGTAAAAGTTGGGGATAGAGTTAAAAAGGGTGATGTCTTAGGGCGTCTTGATACCCAGGAATTGGGACGACTTTACCAACAGGCCCTGTCCCGGCTGGCTGGTTTAGAGGCACAGCTGGCCAGGGCTAAAGGCAGTAATGACCAACTAAACTTGGACTATAGCAAAGTTGCCCATGAGAAAGCAAAAAATGACCTTGATAGAATTACCAAGCTATATCATGAAGGGGCTGTGGCTATAACAGAATTGGAACAGGCTAAGGTGTCCTTTGCCCGGGCAGAGACGGATTACCAAGAAATTTTGCTTAGGGTGCAACAGGGGGCCACGGACAAGGAAATCTCTTCCCTGGCAGCCCAGGTGGCCCTGGGGCAGCAGGAAGTGGCCCAAGCTAAGGAACGTTTGGATTTAGCTAACTTTATTGTACAGCAGGATGGTGTGGTGCTTTTTGTAGGAAAAGAGAAGGGAAACCGTGTCCTAGAGGGTACACGGTTGCTGGAGGTTGGCAGTGATAGTAAGCTGGAGGTTAATGCCAACGTTAACGAAATCGATGCTGGAACCCTTAAGGTTGGACAACCTGTAACCATCACCTGTACATCTTTGCCCGGTAAAGAATTTAGCGGGGAGGTTACCAGGGTGGCTGGAATAGCGATCCCAGATAATGGTACCGGTGGCAGCGGCAATACATATGTACCAGTAACGATACAAGTAAAGGGAGAAACAACCGGTCTTAAACCGGGTTATACAGTAGACATCAGTATCGTAACCATGGAGGGGAAAAGAGTAATCGCTTTACCCTTTGAGGCATTGGTAAGCCAAAATGGGGAAAAGTATGTCTTTGTAGTGAAGGATGGGGTTGTAAAGAAGCAAAGGGTTAAAACCGAAAGAGGCAATGAATTGTATGACATCGTAGTTAACGGATTAAAAGAGGGGGAAGAAATTGTTCTTAGTCCGTCACCAGCTTTAAAAGATGGCCTAAGGGTTGTCACGGGAGTAAAAAATGATAAAGGTAAATAATTTAAGAAAAGTATACAGGACTGGCTCTATTGCTGTGGAGGCCCTCAAGGATGTGACCTTAACCATCGGGAAGGGTGAGTTTGTGGCCGTAATGGGACCGTCGGGATCAGGCAAATCAACCTTTATGAATCTGCTGGGCCTATTGGACAGCCCTTCCGAGGGCTCATACTGGCTGGAGGGACGCCAGGTCTCGGCACTGGACACAAATGAATTGGCCAGACTTCGCAACCAAAAGCTAGGTTTTGTTTTTCAAGCCTTTAATTTGATACCGGCTCTTTCCGCACTTAAGAATGTAGAATTACCCATGCTTTATGCCGGGGTAAAGCCTGAAGAACGACGGCGGAGGGCCAGCTTTGCCTTAGAAAGGGTGGGCTTGGGAGAACGTTTGCAACATCGCCCGAATGAACTTTCCGGGGGACAAAACCAACGGGTGGCCATTGCCAGGGCCATTGTCAATAGCCCGGCGGTTATTATGGCGGATGAACCAACGGGTGCCCTGGACACGAAGACCGGTGAGGAAATCATGGGGATTTTTAAAGAACTTCACCAAGAAGGAACAACGATTGTTTTGGTTACCCACGAACCGGACATTGCCAGGCATGCTAAACGGATTCTGCGTTTTAAGGATGGATTATTAATTAGTGATGAAGAGGTACCCGAGCATGCCTCTGCAGCAGAGGTGAGTTATGAACCTTAAGGAATTTATTTTAGTTGGGCTGGAAGGCCTGCGCAACAATAAACTACGGACCTTTTTAACCACCTTAGGCATTGTGGTGGGCATTGCTGCGGTTATTTCGGTAATTGCCATTGGTGAAGCCGGCAAAGCAATGATCATGACTGAAATGGAGAGTTTTGGTACCAATCTATTTCAGGTCTATCCTAACTATCGGGAGGGAGAGGTTGTCCGGCCAGTTGAGTTTACCAAGCAGGATGTGGCGGTAATTAAAAAGCTGGCACCGGAAGTGAAGTACTTAGCACCGGTTAAGTACGACCGAGGTGAGGTAAGGGCTAAAACAGGTAAAAAGACCACGCGTATCATTGGTACCACAGCCGATTACAAGGGGATCCGAAATATAGAGATTTTATATGGCAGGTTCTTTAGTGAAGAGGATGATGCAGTAGGTAAAAGGGTTGTGGTTTTAGACGAGATGCTGGCAAATGAAATCTTTGATGTAGAAAACCCGGTGGGGCAGCCAGTGATCCTGCAAGGTAGTGCTTTTGTGGTTATTGGGGTGATAAAAAAAGCAGAATCGGCTATTCCCGGTATGAACCCGGATAACTATGCCTACGTACCGATATCAGCCACGCCCGGGGGCACCCGCTGGGAATATGTTAGTTCCCTGATGGGCAGTGCTGCCAGCAGAGAAGAGGTCTACCAAGCAATGGATCGGGTCAAGCTGATACTGGAGCGGCGGCATAATGCCCCGGATCATTATGCCTTGTATAGTATGGAACAAGAGATGCAAACAGTAGGCAAGGTTACTGGTATTATTGGTTTGGTGATCGGTTGTATTGCGGGCATTTCCCTGCTGGTGGGAGGCATCGGGGTCATGAATATCATGCTGGTATCGGTTACTGAAAGAACGAGAGAAATCGGCATACGCATGGCCCTGGGTGCCCAACGGAAGGATATATTATTGCAATTTTTGATCGAAGCCATTGTCCTATGTGCCGTTGGCGGACTGATTGGTATTCTAGTTGGTTACGGAGGTGCGCTGCTGGTAGCTTTGGTACTTAAGCTGCCGCCACTGGTTTCCTGGTGGGTAGTGCTCGCTGCTTTCCTGTTCTCAGCCTTGATTGGCGTGTTCTTTGGTCTTTATCCTGCCAATAAAGCTTCACGGCTAGATCCGATTGTGGCATTACGCAGGGAGTAATTAAGGGGTGTCGTTCGCTGCTAATAAGCAGTTTGACGACACTCCTGTTTTTTTAGATAGTTTAAACCTTCCTCTTAGAGGGGGGGACAGCGAAGCTACGGGGGAGTCCTCAGCCAGGCAACAAGATACCTGACACCATCAAATGGCAGCTATTTTAAAATAAGGACGGCAGGAAATAGAGTGGGTTTCGCAGAAAAGTAACATGTTATGTAAAAGGAGATGTAGCTATGTATGCAGACAGGCCTAAAGTAAACCCCTATTTGGTGATCCTGTTGGGGGTTTTGACCATGGGCTTATCCAGTATTTTTACCAAATTGGCCGAGGCCCCACCCTTAATCATCGCGGTATATCGGCTGGGGTTTACTCTTTTGCTGATTGCTGCCCCAACCTATTTTTCAGGTCGTAAGGAATTAGGCCGGATTCAAAAAAAGGATTTCCTCTTTGCTTGCTTATCCGGAGTATTTTTGGCCCTGCACTTTGCTGTTTGGATTAGCTCTTTGAATTATACCTCAGTGGCCAGCTCCACTGTGTTGGTTACCATGCAGCCTCTTTTTGTTATTACAGGGGGCTACTTTTTATACAAAGAGCGGATAGGCCGGGCCGGTCTTTTAGGAGCTGGCCTAGCCCTTGGGGGAAGTATATTGATTGGCATCAATGATTTCCAGGTGGGCGGACAAGCCCTGTGGGGAGATATGTTAGCCTTTGCCGGTGCTTTTTTTGTGGCTGTCTATGTACTTATTGGCAGACACCTGCGAACCAGAATGTCGGTTCTGCCCTACACCTTCTTGGTATATGGTGCTGCCACCCTGGTGCTGCTTTTGCTGAATATGGTTTGGGGTTCATCCTTCTACCCATACCCTGCCATGACCTGGGTCTGGTTCCTTTGTCTAGCCATTTTTCCAACCATCTTTGGCCATTCCCTTTTCAGTTGGGCGCTTAAATATGTCAAGGCCGCAGTGGTCTCCGTTAGTATTTTAGGTGAGCCGGTGGGTGCCACCATTTTAGCCTACTTTGTCTTTCAGGAAGCTCCCACGGCCATGCAGCTTGCCGGGGGGTGTATAATTATTTGCGGGTTGTATATTTTTATTAATTCCCAAAGAAAGGCACAATTGCAAAGCGGGGAAGCTTAAGACGCAAGTTCAATTAATTGAGGTTTGCCAGGGTATTGCCGCTGCGGCTTGGCAAAACGGGCACCTGGTATCACTTACACTGCCTCAGGCCAGCAAAGAAGAGGCCATTGCCTAGCTAAAAATGGATCAAAACAATTTGAAACCCTGTACGGATCTGAATTTTTACCAGCGGCTGTAAATAGCCGCTGGTTTTTATTTGTGACAGAATAAAACAATATAAATGGTAATAAATACCAAAAACCAAGCATAATATTGGTAGAAGAACATATACTTGAGGGGTGGTTTTTGTGCCAAGGAGATTGCTAGTTGTTTTGGTGTTTTTTATTTTTATGAGTGGATCGGCCTATGCGGAAGCTTCAGTTGCCCTAGATGGTAGGCTGCTTAAGGACTGTCAGTTAATAATAGTGGAAAAACAAGTCATGCTGCCCCTACGACCAATTTTTGAGGAGGCTGGGTATAAGCTAGAATCAAACCTGCCAGAGGGGATTATTATAGGGCGCAAGGGACAAAATTTTGTTCAGATTAACCTAAGGCAGCCGGGGGGAGTCCTAAATCAAACCGACCTGAATTTAAACACAGCACCTCGATTAATTGCAGGAAGGGCCTATCTATCCGTTCAGGATATTTGTCATATTCTTAATTTGGAAAATAGGGAGGAACCCGGTCTGAAGTTTATTTCCCTATCTCATCGTCCTGAGATGACCAAAGAAGGAGTGATTGGCCACCTATTATCCGCTGACAGGCAAATGTTACGGGTAGAATATTATAATAACCCCGAGTTTTTAGCTCAACATCAGATTGCACCTTCTCCTAAAATACAGAGCAAAGAGGATTTAATAAAGCACCTAAGTAATTACTGGGATCAAACCTTTATAGACAGCATCTGGCAAGAAGCCTCTCAAGATGGTCAATATATAGGTTTTTTCACCGAGGGGTCCATACCCCTGCTCTATAATAAGGAATTAAATGTAACGTACTTATCTCCAGCGGAAGCTAAAATTCATGCCCTAATGCCTATCTGGGGCGAGGATAGCCTTACAGAATTTGAGGAGATTGTTTATACCTTACACAAAAATGAAGGGGGTAAATTAATTATTACAGATATTCAGTTCCCATAAAAGGTTAAAAATAGTAAAGGCCCGCGCGGGCCTTTACTTAGTTATTCCGGTTACGGATTCCTCTTTGTTGATTACATAGGGAGAAAGCCCTGCCCACCTGTCGCCCCATTGGTGCCCCCATGAAGGTTGCTAAACCCAATCCAAAGGCAATGGCGGTGGGAAAAACCCACCAGGCATGATGTTGCTTTTCTGAAGCAAAGTTCATGGTTCATCCCTCCTGGGATTATTGTACCTAGAAAGGAGCCGTTTATTCCAATAATATATTTTTTTAATCAAAAAAACTGCCGCCCCGGAGGTGAGGGCGGCTGTTAGAGGAGGAGGCTGTTGGTATAAAAATTTTAGTACTTAATAATGTGCAAGAATTCTGTAATTTAGAACAGGAAAAAATAGTAGATATAATAGAGAGAGCCTGGATTGCGAGTTCCCTATGGTTCGCTATCTTGAAAAATACATGGAATGGATGTATACTATTGAGTATATTGGCTTGAAGCCAATCGAGAAGTGCAGAAGTACTTCGTAGTTTCGTTTGGCGCATAATAAATCTGAAATGTATACTCATGAAGGTATACGGTTTTTCTGTAGATAAACCGTATGCCTTTTTTGTATTCCGGTAACACGAACAAACCAGGGACAAAAGGCATGGTTTTGAGTGTAAATCAAAATCTTTAGGAGGGCAACGAGGAATGAAGAGAGCTCTTTCCCTGATTTCAGCGGTTTTACTACTGCTGACAGCTTTAGCTGGCTGCAGCCAAAAAACTTACGATGCTCCTAATGCCGGAGCGGTTAAAAAGGATTCGGTCATCATAGCGATGGGAACAACCTCTGAGCCTGAAGCTGGCTTCGACCCTGCTTATGGCTGGGGAGCCGGGGAACATATGCATGAGCCGTTGATTCAGAGCACCTTAACGGTTACGACCCAAGATTTGGAGATTGCATACGACCTGGCTACGGATGTATCTGTAAGCGGGGATGGACTCCTGTGGACGGTCAAGATCCGCAAGGATGTATATTTTACCGACGGCGAGAAGCTTACAGCCAGCGATGTAGCCTTTACCTACAATACCGTCAAGGCAGAAAGCTCTGTCAACGACTTTACCATGCTGGATAAAGCAGAGGCTGTCGATGAGGTCACGGTTCAGTTTCATATGACGAAGCCCTATTCTATCTGGCCCTACACGATGGCTATTGTTGGGATTATGCCGGAGCATGCTTATGGCCCGAATTACGGTCAGAATCCCATAGGCTCGGGTCGGTATATACTTAAACAGTGGGACAAAGGACAGCAGGTCATCCTTGAAGCCAATTCGGATTATTACGGTGACGAAATACTCATGAAAAAAGTAACCATTGTGTTCATGGATGAGACGGCTGCTTTTGCTGCGGTAAAATCCGGTCAGGTGGATTTGGCATATACCGCCGCTTCCTACTCTGACCAGGTGATTGAGGGATATGAACTCTTAAATTTTGCAACAGTCGACAACCGTGGTTTTAATTTGCCGACAATTCCCGCTAACGGCGAAATCGGTAATGACATAACAAGTGATATTGTGATTCGCAAAGCAATTAACATGGGGATAAACCGCAAGCAGATGATCGACAATGTACTGAATGGTTATGGTACACCGGCTTATAGTGTTTGCGACAAGATGCCTTGGTTTAACGAAGACACGGTGGTCGAATACGATTTTAAGGGATCTCTCACCATACTTGAGGACGCCGGTTGGGTTGCAGGCGAGGACGGCATTCGCGTTAAGGACGGGCTTCGCGCAGAAATCAGCATCATCTACCCGGCAAGCGACTCTGTAAGGCAGGCCTTAGCCGCAGACGCAGCCAATCAGATCAAGGCATTGGGCATTGACGTTACCGTTGAGGGTGTTGGCTGGGACGTGGCCTATAGCCGCGCTCAAAGCGAACTTATGACATGGGGTTGGGGTGCACATACGCCCATGGAGCTCTATAATATCTATCACACCATGCCGGAAACGGGCTTGGCGGAATATTCCCCCTATGCCAACCGTACTGTTGACGCTTATATGGATGAAGCACTTTCCACAAGCGATTTGAGTGCTTCCTATGAGCTGTGGCAAAAGGCGCAGTGGGACGGAACAACCGGAACTGCTGATGACGTTGCATGGGTATGGCTGGTCAATATCGATCACCTGTATTGGTCTAATGAAAACCTGCAGGTGGCTGAGCAAAAGCTGCATCCGCACGGTCACGGGTGGTCTATTGCGAACAATGTCGATCAATGGAGTTGGAAATAATATTATGAATTGAGGCGTTATAAGAGATGGCCTCCATGCGGCCTCCTCTTATAGGGGTTTTTGTGGATGAAAAAAACGACAGTTTTTCTTTTAAAAAATTTCATGCGACTGATACTGCTTTTGCTGTGTGTAAGCATACTGGCATTTTTTCTGGTGTCGGTATCTCCTATTGACCCTTTGCAGGCCAACATCGGACAAACCGCCCTTGGATCGCTTAGCCAAGAGCAAATCGCAAAACTGGAGGGCTATTGGGGTGTTAACGATCCCCCGGTCGAGCGTTATCTTTCTTGGGCGGGGGATTTCATTCGTGGCGACATGGGTGTTTCATTGCTGTATCGTCAGGATGTTTCTTCTGTCATCAGACAGAAACTCTCCAATTCGTTGCTGCTGCTGGCCTTTGCGTGGATCATTTCGGGAGTTGTTGGGTTTACCCTTGGCGTGGTTGCCGGAGCCAACAGAAACAAGCCGATAGATAAAATCATAAAAGGATATGCCCTAATAACTGCCAGCATCCCGGCGTTTTGGCTCGCACTGGTTTTTTTGTTGTTATTCTCTGTTTGGTTAGGAATGCTGCCCATTGGCTTGAGTATCCCGATCGGTGCGGATGCGGCTTCTGTAACGCTGCTTGACAGATTACGGCATGCCATTCTTCCGGTGGTCGTATTAAGTATGACAGGTATATCCAATATTACCCTGCACACCCGAGAAAAAATGATTGATGTGATGGAAAGTGAATATGTGTTGTTTGCCTTTGCCCGTGGCGAAAAAAAGAGAGCCATTATTTTTCGCCACGGCCTTCGCAATGTTATGATTCCCGCCATAACGCTGCAATTCGCTTCAATTAGTGAGATATTTGGCGGTTCTATTCTTGTTGAGCAGGTTTTTTCGTATCCCGGTCTCGGCCAAGCGGCAGTATCAGCCGGACTTGGCGGAGATATTCCGCTCTTGATGGGGATTACCGTCATCAGTGCCGCAATTGTCTTTGCGGGGAACTTTATCGCAAATTTGCTTTATGGCGCAGTTGACCCCCGGATCAGAAGGGGGATGGAGGGATGAGGTGGAATCGCAGAAAAACCGCTCTGATACTGCTTATCCTAGCCAGCCTGTTCATTATAACCATTCTTGTTTTAGGAAATGTCCTTATGGCTGCGGCAACGGAGACGGACTTTAGCCGAAAAAATCAAGCGCCCTCTTGGCAGTTTCTTTTTGGAACGGATTGGTTAGGGCGCGATATGTTTTTCCGTACCTTGGTGGGGCTTTCTATGAGTATTCGAATCGGTTTGCTCACAGCGACAATAAGTGCGTTGATTGCTTTGGTGTTGGGCTCTTTGTCAGCCATGATGGGAAAAGCAGTTGATTCATTTGTCACTTGGCTGATTGATCTGCTCATGGGAATTCCCCATATGCTGCTACTAATTCTTATTTCTTTTGCCTGCGGCAAAGGATTTTGGGGCGTTGCCGTAGGCGTGATGCTCACACACTGGATGTCCCTTGCGCGTGTCATGCGAGGGGAGATTCTACAGCTTAAACAAAGCGGCTATGTACAGGTGGCAAGAAAGCTTGGTTCCGGGAGATTAAAAGTTTTGGTTTTGCATATGCTGCCTCATTTATTGCCGCAGTTTGTCGTGGGATTGATCTTGCTTTTTCCTCATGCGATATTGCATGAGGCGAGCATTACCTTTTTAGGATTTGGCTTATCACCCGAACAACCGGCTATTGGTATTATATTATCCGAAAGCATGAGATACTTGGTTACCGGAAACTGGTGGCTTGCCGTTTTTCCCGGAATTTCCCTTGTGCTTTTAGTCGTTCTATTCGACTATATCGGGAACACGCTGCGCAAGCTGCTTGATCCGAATACCGTACATGAGTAGGAGGGTATAAATGGATAAGACGCCGATTCTCGATGTACGCAAACTATCTGTTTCGTTCTCTCAATACACCACTGCATTAATAAAGCACCGGTTACAGGTGATTAGTGACTTGCGTGTAAAGCTTTATAGCAACGAAATTGTCGCAGTAGTGGGGGCAAGCGGCAGCGGCAAAAGCCTGCTCGCCCATGCTATATTAGGATTATTACCTTATAATGCTTCTCTTGGCGGTGAAATACTCTACCAAGGGAGTCCGCTGACCCCTAAGAGGATCGAACAGCTTCGAGGCAAAGAAATTGTACTTGTTCCGCAAAGCGTCTCCTATCTTGATCCCCTTATGAAAGTCGGCACACAGATTCGCAACGGCAAGACAGATCAGGAGACCCAGAGAAAAGCAACAGCGACCCTGCAGCGTTATGGCCTTGGGGCAGAAACGGAAGTGCTGTATCCCTTTGAGCTTTCCGGCGGTATGGCGCGCAGAGTGCTTATTGCCACAGCTGTGATGGCAAGTCCCAAACTAGTAATAGCTGACGAGCCAACACCGGGGCTTCATATTAGCGCTGCCAAAGGTGTTCTTGAGCACTTTCGTGAGATCGCCAACGAAGGTGCTGCGGTACTTCTTATCACGCATGATTTAGAGTTGGCTGTAGAGGTGGCTGACCGTGTGGTAGTATTTTACGCCGGAACGATCCTTGAAGAAGCCAGTGCCTCTGATTTTAGAGACGTATCAAGGCTGCGGCATCCGTATACAAAAGCATTGTGGCACGCAATGCCGCAAAACGGGTTTAAAGCAATAGAGGGGATGCAGCCCTATGCCTCAGACAAGCCACGCGGTTGTCCATTTTTCAACAACTGTGGCTTTGCACAAAAGAACTGCGATGCGGAAGTACCCTATCGCAAAATGAACGGAGGCTATGTGCGTTGCATCAGGGGGGAAAGCTGTGCTACTTAAAGGTGAAAATTTATCCTTTCATTATCAAAGCGGAAATCGCCAGATTTTGAATGACTTCTCCCTTGCTATCGAAAGCGGTGAGATTGTCGGCTTGAGAGCTCCCAGTGGTTTTGGCAAAACAACGCTGTGCAAAATCCTTGCAGGATATATTATGCCGGAGAGTGGTCAAGTCACATTAGACGGTAAGCCACTGCAAGCTTATTCAGGCTATTGTCCTGTACAGATGATTTGGCAGCACCCTGAGTTAGTGATCAACCCCCGGCTTCGTATGTTTCAAGTGCTCAAGGAAGCGGGCGATATTGATGATCGTATCATACAGGGTCTCGGGATTCAAGAAGGATGGCTGCGCCGTTATCCGATGGAGCTTTCCGGAGGCGAACTGCAGCGCTTTTGCATTGCCCGTGCATTAGTGAGTAAAACCAAATTCCTGCTTGCTGATGAAATCAGTACAATGCTTGATTTAATAACGCAGGCGCAAATATGGAAATTTCTCGAAGAAGAAATGGCTTACCGCAATTTAGGCGTACTGATCGTCAGCCACTCAGAACCCCTGTTGCAGAAACTGTGTTCGCGTCACTTGGATATGTCGACAGACGCCTGTTGGGAACAAGCACATAAACGCCGCAAAACGCAAAAAGCCCCGGTGTAAAACAATCACCGGGGTTGTGCTTTTGCCCCGCAACGGGGCGGAAAGCTCTGATATAGGGGGCTTTTTGAGTAAAAATTAAGATAGCCGCCTTCGTATTAAAGGCGGCTATCTTATCTGGCGGAGCTGACGGGAGTCGAACCCGCGTTCTCCTGCGTGACAGGCAGGCATGTTAGGCCACTACACCACAGCTCCATTATGGTGGGCGATGACGGGATCGAACCGCCGACATCCTGCTTGTAAGGCAGGCGCTCTCCCAGCTGAGCTAATCGCCCTCGTTCACTGACAATTGATATAATAACAAAATTATAACACTAAGTCAATATTTTTTTACATATTTTTTATTAGGATACAGAGTAACCAAAAGTATGGAAGACAAGCAGTATTTGGTGAAGAGGATATAGGTAAGGTAATGTTTTTGATGATTAGAAATAACACGAAAAGGGATATTTAAAGAATAATCGTTTGAACTCAGGGGTTAGATGAGATAATGGGAATGTAAAGCACGATTTTAAATGATAAAATAGATATTAGTTGAGTGTTTCAATCGTATTTTAATGCCCAAAATTTTGAGGTGTTTATATGCATACAGAAGATATTTTATTATCGACAAAGTATATTCAAAAATGGTGCGAATCAGCTTCGATTTACCAACGGGGGGTCTCTTATTTCAGACAAGGGCGTGTACTTGAGCTTGAGCAGGATCCGACATATAAGACTTGGTTTGCCCAGGTGGCTGGCAGTGAGGTATATTCGGTAGAGGTTAGGTTAATGGGACGTGACATAGATGCCAGTTGCGACTGCCCCGCCTATCAAACCCATTGGACCTGTAAACATATAGTGGCAGCCTTGCTGGAAATTGAACAAATACAACAAAGGGAAGTCAAGCAACCCCAGAGGGGTATGGCAAGATCGGCAAAGGCTGAACTGGATTCACGCAAATATTACAAAACAGGTCAATTGATTGATTCCTTTGTAAATAAACCCACCAATGTAGATGAACGAAACCACCATAAACAGATATTAATAGTTGAATATATTATCAAGGGGTATGCCACAGGATCTTTTCACCGTAACAATTTACTTAAGCTAGAGTTAAAGACAGGTGAAAAACGGCCTTATATTGTTAAAAATATTCACGAATTCCTACAGTGTATGGAAAACCAGGTTAGCTACTATTTCACAAAGAAGTTCACCTATCAACCATCGGAACATGCTTTTTCAGCAGAGGATCTAGAAGTAATTAAAATCCTTCAGGAGATCAGCAAACAGGAGGAATTTTATCACCGGCAACAGAGTTACTATCATTCTGGAATAGGGGAGGAGCGGGCACTGTGTATTCCGCCCATGGTGGCAGATAAGCTGTTTGCAAAACTACAAGGTCGAAATGTAACCTTTGAAGAACAAGTTGGCCTAACCTTTCAACCCGATAGTGAAGAATTTAAACTGCCCTTTCGGTTCAACTTAGAAAAAGGAGCCACCGGGGATTTTCAAATCGATCTGACCTCACTAGAAGGTACCACTTACTATGATTCCTATGGCTGGCTGGTGCAAAATAATATTGTTTATAAATTATCCCCTACTCAGAAAGATTTGTTTGATAATATTAAAAGTTTCTTAAAAGAACCCAATGGAAGTATTCTACAGGTGGCACAAAATCAAATGCAAGGCTTGATCTCCCACGTAATACCGGGATTGCAACGAATTGGTCGGGTGGCAATAGCGGAGCAAGTGTCTGATCAAATCCTAAACCCAGATTTAATTGTCAAGGTATTTGTGGATCGGCAAGCCGAGCGTCTCATGGCCAGAATCGAATATCATTATGGTGACATTATCATTGATCCTTTTCAAAGGGATCAGGTAGAAAAGATTGAGAAAGAAATAATACTCATGCGGCAGGTGGAAAAAGAACAGGAAATTATGAAAATCTTTGAAAACACTCCTTTAAGGTTTAACGGAAGGGAATGTTACCTAGAAGGTGAAGATGAGATTTATGAGTTTCTATATATGTCTCTGCCAAGGCTTCAGGAGCAGGCGGAGCTATTTTTGACCAATGCTGTTAAAGCTCTGATTATGCCCAGGCAACATGCACCTATGACCAAGGTGGATATTAATTCCGAGGGTAATTTATTGGAGATTAACTTTGACCTGGAGGGAATTGACCGCCAAGAGATAACACAGATTTTACAATCCGTGGTGGAAAAAAAGAGGTATTATCGCTTAACCAATGGTGCCTTTATTTCCCTGGAGGACGAAGCCTTTCAAACAATGAACCACTTGTTTGGGGAATTACAACTTCCAAAAGGGTGGTATAAAAAGGAAGCACTCCAACTCCCGGTATATCGTGGCTTGCAAATTGATGGCATCATTAACGGCGCAAACCAGAATTTTGTCAAACTAGGCAAGAAATTTCGCCGCTTAGTTCAAGATCTGAAGAATCCCGAGGCAATTGATTTTGTACTACCAGCAGACCTAAAAGCAACACTGAGGGATTACCAACAGACTGGCTATCAGTGGCTGAAAACCATGGCACATTACAGGCTGGGCGGCATCTTGGCTGATGACATGGGTCTTGGCAAGACGCTGCAAGCCATTGCCTTTCTCCTTTCAGAAAAAATTGAAGCGAAAGGGCAGGAACGAATTTCGCTTGTTGTTTCTCCTGCTTCTCTGGTTTACAACTGGAAAAGTGAGTTTGAAAAATTTGCACCTAATTTAGAGGTTGTGGTAGTTTACGGTACACCTGATGAACGAAGCAGACTTCTACGTGAATGTAAGCCAGATGTCTTTATCACCTCTTATCCATTATTGCGGCAGGATTTTGAATTATATCAAGGGATGGAATTTGATACCCTAATTTTAGATGAGGCACAGGCCATTAAAAACCATTTAACTAAAACGGCCAAAGCAGTCAAAGGTATCCAGGCAGCCAAACGCTTTGCCCTAAGCGGAACGCCAATCGAAAATTCCTTGGATGAACTTTGGTCCCTCTTTGATGCCATACAGCCGGGCTTTTTTCAGAGTCAACGCAGCTTTAGCAATCTGTCACGGGATCGTATTGCCCGGATGGTTCGGCCCTTTATATTAAGGCGGGTAAAACAAGACGTACTAAGAGAGCTGCCGGAAAAAATTGAAACCGTGCATCAATCTGAATTAACCAAAGAACAGAAGGAACTGTATCTTGCTTATTTAGAAAAAATAAGACAGGAAACGAAGGACTCCTTACAAGTCGAGGGATTCGAAAAAAGCCGTATTAAGATCTTGGCAGGATTAACACGTCTTAGACAATTGTGCTGCCACCCTTCCCTCTTTCTGGAAAATTATAACGGCCAGTCCGGTAAACTAGAGCAGCTCATGGAAATGATTGAAAACGCCCTGGAAAATAATCGAAGGCTCTTGGTATTTTCTCAATTTGCCAGTATGTTGCGGCTCATTAGTGAAGAGCTTAATCGAATGAATAAGAGCTATTTTTACCTTGATGGACAAACCCCTGCAAAGGAACGTGTGGAAATGACCCAACGTTTTAATAGTGGGGAGAAGGAGCTTTTTCTTATCTCTTTAAAAGCGGGAGGAACTGGCCTGAATTTAACAGGTGCCGATACAGTGATTTTATATGACTTATGGTGGAACCCTGCCGTAGAAGAACAGGCAGCGGGACGGGCCCACCGCATGGGACAAAGAAATTGTGTTCAGGTGATGAAACTCATTACCAGGGGTACCATTGAGGAAAAAATATACGAGATGCAACAGCAGAAAAAAGAATTAATTGAACAAGTCATTCAGCCGGGGGAAGCAGCCCTGTCTAGCTTATCCGAGGATGATCTTAAAGAAATATTAGGTATTTAGAGTTCTCCCAGGTGGAAAAAATCAACAGCAGGGAAGGATTTTCGAGGGATGTTAAAGCACCAATAAATAAAGAAGGCCGTTGCCTTTCTCCTGGCGGAAAGGCACTAACAGGTAGATGGTGCTATACAGAAGAACATTTAGAAATAGTAAGGTCGGGAGAGAAAGAGCAAAACAGTGGCAAACGAAACCTAGGCATAGGTGGTAAAATATATTAATTGGTAAATTATGTAAAATGATTATGGTAAAAAAATCCCTTGGTATTCATGGTAATACCAAGGGATTTTTTTACTGGAGCTGAGGAAGGGACTTGAACCCTCGACCTATTGATTACGAATCAATTGCTCTACCAACTGAGCTACCCCAGCCTAATTCAATTGCTATAGTATCAAAGACGAACCTAGAATGCAAGTGGTACTTACAAACAAAAGAGGATCTTGCCAAAAAGCAAGATCCTGACATTGGAGCTGCTAATCGGGATTGAACCGATGACCTTATCCTTACCAAGGATACGCTCTACCTACTGAGCTATAGCAGCATAATGAATGGTGGGCGATGACGGGATCGAACCGCCGACATCCTGCTTGTAAGGCAGGCGCTCTCCCAGCTGAGCTAATCGCCCATTGACATGACTTATGTTAACAGAAATAAAAAGACAAGTCAACAAAAATCTATATTTGCGACAACCGTTACAATAACCTTACATTTTGCCACTATTTATTGCTAGTTGTCAACAAGCCCGGGTCTTTGACAGTTGAATAAAGAAAAATTGCCCAAAAGCCTTGATATAGGCTTATTTTTTTGTCTTTTTCTCTTTTGTTTGTATCGTACCTTATCGTACTGTGTTATAATATAAGAAAAGGAGGCAACATTTATAATGAGACTCAAGGTGACCAAGTCTAAAAATGCAGCTTCACTTTATGTAATAAAATCTGTTTATAACAGTAAGACTCAGTCAAATTCCTCAGTGATTGTAGAGAAACTCGGAACCGAAGCCGAACTCAGAGAAAAGTTAAATGGACAGGATCCTTATGAATGGGCTAAAAACTACATTGATGAATTGAATCAAAAGGAAAAAGAACTCAAACGTG
>NZ_JBAIYV010000027.1:0-182921 GCF_036763075.1 Desulfotomaculum sp. 1211_IL3151 | reverse complement strand
ATTTCCGATAATCAATCCTTTCCAACACGGCATTGAGTAGTCTCACTGAATCGTCCTCCGGGATCATTTCCCCTATATCCATCGGAATTACCAGTTGATATACATTCCCGGTTAATGTATAATCTGGCTGTAAAGTGTTGTTCACAACTATATTTTACAACAAAAGACGGCTTCTGGCATTTGCCAGTCGCCGTCTTTTGTTGTTTTCCAAGCTATCTTACTGCGACAGCCCCTTTATTATTTCCAGATATTATCAATTTATGCAGCTGTTTGGCTTTCCAAGAGGCTTCGAAATTCTTCCCCAGAAATTTTTTCCTTCTCCAGTAACACATCCATCGTTGAAGTTAAAAATATCTTATGGGCAATCATGTAAGCCATTACTCTTTGTTCCTGCTCCTGCAAAATTTCGGAAACTAACGTGTGTTTAAGATCTCCCGGTAAATCCTCTAAGCTAACAACACCAATCCTGGACATGCCAGCTTTAATAATTGTTTGGGCAGTATGCAGAGCCTTTTCATAGTCATTCGATGCTCCGGTACTGCGACTGCCGTAAACAACCTCCTCAGCTAAGGCACCCGCCAGCATTACCGCTATTTGATTCTCTAAATAATCCTTGGTATAAAGATAGGTATCATCCTCTGGGTTTTGACGCATATATCCCAGGGCTCCTCCCCTGGAGGTTACCGTTAGGGCAGATACAGAGCCGGGTCTTGCTAATTCACTAATTAAAGCATGACCCGTTTCATGAATAGCTACCCGTTTTAATTCTTCCGGATTTGGCCGCCGATCAAGTTTTTCACCCATTATTACCTTATCAATAGCCTCATGGAAGTGTCGGTGCTCAATTTCCTTTAGCCCTTCTCGCATGGCTAAAATGGCTGCTTCATTGGCTAAACTCTCCAGGTGTGCACCGGAAAAACCAAAGGTCTCCCTGGCTATCTGGAGGAGGTTAACACTCTGGGCTAAGGGTTTATTCCTGCTATGAAGTTTTAAAATTTCCAATCTTCCTTTTTTATCCGGTAGATCAACTTTAACCTGACGGTCAAATCGGCCCGGTCTCAGTAAAGCTGGGTCCATCATATCCACACGGTTGGTAGCGGCCATAATCAACAGTCGCACATTATCATCGAGTTTTAAACCATCCATCTCCACCAATAGAGCATTCAAAGTCTGGTCATATTCCATATGACTGGAATTTTGTCCCCTTTTGGTGGCCAGTACCTCAATTTCATCGATGAAGATAATTGCGTTCTTCTTCTTTTGTTTAACCGCTGCATCCCTGGCTGTCTGGAATATTTTGCGCACCCTTTGGGCACCCACACCGGCATACATTTCCACAAAGTCAGATCCACTGGCCGAGACAAAAACTGAGTCCGTATAGCTGGCGGCAGCCCGGGCCATCAGGGTTTTACCTGTGCCAGGCGGACCTGTCATAATGATCCCCTTCAGGGGACGAATTCCTAATTGCTTTATTTCATGATGGTTTCTTATAAAATCAAGGGCTTCTTTAAGTTCTTTGATGGCTGAATCTTGTCCACCAATTTCATCAAAGGATATTTCTTGTCGTTTGGGCAAGGTAGAGCTGTTTCCAATACCTGTTTTCACCATACCCTTAGAATAGACCAAAAAATATAGTGCCCCGCCAAAGGCCAATAAAAAAACAAAAGGAGTAAGATCATAACCCACTGTTAGGCCAAAAACTAAAAGGGCTGCACCTAGACCTAAACTAATTTCTTTTAGCAACTTGGCCACCCCCTTCCGTGGTAACTACCTTACGATCATCATGCCTAGGTATTATTTTATATAAATAGTGGCCATCCGGTTTAGTAAGTTGTAAATAGATATTTATTTCGTCAATAAAAACTTTACCCTCTACTCCCTGTTTCTGTGCTGCTACTTCGACCTTTTGAGAAACCTCTGGGAAATTGCCAATTACCTGAGCCTGGTAAATAACATGGTGGCTTTCATAAAAGACTTGATCAAGTACAGCATCGCTCTGGCTAAGGATTTCTATTTGATATTCTTTTTTACCCATAACCTCACTAATTAATTGATTAAGCTCCTGATAAGCCATCATTAGATTACCTGCATCCTTCGATAATTCTACTTTTATAAGGGATTGAGACGAATCCTCTTTAATTGTAAAATCCTTTACCAGCTCTTTGTTTTCTAATAACTTATTTAATGGCTGTTGAAAATTATACTGTTGATAAACCCATTGTCCGCCAAAAACAAGAGCTAGGCCGATTACAAAGGTCAAAAAAATAACCGGAACCTTAAGGCCGTGCCATTGCATAGCCATCATCCTTTCCAGTCTTAGTCTGTATTTTATGCTATATCATTATAACACAATCGTATATACTGTTCTTTAGGAAACAGTTGGAAATGACTTTGTTGCTGTTTATTGTTGATTTAATGGAAATAAAAAAGGAAATGTCGCAGGTAGACACTTCCTTTTAAATGGTTTAGTTGATTATTCATCTTTTTTTAGCAGATGCCAACCCTTGGACATGTAGTCAAAACCAGACCAAAGGGTAAAGAAAACTGCCACCGCCATCGCAATTTTCCCAAAGTCAAATCCTAAAAACTGAAAAGTCACATTGTGTAAAAACATTGCCACAATGGCAATGATTTGAGTAACAGTTTTCCATTTGCCAAGCTTACTTGCAGCAATTACTACCCCTTCTGCGGCAGCGATTGCCCTAAGACCGGTTACCATAAACTCACGGCCGATAATAATTACAGCCACCCAGGCCGATAGGATATCCAGCTCAACCAAAACGATCAGAGCCGCTGATACTAACAGCTTATCCGCCAATGGGTCCATAAATTTACCGAGGGTGGTTACTTGTTTGTTTTTTCTGGCGATATATCCATCAAGGCCATCTGTACTAGCCGCCAACACAAAAACGCCCGCAGCTATGATATCACCGTATTTAACTCGCAAAGTTACTACCGCCAAAAATATAGGAATTAAAAATATCCTTGCCAGAGTTAACCGGTTTGGTAAATTCATTGGGCCAGCTCTCCCATCAAATCATACTCTAAAGCCCTGTTAATTCTCACCCTAACAAAATCCCCAACACGTAAAGCCAAGGGACTGGTAAACTCCACCGTACCATCAATCTCCGGTGCATCATAGGAGGAACGTCCAATATAAACCCTTTTGTTTTCATCAACTAATTCTTCAACCACAACTTCCATTTCTTGACCAATGCGTTGTTGATTTTGCTTAAGGGATATTTCCCTTTGTAATTTCATGGCACGATGGTAACGTTCTTGTTTGATTTTACCATGAACTTGATTTGTCATCTCGGCTGCAGGCGTTCCTTCTTCCTGGGAATAGGAAAAAACTCCGGCCCTGTCAAATTTAACCTCAGCCATAAAATCCAACAACTCTTCAAAATGTTCTTCCGTTTCACCGGGAAAACCAACAATAAGGGATGTTCGAATAACAATACCAGGTATCTCAGATCTTAATTTTTGCATAAGTTCCCTTGCCTGCTGTTTTGTAACCGGCCGTTTCATAGCACGTAAAATTTCGTCTGCTGCATGCTGCAGCGGCAAATCAATGTATTTACAAACCTTTGGGGTCTCTGCTATGGCTTTAATCAATTTATCTGTAAAACGATTGGGATAACAATACAACAAGCGAATCCATTTTAGGTCATCAATGGTTCCCAGCCTTCTAATTAATTTATCTAGAGAATATTCACCATATATATCAAAACCGTATCGGGTGGTGTCTTGGGCTATTAAAATAACTTCTTTGACACCACCTGCCACGAGAGCCTTGACTTCTGTTTCAATTGACTCCAGTGACCTGCTACGGAATTTACCCCTAATATCAGGAATAGCACAATAGGCACAACGGTTATCACAACCCTCAGAAATTTTTACATAAGCAGTATAGGAGGGGGTGCTTAGCAGTCGCGGCGAATGTTCGTCATAGATATAAAGCGGGTCATTGACCTGGCAGTGTCTGACCTTATCCTTAAGGGATTGGTTTACAACCTGAACGATTTCATTAATATGCCCCGGACCAACAATGGCATCAATTTCAGGAATTTCTTCCATCAGTTCCTTTGAATATCGCTGGGCTAAGCAACCGGTAACAATAAGCGCCTTGCAGTGACCAGTTTCTTTATGTTGAGACAATTCAAAAATATGCCTGATGGATTCTTCCTTAGCAGATTCAATAAAGCCACAGGTGTTGACAATCAAGACATCTGCATCTGATTCATTGTTCGTTATGGTGTATTGTGCACTTTGCAGGAGGCCTAGCATAACCTCTGAATCCACCAGGTTTTTTGGGCAACCCAAGCTTAATAATCCAATGGAGGGCATCATAATTCCTTTCTTGCTGCAAATATTTTTCGTAAATAGTATAAATCAGTGTGGCTAAGCTGTCAAAGGAAACTAGAAAGTTCTATAATTTGTAAACTCCACGGGTATATCCAGTTCCATCCCTTTCACTGCGTTGATTGCTGACTGCAGGTCATCCCGATTTTTCCCAGTTACCCTAACCTGATCGCCTTGTACAGAGGCTTGTACTTTTATTTTACTATCTTTGATAGCTTTGACAATCTTTTTTGCAATATCCTGTTCTATCCCTTGAACCAATTTTACTGGTTGACGTACTGTGTCCCCTGCGGCAGATTCGATTTTGCCATAACGTAGTGCCTTGAGGTTAACACCCCTCTTTATTAGTTTACCTTCTAATATGTCAATTACGTTGCGAAGTTTAAAATCATCATCGCTGATTAAGGTAATCTCGGGTTTACCCTCGAAAATAATTTTGCTTTTACTTCCCCTAAAATCAAAGCGAGTTTCTATTTCCTTTAATGATTGATGCACGGCATTTTGTACCTCTTGCATGTCCACCCGACTTACAATATCAAAGCTGTTTTCCTTTGCCATTACTACTACCTCCTAGACCATTTTACCTAAAAATTATATCACAATGGATAATGTTGTCAAAAACTGAATCCACTTTATTGCTATAATAATTCTGGAGGGATGATTAAATGTACCAATGCTTCGGTGTTTTTCCTGAAAACAAGGAAATAATTGCTATTATCGGTCCTCGAAGACCGTCAAAGGGCAGTTCTCCTGAGGCACTACGACAGCACCAACGGGACTGTGAGATGGCTTACTTTCTGGCCCGTCGGGCAGCAAGTAAAAACATCGTGGTTCTCTCAGGTCTAGCCACAGGTATTGACACCGCGGCCCATTTAGGCTGCCTCGCCGGAGGGGGTATTACCATAGCTGTTGTTCCCTTTGGCTTAGCCGCCCCAATATTTCCACCGGAAAATTATAATTTATATCAGCGAATTGTTTCCGCGGGTGGCTGTATTGTAAGCCAATTTAAACCTGATCAACCCGCGGTAAAATGGACCTTTATTGCCCGGGATAAAACCCAAGCACTTCTTTCGGAAAAAATATTGGTGGTTGGTACCTTTCCCCCTTCTGGAATGATTACTGGTGGAACAAAACATTGCGCCAGGTGGGCGAAAAAGATCGGTAAATCACTCTTTCATTATCGGGAATACCAAGGTAAATATAAAATTTATACAAATGATGAAGTAATAATAGCAGAGAAATAAGCAATAAACCTACTGTGAAATTCAGTAGGTTTATTTATTTAGTTTTAGCAAACATTAATAAAATCCTACTTTATTAATAATAATATTGAATTATTTAATAAAATTAAATATTATAATTGAAATCTTATAAAGGGGTGGTCTGGTGATAGAAGTAAGAAGACTTTCTTTAGAAGAAATCATCGATCTTGAGTGGCTAACCGTATTAATCGATCAGATATTAGAATATAACAACTTTACAGCTCCACTGGAAGAAAAACATATTAAAATGATACAATTAGCCGTTAACGGTTCCTTAGACACCGAAACCATTGCTAGCTATGTTGTGGATTACCTATCACCAGAGGCCATTGATTTTAATTACGTCTATAAACCTACTGAATTTGACCAGGAAGAAGTGATTTAGACAAACATATTGGCCAATGGGCATTAGTATGGTATACTTTATGCCAAATGGTACAAGGTGGTAGTATAATTGGGAAAAAAATTTGATTGGAAGCTTGTCTTAAGTGGCATTGGTTTTTTATTAATTGGAGCTAGTATGTTTTTCCCTAATCAGTCTTGGTTAATTATTACTGGTGCAATTTTATTTATCATTGGCATGGTAAAAAAACCAAAAGGACGCAAAGGCAATACTCGACGCTGATCGTCGAGTATTTTTATTTTTTATGGCCAAAATAATAAGAGTAAAAACAAAGGTATTAAGGAAAAATAACAGAAAATCATTTGGAGGTGCTTATTTTATGATGCGTGACAATACCTGGCGCTATCCTAATTTCGGATTCTGGGCCGTTCATGTGGCATCCCTTGCGGCGATTGGTTATTTAGCTTACAAGGCGATGGACTGTGATTGTGAAGGAAATAATCCGGAAAACCAGGCTTTTTCCAATAGGATGCCCCAAAACCAAGAACCACAAATGGACCAATTCTAATTTAGCATATTGTAACGAAAAAACCCGACTCCAGCGAAACACTGATAGCTTTGGCTGCTAAGAACTATCAAGTGACCTTTTCCTGGTCGGGTTTTTTTTAGTACAATATAGATAAAAGAATTGTTGGTGGGTGGTAATGTTGCATCTTATCTGGTTATTGTTAGGACTCTTGGGAGCAATATGGGTATTTTGGGATACAAGAAAACAAGGCTATGCGATTAACGCTTCGTTTCGCTGGGCCCTGGGCACTCTTCTTGTTCCAGCCGTTGTGTTTCCTTTTTACCTTATGCAATCTAATTTCAAAAAGCCAAACAAGGCTAGGCAGCATCAGGCACCCCGGGATATTACAGCAAACAGCTTTACAAGGTGTGCCCATTGTGGTAATTATTATCAAGGGAATCCAGATAGTTGTCCCCATTGTAAAGCAAAACTAAAAGAAGGATAGGGCTTTGCTCCTATCCTTCTTTTGAATTTGGTTCCTCTTCAGAAGTAAAGGGTATTTTTACAACCTTACCATTTTCCCCCAAGCGACCTAAATTCTTACCATTTACATTTACCTCAACTGCGCCGGCATTGCCGACATGTAAATAAATTTTTTGTTTGGCTTTAAAATCTTTCATTTCCCCTGGGCCTACCAAGCCACTAAAAACGGTATTGCCATCGGCCTCAACCTGCATCCAACTCTGTTGTTCATCGTTAACTTTAAGAACCACCCTGACACCTTGATCTTTTTCATTGTTTGTGGCCTGGCCCGGAGTGTTTAAATTTTCAGGGGACGGACCTTGGGTATTGGGTTGCTCTTGGGCAGTATTTTTTGGTATTTCTGGTTTATTGTCTTGATTCTGTCCATTATTATAGAGGGAATTAAAAGCAAATAAAGATACGATGGCCAAACCAGCCACTAGGTATTTCCATTTTTTAGCTATGCTGGTAGTTGCTTCTGGGTCAAATGGTTTTGTTTCTTCTGCCTGCGGTTGAGTATCGTTATTCTTACTAAGTCCATTGTACTCAGCCATTATTTCTTCCGTATCTAATTCAAGGTATTTTGCATAGGTTCTTAAAAAGGCCTTTGCGTAGACAGGTCCTGGGAGAATATCAAAATTCTCATTTTCCAGTGCCTCCAGGTATTTTGCCCTAATTTTAGTAGCTTCTTCTAAATACTTTAGTGAATAACCTTTTTCATTCCTCGCATTCCTTAATGCTTCCCCTATTTGCACGGTCATCACCTCCGTCTTCCACCGGCTTGCCATATTCCGGCAACTGACTTATCCAATTAGCAATTTTGCTGGTTGCTTCATCAAGTTCATCGCAGTCTACCGTTAAATCATAACCATTGCTGGATGAATCAGGATATTTGTAGAGAGGATCATAGTAATTCCTCAGAAGAAACAGGATAACTTCCGAAAATTTTCTTTCTTCTATCTTTTGATTAAGTTCATTAACAACTTTGTTGCCCAAAGATTTTCTTAATAAAGAAGTACTATACTGTAATCCCTTTATATTGTTATCCGGACCATTTGTATATTCCTTCGTAATTCTTTGCACCCGTGCCTCCAGGGAAGCATACATTAAAACCCGATAACCTTTGGCCATGGCATTTAATACTGAGGTAGGCACAATTAGTTTACCCACTCTACGACTTTCACACTCAACCACAATAACCCCAAAGTTTTCAGCGTTCTTTAGGTGATGCACGATACATGATTCAAAATCCTTTTGGGACGGTGATTCAGGTAAGCCAATCTTCCCGTAGGCTGAACCGCGATGAAGGGCTAGGCCCTCCAAGTCTAAGGTGGATATACCCATTGCCTCTAGTTTTTGCAAAACAATTGTTTTCCCCACTCCGGTTAGACCATGTAAAACAATACATTTATGTGGTATTGCAGCTTGGTCTAAATAATCATGAACATGCCTCCGGTAGGCCTTATAGCCCCCTATAATACGATGCACATCCATACCGAAGGAACCTAAAATAGACGAAATATATTTGCTGCGCATGCCGCCGCGCCAACAATAAAGGAAGACCTTTTTGTTTTTACTTAAATTCAATATTTGATCATATAGCACTGGCAATTTAGGGCTGGCAAACTTGATACCTAGCCTTTTGGCTTCCTCTGTGCCAATTTGTTTGTAAACCGTGCCAACCTTGGCCCTTTCTTCATTTGTAAACAAGGGCATATTAATGGCATTTGGTATCGAACCTTCAGCAAATTCTCCTTCTGAACGAACATCAATAAAACATGCATTATTTTCTTTTAGAGCTTCATCTATTGAAAAACCTTTCATCATTTGCCTTACTTCCTCGCAGCTAAGTAAAACTCCTAATATGGATTAGCTAAGATAAATAATAACTATTATCTCTGCTTTAGGAGTCAATTATTTATTTCGCATGGTATTCTCAAATTAACCTGCCCCTAAAAAAACAAAGGTAGTATATAGCATGTACACGCATGGTGGTCAACTTTTTAACGATGCAATTTAAGTATAACATAAAAGATTAATTATTTTTATTTTCGGTAAAGGTTTGCAAATATTGTTCCATTGTCATCAGAATAGCCCTGGGTTTACTTCCTTCATAGCCTCCTACGATCCCTCTTTTTTCCATTATATCAATTAACCTAGCCGCCCGTGCATAGCCAATGTGCAGCCGACGTTGTAACATCGATATTGAGGCATGACCTGTTTCAATTAAAATTCGCACAGCCTCTGGCAGCAGATCGTCTTCAACCTCGGACTCCTCTCTTCCTTTTGCTTCATCCTGAGAAACAGTATCATCATACACCGGTTCAGACTGCTTTTTCAAAAAGGATACAACATCTTCAACCTCTTTGTCGGAAAGATATGCCCCTTGTACCCGGATGGGTTTAGAGGCACCAACTGGAAAGTAAAGCATATCACCTTTACCTAGTAATTTTTCTGCCCCCGCCATATCTAAAATGGTTCTGGAATCAACCTGGGATGAAACTGCAAAGGAAATCCTAGACGGGATATTGGCCTTAATCAAACCTGTAATAACATCCACAGAGGGTCGTTGTGTTGCTACAACCAGATGAATACCGGCTGCCCTAGCCATTTGTGCCAGACGGCAAATGGCATCTTCAACATCGGCCGGAGCAACCATCATTAAATCTGCCAACTCATCAATAATAACCACCATTAATGGTAAACGATTTTGACCAACACTGGGTTCAGACTCACTAAACATGTTATTATACATCGTTATGTTGCGGACCCCTGCCTTGGCAAATAGCTCATACCGTTTCTCCATTTCACGCACTGCCCATCGAAGTGTCGTGGCGGCTTTCTTGGGGTTTGTTACCACTGGAGAAACCAAATGCGGGATACCATTATACGTGGCTAATTCAACCATTTTGGGATCAATCATCAAAAACTTAACTTCGTCCGGCGTAGCCTTAAATAAAATACTAGAAATTAGCGTATTAATGCATACGCTTTTACCAGCCCCGGTGGCACCAGCAATTAACAGGTGAGGCATCTTCGTTAAATCTGCCATAATCGGTGTCCCGGCAATATCCTTTCCCAGTGCTACTGTTAAGTGGGATTCAGAGGTGGTAAATTCTTTTGTTTCTAACAAATCCCTAATATGAACCATCGAAATTTCTTTATTGGGAACCTCAATTCCCACTGCCGCCTTACCTGGAATGGGTGCTTCTATACGAACATCCGGCGCGGCCATCGATAAGGCAATATCATCTGCTAAACCAACAATTCGGCTTACTTTTACCCCGGCAGGTGGTTGTATTTCATAGCGTGTTATAGCGGGACCACGGGATACCTGAGTAACTTTAGCCTTAATACTAAAGTTTTCCAAGGTTTCTTCCAATTTTGCGATATTATCTGTAATATCCTTGGCACTGGAAATGGTTTTATTCCCTTTCATGGGCCGGGATAAAAGATTTAAAGGAGGCAATTTGAAAGAACTAAGATCATTCAATGATAATTGGCCATATGTAATATTGACCTTTTCATGTTCCTTTTCGTTACTGGAAATCACTGTTTTTTCAACTTTAGGTTTCTCTTTCATGACAAAATTAAGCGGCCCTGTTTTTTGATTATCCATATCTTGAATATTTACTTTGGGTTGTTCCGAATTAGAAAAATCAAGATCATCCTGGGAACTGGTGATTATGATGGGTTTGTGATCAGTTGCCTCATCAACTTCAGTAAATAAAAATGCACCTAATCTTCTTCCGGTACCGGTCGCACATTCTTTAGCCCTTGTGGTGAATTTCTGAGCAATAACTGCCATCGAAACATTGGTCATTAATAAAATAGATACCATTAACCCGGTTGTTAACAAGATATAGGTGCCAGCTTTACCAAAGGACTGTATCAATAGAAAAACGATTATTGAACCAATCAGTCCCCCACCCTTGCCAGCTGAAGTCTCATTGGTAATCTGCATTAAAACTTCCATCAGGGTGGCTTTAACTGGCAGCATCAGACTTAATAGAGCAAGTATAATCAAAAATAGCAATATCGCACCGTAAACCTTAATATTTACACCGGTTCTCTTCCGTTCAATGATTAATTTCATGCCAAATATCCCTAGGAACAGCATTAACACAACGCCACCAAAGGAGCCAAAAAGCCCCTTGAGCACACGTCCCACGAAGCCCCCTACAGCCCCTAATGGCGTATTGGCAAAACTAATTAGCCCCAATACAGAAATAGAGATCAACCCTATGCCAAAAATTTCATATTTTAAATCATCTTTTATTTTTTTTAATACATCCAAGCTCGGCACCTCCAACTAATATATACTACAGAAATTTCCAAAACCCTTTAATGAGCTATTAAAGTGGTCCTGGTTGCATAAAGTTTGGGTTGACTAAACATATTAACATATGATAGAGTCTAAATTCAAATTTTGAAGGGAGGGTAACCCAAATGATGGGACAAAGAACAGCCCGCGAATTATTAGATTTAGAAGGTCATTTAATGCTGGAAACAAACCTTGTTGGCCAATTTAATCATTTTGCCCAGGAGTGTACCAATCCTCAGTTACAGCAACTTTGCCACAGTATTTCACGTAGTCGAAAGGATTGTTTTCAGAGACTTGCACAGCACATAAACGTTGGGTTTATGTAATAATAAAAGAGGAGGTGCTTTAATGCAAGGGGACCAAGTAACAGACAAAAATCTTTGTTTATCCATGCTTAACGAATTAAAGTTTAATGCCACTTGTTTGACATCTAGAATTTTGGAGTGTGCCGACCAACAGCTTCGCCAGGATTACATGCATGCCCTTAACCAAACCTTTGATGAGCAAATGCAGGTTTATAATCTTGCTCACCAACAGGGCTGGTATAAACCCATGCAGGCTGAACAAAACATGATCAGCCAAGTGCAAAATAGTGCCCAAAAGATGATGACGGAACAACAGCAAAGTATGATGACGCAACACCATCAAGCACAATATCAAGCCACCCAAGCACCTTACCAGCAAAATATCGTGAATCCAAACACCGGCATCTTTCAAAACTATAATCAACCCAATCAGTACAATTACGGTGGTATGCAGCAATATTACCCCCGCTAAAAAGAAATCCCTTCCGATATTCGGAAGGGATTTCTTTTTAGCGGTTAGCTTGTTACTAAACCAGGATAAACGTCTCGACTTAGGTAATGGGCTGGATTGGAGCTATTAATCCTGACCACTCTTTTCTGACCGGTTTCCGTCTTTTCTAGCAACACTGGTATTCCTGCCACTTCACCAGCTTCATAATCAATATAGGTATTGTTGTCAAAACCATCTAAAACCTGTTCGGCTGGCAGTGGAGTCCATAGAATCATTGTAAAGGACACCTCTCCTTCTGCTCCTCGATCAGTTGCTTTAGCTTGCACATGGCCTGTCCAATACCACCAACTTCATCGATTAAACCGCTCTCCACAGCATCTTTACCAATTACCACCGTTCCTATATCTCTGGCTAATTCTCCTGTTTTAAACATTAACTCTCTAAATTTCTCCTCCGTTACCTTGGAATGTTCAGTAACAAAACGTATTACCCTATCTTGCATTTTATCAAGATAATCATAGGTTTGGGGAACTCCGATCACTAAGCCGTTTAGCCTGATGGGATGAATGGTCATCGAAGCAGTTGGTGCAATAAAGCTATGTCTGCCGGATACTGCGATGGGTACACCAATACTATGACCGCCTCCCAATACCAGGGTTACCGTGGGTTTGGTCATGGTGGCCACGACCTCCGCAATAGCAAGGCCTGCCTCTACATCTCCACCAACGGTATTAAGGACCAACAATACCCCTTCTACACTATCATCCTGTTCGATTCCTACCAACTGCGGTATAATGTGCTCATATTTTGTCGTTTTATTTTGGGCAGGAAGCATAATATGCCCTTCAATTTGTCCTACGATTGTTACACAATGAATATTGCTTTTTACGGTATCCGGTATCGTCGGGGTACCCATTTCTTTTATATTTTCCAAAGTACCCTTTGCCTGCCCCATTACACGCTTAGGTCCCCCAGGGGCTCCAGGATTCCCCGTTTCGGGATTTGGCTGAGGTATATTGGGTATACCAGGTGGCTGCATAGGATTCGGAAAGTTGGGATTAAAGGGCACTTGCCCAGGGGTGTCACCGCTAGAACGTGGTTTCATTAACATAAAAAGAGTCACTCCTCTGGATATTCTAAATTCACTGATACTAGTATGCTTGGATGTTAATGACAAAATGTATGGAAAATAAAAAAAGCTGTCAGCCGTCAGCTTAAAAAAAAATTTACCACAGGCCATAGGCCCTTATAAATTTATGCATAAAGCGATTAACCTTGTGTTCGAAAAGACCCCTAAGAACAGCATGCAAAAAAGCTGACAGCTAATTCATATTTCCATCAACAGTTAGTGAAAATGATCCTGTCCTTAGGCATAGAAAAACCCCCTGATCAAAGATATTGAACAGGGGGTTTTTCCTATACTTCCATAATAATTGGTAAGATCATAGGCCTTCTCCTAGTTTTTTCGTATAAAAACTTTCCTAAATCATCTCTTATTTGGGATTTAATAGCCGCCCATTCGGAAATACCACGGGTACAACACTTATCCAAGGCCAATTTTACCTTATTCTTCGCATCCTCCATAAGAACTTCGGATTCGCGAACATAGACAAAACCCCTTGAAACAATATCTGGCCCGGCTAGGACCTGATTTTTATGTTTATCCATGGTTACCACCACGATTAGAATACCATCCTGTGACAATTGCCTTCTGTCACGTAAAACAATGTTGCCAACATCCCCTACACCAAGTCCATCCACCAGCACTTTACCAGATGTCACCCTGCCTGCTATGCGGCCATACCTTCGGGTAAACTCAAAAACCTGGCCGTTTTCACCAATAAAAATATTCTCTGCAGGGATGCCTAATTCTCTGGCTAGGTCAGCATGCTTTTTCAGCATTCGGTACTCACCGTGTACGGGAATAAAAAACTTGGGACGAACTAAATTAAGCATTAACTTTAATTCTTCTTGACTGGGGTGGCCAGAAACATGAATACCGGAAACAGCCTCATAGATTACCTTGGCCCCTAATTTAAAAAGCTGGTCAATGATACGGGTAACTAATTTCTCATTGCCTGGTATCGGGGTAGCAGAGATAATCACGGTATCCCCGGGCATGATATCCACTTGGCGGTGATCATTCATAGCAATTCTGGTTAAGGCAGACATCGGTTCACCCTGACTACCTGTGGTAAGCAGCACAACCTTATTATGGGGTAGTCTGGCCACCTCATCCAACTCAATTAAAGTGCCTTCCGGTATGTGAAGGTATCCCAATTCACTTGCAACTTGCACTACGTTTGCCATGCTGCGCCCCACCACCGCTACGTGACGATCATATTTATGGGCAACAGAGATTGCCTGCTGTAGTCGATGCACGTTCGAGGCAAAGGTTGCAATAATAATTCGTTCTTGGGCCTGTCTGAAGGTTTCATCAAAGGTATTGCCAACTACCCTCTCAGACATGGTATAGCCCGGCCGCTCAACATTGGTACTGTCTGACATCATGAGCAGTACACCTTTTTCTCCCAAAGCCGCAAACCTGGGCAGATCAATAACCTCTCCATCAACAGGAGTTTGATCGATTTTAAAATCTCCCGTATGCAGCAAGGTACCTACAGGTGTATGAATCGCTATGGCCATAGCATCTGGTATACTATGAGATACTTTGATAAATTCAATTTTAAAGGGACCGATTTGAAAGGTATCTCTTGGTTTTACCGTCTGCAATTTCACCTGATCTAACAAATTGTGTTCCTTCAGTTTCCCTTGCACAAGTCCTAGGGTCAGTTTAGAACCGTACACCGGAACATTGATTTGTCTTAGAACATAGGGTAATGCACCTATGTGGTCTTCATGACCATGTGTGAGCAAAATACCCAAAATCTCTTCTTTATGCTCCAATAGGTAAGTAATATCCGGGATGACAATATCTATTCCCAGCATCTCTTCTTCTGGAAATATTAAACCACAATCAATAATTACAATATTTTCCCCAAATCTCACCGCAGTCATGTTTTTACCGACCTCGCCTAATCCCCCAAGGGGAATTACAGCTAATTTTTGCTCTTTTGCCAAAACCGCACCTCCTATAATCAAAACAAGGGTAATGAGAGTTACATCATTTAAGTAATCTGTGCTTGGTGAGAAACTAGGAGAAGGCGGGGAAATATGAAATTTTTATTGAAGTGGCAAACCGTTCCTTAACCTACCAATAAATTATAACCAAATTAATCCCTAACGGCAATATAATTACCCGGAAGTGCCAAAATAATACAAAAGGATACACTTAAAAGTGCATCCTTCGCTTAACTACAGTAATTCGAGATTATTCATTACTTTTTTAACACTTTCAATTTCATTGGCTGTGGCCTCAACCAGGGGTAATCTTACGCCTCCTACGGCCAAACCCTTGAGAATTAAAGCAGCCTTCACCGGGACTGGATTTGATGTGATAAATAAACCCTTAAATAATGGATATAGTTTCTTATGCAAATTGGCTGCCAGGGTTGTATTGCCCGAGGTAAAAGCATCAATCATCTCTTGAATTTCTTTTCCTGCCACATGGGCTGCTACACTTATAATCCCTTGGCATCCCAGGGCTAACATTGGAAGGGTCATGGAATCATCTCCACTATAAATGGCAAAATCCTCCGGTAAGACACTCCGTAATTCAGAGGCTTGATCAATGCTGCCGGCGGCTTCTTTAATGGCAACAATATTAGGGACATCCTCTGCTAACCTTGCCACCGTGGACGGTAAAACATTAATTCCTGTACGACCCGGGATATTATAAAGGATTACCGGTAAGCTGGTGCTTTCAGCGATAGTACGAAAATGTCTGTAGAGACCTTCCTGGGATGGTTTGTTGTAATAGGGAGCCACCAACATTACCCCATCACAGCCAACCTTTTCTGCCTCTTTGGTTAGGGTAATACTGCTGGCAGTGTCATAGCTTCCAGTACCAGCAATAACAGTTGCCTTGCCACCAACTTCCTCCACAACTGCTTTAAATAATTCTACCTTTTCTTCCTTGGTTAAGGTAGGAGATTCTCCCGTTGTACCGCTAACAACTAAACCATCCGAACCATTTTCTACAAGATATCGAGCAAGTTTTTTTGCTTGGTTGTAATTCACTGACAAATCAGGGTTAAAGGGTGTTACCATGGCTGGTAATACCCTGCCAAAATCCCTCACTGCCATTTTCTTTCACCATCCTTCATTATTCTTTATTGTTTTGTCCTAAATTAAATTTTCGGTGCAGGGCCTTGATTGCTTTTTTCATATTGTTCTTCTCCACTAAAACCCAAATCGTGGTATGTGAATCAGAGGATTGCAATATATCAACACCCTCCTCTGTTAAGGCTTGAACAATACTAGCCATTACACCAGGAACTCCTGTCATACCAGCACCAACCGTGGCTACCTTAGCACAATTTGGTTTGACCATGGGTTGAATACCCAGGTTTTCTAGTACGTCTAATGCCTTTTTGGCAACCTCATCCTTAACGGTCAACATAATTAGTTCAGGGCTAACATTAATAAAATCGATACTGATATCAGCCAAGGCCAGTGAACGAAATATTCGCAAGGTAGGCTCTTCCACCATCACGTTCTTTAAGTCTATCTTAAGTTGGGTAACCCCAGACTTGTGAGTAACCCCACTGGCTACTCGATCTCTGGTAATATCGATGGTTCCATAAACCCCATGATGACTGGTCACTAATGTTCCAGGGGCATTGGAAAAGGTAGAGCGGACACGCAGAGGAATATTCTTTTGCATAGCAATTTCCACTGCCCTTGGGTGAATAACCTTTGCCCCTTCGTGGGCGAGCTGACAAATTTCATTATAGGTTACCGTGTCAAGAATTCGAGCATCTTCAACAATTCGTGGATCTGCTGTCATGATACCTTCTACGTCTGTGTAAATATCAATACATTCTGCATTCAGGGCCACACCCAAAGCAGAGGCAGTGGTATCGCTACCCCCACGGCCCAGAGTCGTTATTTCCCCGTTTTCCGTTACTCCCTGAAAGCCTGTTACAATCACTATTTTACCTTGTTCAGCATAATCGGTAAGCTTTTTAGGCTCTACCCGAATAATACGTGCATCATTATAGTTATTGTCTGTTATGATACCAGCCTGTTCCCCGGTCAACAATACCGCCGGATGTCCCATGTGCTGCAATGTATTGACCATGGCCACGCCGGAAATAATCTCGCCACAGGACATTAACAAATCCATTTCCCTGGAAGGCATATCACGACAAATTGATAAAACGAAATGCAATAGTGTATCCGTGGCATAGGGTTCACCCTCACGACCCATGGCTGACACCACTACCACTGGAGAAAATCCTTCGTTGGCAGCAGCAATAATTTTATTTGCCACCAACTCCCTAAGGTCCTGGGTAACAAGAGAAGTCCCACCAAATTTTTGGATAAGAAATCGCATACTTACTCCTTCTTTATTAAGCAGTCATATTTAAGCAAAAGCTCTGCGATTTGTACCGCATTGGTAGCGGCACCTTTACGAATTTGATCCCCTACCACCCAGAGATTTATGCCATTTTCTAAGGTATTGTCCTCACGAACGCGACCAACAAAAACCTCGTCATGGCTTGAAGTGAATAGGGGCATTGGATATACCTTGTTTGCAACATCATCTTCTACAATAATACCCGGTGCACTGGCCAAAACTTCCTTAGCCTGGGCACTGGTTAATTTACGTTCGGTTTCAATATTAATGGATTCTGAGTGACTACGATATACTGGTACCCGAACAGTGGTGGCCGTAATTTTAATATTATCATCATGTAAAATCTTTTGTGTCTCTTTCACCATTTTCCATTCTTCTTTGGTGTAATCCAATTCCTGAAAAACATCAATATGTGGAATTAGATTAAAGGCAATCTGATGGGCAAATTTATTAGGTTGGTATTCCTTGCCAGCAAGTACGGCCTTAACCTGTTCGGTGAGTTCCTCAATTCCTTCTTTTCCAGCACCTGAAACGGCCTGATAGGTAGAAACAACCACACGCTTAATACCGGCAGCATCATGAATTGGTTTTAAGGCAACCACCATGATAATGGTGGAGCAGTTGGGATTTGCAATAATCCCTTGGTGCCACTTTACATCCTCTGGGTTTACCTCAGGAACTATCAGGGGTACCGCAGGATCCATGCGATAATTGCTGCTATTATCAACTACTACACAACCCCGCTCAACCGCTGCTTTACCATATTCTAAGCTTGCTTTTCCACCAGCAAACAAAGCAATATCCATCCCAATAAAGGAGTCGGGGGTAGTTTCCTCAACGATATATTTTTCACCGCGAAACTCTATCTCAGTCCCTGCAGAACGGGAAGTTGCACAAAGTTTTAATTGATCGATTGGAAAATTGCGTTCGTTTAATATATTTAAAATTTCCTGACCCACTGCTCCGGTAGCACCGACTATAGCTAGATTAACCTTTTTCAACGACTTTCCCTCCTTGAATAGTTAAACCCCCGACCTTAAATTATACCTGAACTAGCACTGGTTGTATTTGTTTCCCTTGTAATGCAGATTCAATTGTATCTATTATAAGATCCATGTTGCATTTTAATGAGTTTGGTTTTCCGGTAGGACTATCCTGACCAAAGGGTACCATATATATATTTTTGGTGTTAATCAGTAATCCTAGGTTTTTAGCGTTGAGACCTAAACCATCATTGGTAGAGATACCGATGACTACAGGCCTTAAATTACGCAAATGTGCTTTTGCTGCCATCAGCACAGGAGTATCGGTAATGCCATGGGCCAACTTAGCCATGGTATTTCCTGTGCAGGGGGCAATCACAACAACATCCACGAGTTTTTGGGGACCAACCGGTTCCGCAGTAACAATGGAATTGATCGGTTCTTTACCTGTAATCTTTTCTAGCATTTCACGCCATTTTGTTGTAGTACCAAAACGGGTGTCTATGGTATCAACAGCAAAACTGATAATCGGATATATTTCAGCACCTTCATTTACTAACTCTTGAATTTTGGGCATTATTTCATCTAAACAGCAATGTGACCCTGTTAGAGCAAAACCAATCCGTACATCTTTTAAACGCATTTGCCGCACCTCCATTATGCCGTTCCTACTGTACCGTCATTACGCTGCAATTCCTGGGCTAACAAATTAGGTATTACCTTTGCTAGTATTCGCCCAGCGGTTTTGGGTGCCACCTTGCCAGGAAGTCCTGGTGCTAAAAGAGCTTTAATGCTCAATCTAGCAGCGGCGTCAAAATCCGTTCCCCCAGGTGGAGAGGCAACATCAATGATCACTGCATCTTCTTTCACTTTGTTCAAGATGCAGTTTGTTAAGACCATCTTAGGCACAGTATTGAAAATAATCTCCGCCTTGGCGATTGCATCTGGTAACTCGTCAAAGGATACTGCTTCCATACCCATCTCATAAACCCTTGCCCGATGAGCTGCCGACCTGGCAACCACTGTGACCCTTGCCCCCATACCATGAAGCAATCTTGCAATACTAGCTCCCGTTCTGCCAAATCCTAATACAAAGGATTTGCTATTATGGATGGTTATTGCAGTGTTTTCCATTGCCATCTGAACAGCTCCTTCTGCCGAAGGAATGGAGTTAAGGATGGCTACTTCATCCAGGGAAAGTACCTGAATAAGTTTTAAGTTGCTTCTTTGGACAATTTCTTTTAACTTCGGTCGGGCAAAGCCTGCAAAAACTGGGGTTTGTGGAGGCAGCTTAACGAGCAAAGCTTCCGTTAGTACCAGCGGCTTATCTTCGTATACACAGTAGATATTGCCTTTCTCAAGTAGACCTGGTACTGGTAAAATTACAGCTTGCACATCTGCCAATGCCTCTTCCAGGTTCCCACAAATGGTGATATGTGGAGGATCACTATTAATAGGCAATCCCAAAACCTTCACATAAGCGCCCAGACGAGATAAAGTAGAAACCAGTACAATCTCCCTGGCATCACCACCCAGGACAGCCACTTTGATTCCTTTTAAATCAGGCTGCAATGTTGTACCCTCCTCTCAGCATCTGTATCACAATACATGATATGAGCCATCGGAGGGGGTGGTGCTTGTACCTAAAGCCTAACAGGCGGTGCGGAAAATGGTATATTTAGTTTTCAAAAATTAAATTTTCTAGTCCATAAGCCATTTGTTTTATATTCATGACCTTTTGCACAGCCATAATCAGGCCTGGCATAAAGGATTCCCTAGAGATAGAATCATGCCGAATGGATAGTGTTTGCCCTGTACCGCCAAAAATAACCTCCTGGTGGGCTACAAAACCCGGCAGGCGCACACTATGTATTCTCATTCCTTCAAAGTTCCCCCCACGGGAGCCTTCTATTTTTTCAAATTCACTGGGCATGCCCTGACACATACTTCCCCTTACTTCAGCAATTGCCTCGGCTGTTTTAAGGGCAGTACCTGAAGGTGCATCCATCTTCTGATCATGGTGAAGTTCAATTATTTCTACATGGGGAAAATACTTTGCCGCCTCTGCGGCAAATTTCATCATTAAGATAGCTCCAATGGCAAAATTAGGGGCAATTAGTCCCCCTATGTTTTTTTCGGCTGCTAAAGCAATAAATTTTTCTATTTCCGTTGTAGACATACCAGTTGTTCCCACAACTGGTCTTACACCATACTTAAGCGCCAATTCAATATTTCCTTGTACAACACCGGGGCGTGTAAAATCAATGAGAACATCCGGTTTAACTTCTGTTAACAGCTTTTCTAAATTGGTAGATATTACAATATTTAATTCGGGCTGGCCAATGATAGCTCCTAAAGTACCATCGATTTCATGATTATCCAAAGCCCCAACTAATTGCATTCCATCGGTATTGGCAACTGACTTGCAAGCTTCCTGGCCCATTTTACCCAAGGCACCTGAAACTACTACTTTTATCATAAGTACCACCGCCTTTATATTTGGTGCAACCTTAAGTATTCGTACTTAATTATCTATTACCACATTTAAGGTTGTCAAGGTAGATACATCCAGTGTATTGTATACCTCTGCTGTTTTTAGAATTTTATGATTATTCGAGTTATTATATCACAGGAAAAATGATAATGCGACATTGGAGTATTCTCCGCTGTCGCAGTTTTGCTTCTTCGTATTCCTTTTAAGTAACCCTGGACCATTGACATTTAACGGACAGCTAATACGAATATTTGTGTAAAGAAGGGTTGCATTGATCCATCTCTACTATTATAACCTCTTCGCCAATCTTACGAATACTATCCCAAGGAATGATCATTTGTTGTTTATCCATCCACATGGTGACAAAATTTGTCCGTCTCGGCAAGATGATTGAAACCACGGTCCCAGACTCAATATCGATTGTAACGTCAGATTCGCCTACTACACCCAACCTAGCACCATTATTTATATTGACAATTTCTTTGCCAATTAATTCACTCAATCTCACGGCAAGCCCCTCCCTATTTAAATCTAAATCTTTTTAATCCTTTAAAAATGCGATTAATAAAAGGGCTTAGAATTGCCAGGATAAAGGATATTGCTGCAACTGGTTCAAGGGATACCCCAGTAAGATTCACCCTTGACGGTAAATCAACCTCTAAAAAGGTGGTTAGCATAATCAAAGATAAATAGATCCCCCCCGCAGTACCTACAAGACCTGCCAGGGATTCAGAAAGAACAGAGGCTTTACTTTCACCAACAACATCCCATTCCTTGCGCATTCTTTTCATTCTTATTCGTTCCTTAACTGAGAAAAAAACTAAAAAAGCTGCCAATATTCCAGCAATCATGCTAATTACCAAACTCCCCCACCTCCTGGTAAATTTTATGGGGCAAATTGGTTAAATATTACTCCAAAGCAAAAAATCCCCCTTAAGGGGGGATTCCTTCGTTTCGCTAACAACCAAAACCACAACTTTACAGTACAAACTGCTGCTATGTTGGCCATGGCTCATGGCGGTAATAATTTAATCCTTCAGCGTTTCCAAAACCCTTTTCAAATCGCCGCAGTCCTGCCAAGGCCCAATGGCGGCCATGGAGAATTTTTCCGGATGAAAAAGATTCCCGGCAACACGGACAATGTCATCGATCGATACACGGTTGAGTTTTTCAACTATTTCTTCCGGACTAAACACTTTACCCAGATATAGCTCGGATTTACCTAGCCGGCTCATGTGTGTATTGACACTTTCCATTGACAGTAGAAGATTTCCTTTGAGTTGGTCCTTGGCCCTTTGTAGTTCCTCTTTTGATATTCCATTCCTTTTAATGTCCTTTATTTCCTTAAATATCAGTTCCATGGCTTGATTTACATTTTCCTTGCTTAAACCAGCATATACACCAAAGATACCAGTATCATAATAGGAGCTATGATAGGAGTATACGGTGTAAACTAAACCTCTTTGTTCCCTGATTTCTTGGAATAGTCTCGAAGATAACCCGCCACCCAATACCGTATTGATGACCTGAGCAATATATAAATCATCATCCTTCAAACGCAAACCAGGTGCACCAATTACCATGTGCACTTGTTCTGTTTCTTTGCTCCGACAGTTCACCTCAATACTATGTGTTGGTACGGTTAGTTCCCTTGTTACCTCATTGCCGGTCAAGCCGGAAAATAACGGTGCAAGCTTTTCAACTACCTGATTGTGCGTAATATTACCTGCCACAGAAACAACAATTCGATTGGGTGTATAATTTTCTTTCAAATATGCACGTAAGTCCTGATAGGTAAAACTGCTTACCGTTTCTGACGTTCCAATAATGGGCCTACCCAACGGATGACCAGACCAAATGGTCTTGGCAAACATATCATGTACCAACTCATCTGGTGCATCCTCATACATTTTTATTTCTTCTAAAATAACATTCTTTTCTCGTTCTACATCCTTTTCGGAAATATTAGAGTTGAAAAGCATATCGGATAATACATCGACTGCCAAATTAAAATGTTCATCTAATACCTTGGCGTAATAACAGGTATACTCTTTGGTGGTAAAAGCATTAAGCTGCCCTCCCACTGCATCCAGTTCTTCTGCAATTTGCTTTGCTGTCCTATGTTTGGTTCCTTTGAACATCATGTGTTCAATATAGTGGGAAATACCTGCGGTTTCATTGCTTTCATCCCTAGACCCAACATCAACCCAGATCCCCAGTGCAACAGAACGAACATGGGAAACTTGCTGTGTTAATATTCTTATTCCATTTGGTAGTACTTCTTTTTGGTAAAACATTACAACACCCCCTGGAAGCGCGATTATGGGAATTTCTCTATTAATGACTGAAAATCCTTTTAAAATTTTGATATATTTTGTCTTTATTGCCACATCAGTGTAAGTATTCCCGGTTTTACTCAGTCTATGAATATTTTATTCTCTATTATTTATTTTTACGGAAGATCCTTAATTAATTCTCCCACTTTAACAAACTCATATCCTTCACTTTTAAGTTGTTTGATGATTGACGGCAATGCTTTAACGGTTGGATCAGTGGGATGCATTAATACAATCGCCCCGTTATGAGCTTTGCTTACCACCCTTTTGACAATGACATCCGGGGCTGGCCTCTGCCAGTCGATTGTGTCGATACTCCAAAGAATGAAGCTATAGTCCTGTTCTTCGGCAGCCCTTAAGACCGCTGGGCCCCTTTCCCCGTAAGGCGGTGCATATAACTTCGGTCTTTTTTGTATCGTATCATAAATTATTTTTTCGGCCTTCTGCATATCCCTTAGGTTGCCGCTTTTGCTTAATTGGTCCGGATGAGGATGGGAATAGCCATGGGTGCCAATTTCATGACCTGCTGCATCCATTTTTTTAAGCAACTCCGGGAAATCTTCCACCCAGGTCCCCCCTGCAAAAAAGGTAATCGAGATATTTTCATCTTTAAAAATGTCTAACATTTTAGGTATGTATTCTTCCCCCCAAAATACATTACAGGCCAGTGCAATCTTTTTCTCATTTTCTTTTCCCTGGTAAATAGGAGCAATAACTCTTTGACGCTTTTCCTGGTTGACCATGATACCTAGGCCAATAAAAAACAAGGCAATTACAAACCAAAGGACTGACTTGTATAGCCATCCCCTCCGTATAAATAATATTCTCATTTTTTCACCCCTTTTTTCCTTCTTTACCAAACTTTATGCCATTAAAGGGATGATTATATCTATAATTAAGAAAGTAAAAAGTAAAAGGGAGTGTCGCAAACTACTAGGCAGTTTTGCGGCACTCCCTTTTATGATAATTTATGAAGCAAAAACGTGATTACCAATTTTTAAGGAAATCGGACGGCTCCAGATCCACTTACTGGTTGCGGTTTTTGGATTCCAATAGTATAGTGCACCACGTGAGGGATCCCAGCCCTTAATGGCTTCCTCTACTGCCCGCATGGCCGATGCATTGGGCTGTAAGTAAAACTGCCCATCGTTTACGGCTGTAAAGGCCCAGGGTTGAAAGATGACCTCCTGGATCGTTCTGCCGAATTGTCCTGAAAGAACCCTATTTAAGACAACCGCAGCAACGGCAACTTGTCCCTCAAAGGATTCTCCCCTGGCTTCGCCATGTACCACCCTGGCTAGATCATATAAGTCCGCCCGTGATAAGGGTAATGATCCTCGGGAGGTAGTTGCAATAGCCGCAGGGGCGTCGGTCGTTTTAGGTCGGGAACTGTTATTACCACTGACCTGACTAATCAATAGATTGGCTGTAGCCTTGCCAACAATACCATCTACCTTTAGACCATTTTTCCCTTGAAACTGCTTTATGGCACTTAATGTACGCCACCCATAGATTCCATCGGCATTTCCTGCTTGATATCCTAAATAGTTTAGATTCTTTTGCAATTGTTGTACATCATAACCCTGCATACCATACTTTATCGTTCTATCACCCAGATATGCTTCGGCCTTTCCTATTGGAAAGATAATTAGCAAAAATAGTATAGGAACCATAAATAATACTAGTAGCAATCTTTCTTTAACGATATTACCACCTCTTTTTTAGACTCTCACCTAGTATGGGGCATAATTATTTTATATTTTTTTACTGTCATTTGGCAAAGCGCAAATATTATTCCTATTTAACTAACTCCTTTATATAACATGGAATAAAAAATATAGCCGATAAATAGAAGTTTTATCAATCGATAACTCCCATTTACCGGCTAATGTGATTTTATTCCTTGGTAGTCTTTGGACGACTAAAGGGTCTGCGTTCTCTTTTTTCAGGTTGCTCTGCATTCCCTTCCTGCGGTGCTGGTGCCAAACCCATATCCCGCATGGCTTCTTTCTTAGAGAGTTTCAGTCTGCCCTGAGGGTCATAACCAATGGCTTTTACTGTTATGATTTCCCCTTCTTTAACAATATCCTCGGTCTTTTCAACCCTTTGGAAATCCAATTGGGAAATGTGCACCAGACCCTCCTTACCGGATAATCCCAATACCCCTGGAATTACCTCGACAAAGCAACCAAAGTCGGTCACCCGGGTAACCTTCCCATCGTATAGCTTGCCAACCTCTACCTCTGAGGTAATGGACTTAATAATTTCCAGAGCCTTTTTACCCTTTTCGCGATCAACAGCAGCAATAAATACTCTGCCATCATCTTCGATATCGATGTCTGCCCCGGTTTCCTCTACTAATTTCTTGATAATCTTACCACCAGGTCCAATGATATCCCTAATTTTATCTGGGTTAATGTTGGTACGAATAATAGAAGGAGCATGCTCAGAGATTTCGGTTCTGGCTGCAGGTAGTATATCTAACATTTTATTCAATATATACATACGACCGCGATGCGCCTGTTCCAGAGCCTGCTCAAATACGTCCCTGGTGATCCCGGGGATTTTAATATCCATTTGCAAGGCTGTTACACCATTGGCTGAGCCAGCAACCTTAAAGTCCATATCCCCCAGGTGATCCTCTAAGCCTTGAATATCAGTCAAAACAGTAAATTTATCCTCTTCCATAATCAGTCCCATGGCCACACCGGCAACAGGTGCCTTTAAGGGAACACCGGCATCCATGAGGGACAATGTGCTGCCGCAAACGCTGCCCATGGAAGTAGAACCATTGGATTCGATGGCCTCTGAAACCACCCGGATCGTATAAGGGAATATTTCTTCAGGCGGAATCATGGGCTCCAATGCCCTTTCTGCCAAAGCGCCATGGCCAATTTCCCGACGTCCGGGAGATCGCATAGGCTTTGTTTCCCCGGTACTAAAAGGTGGGAAATTATAATGGTGCATATACCTCTTCGTTTCTTCGGTACCCAGACCATCTAAAATTTGTTCTTCGCTGATGGAGCCTAGGGTGGCGACAGAAAGAATTTGGGTTTGACCCCTAGTGAAAAGACCAGTACCATGGGTACGAGGCAACACGCCAACTTCTACCGTGATGGGACGAATCTCGTCGATAGCCCGACCATCAATACGAAGTTTATCATGGGTAATAATTCTACGAACTACCTTTTTCTCTGCCTTTTCAATTAAAGCCATGACCTCTCTAGGATTATCAGGGAATTGCTCCAGGAAGTTTTCCTGTAACCCGGACATTACTTCATCCATATAGGATTCTCTTTGTTTTTTGGTCAGCTGCTCTTTGGAACAATTCAATACCGCCTCGCGAATTTTTTCTTCGGCCTTGGGAAGAATCTCATTTTCCAGGGCAGTATCAAATGCTTGTTCTGGTATCTCCATTTTATCCCATGCTAATCCCATGGCTAAGGCATCATTTCTAAAATCTTCGATAAACTTGACAATTTCCTTTACCTGCTCATGGCCATAAATAATAGCCTCTAACATTTGATCTTCAGGTACTTCTTTGGCACCTGCCTCTACCATCATCACAGCATCATCGGTACCGGCCACCACAAGGTGCATATCACTGTTTTGAGCTTGACGCACCACCGGATTTATGACAAATTGCCCATCTACTCTACCGATAATCACTCCACCAATAGGCTTTTTCAAGGGGATCTTGGAGATATGTAAAGCAGCCGATGCACCAATCATTGCTGCAATTTCCGGTGCATTATCCTGATCCACTGATAATACGGTGGCAACCACCTGAACTTCATTTCTCATGTGTTTTGGAAAAAGCGGACGTATGGGGCGATCAATTAATCTCCCAGATAAAATTGCTTTCTCACTAGGGCGACCTTCCCTTTTTATAAACCCGCCAGGGATCTTCCCCACAGCATAGAGTCTTTCTTCATAATCTACAGTAAGTGGAAAGAAGTCAATATCCCTAGTATTTTTTGCCACAGTGGCTGTTACTAAAACTACCGTTTCGCCATAAGTGGCCAATACAGCACCACCGGCCTGCTTAGCCAGGCGACCTGTCTCCAGGGTGAGGGTTCTACCTCCTAATGATAGTTCCCTGATTAATACTTGATTTTCAGACACTATTCTTACCTCCAAAGTTTCTGTACTTGACAAATCTTAACAATTCGACATTTTTATTAGTATATCCTTCTTAGTAGGAGAAAAATACTAAAGACTTTGAATTAGCTATCAGCCGTCAGCTTTAAATAGCCATAGGACATGTGCCGCGAACCTCCTCAAAGGGTAGGTAGGGAGTAATGCATAGCGGGGGATAACGATAGCACCTGCAAATTCGACAGGTTTATCTTTCCCAATTATAAACAATAAAAAAAGCGAGCTAAAAAGCTCGCTTTTTTTATTTCCGTAGTCCTAGTTTTTCTAAGATTGCACGGTAGCGGTCAAAGTTACGGTCGCGCAGGTAGTTAAGCAACGCACGGCGTTGACCTACCATCTTTAAAAGTCCACGACGAGAGTGGTGATCCTTTTTAAAGGACTTAAGGTGCAGCGTTAATTGATTAATCCGCTCGGTTAAAAGAGCGATCTGAACCTCCGGAGAACCAGTATCTCCTTCGTGGGTCTTAAAAGCATCAATGATTTGATTTTTCTTTTCTGCAGATAATGCCAAGATGTTCACCTCCTTATTTTTAGATCCCTGTTATCCAAGACAACCGCCGGAGTAAGCAAATTCCCTAGATAACAGTTCTTTGGGAAAGAAAAAATCATTTCCCAATTATAGTTATTACCAAACGGCCATTTTCAATATCCTTCGCAACGATATCAAAAATTCGACCGGATTTGGCAAAAAACCCCCTAAATCTTGTGGCCGTAGGTATACGACCGGGAATCCCCTTAGCTGCGATTATAATGTCTGACGTAGTTATTCTATCCTGACGCAGGTCTCTTAACCTCTTGCGGGCATGTTCCGTAATAATAATACGCATACATAGCTCCGCTTAACAACTAAGGTACTGATATATCCTATAATCCTCATCTTCCTGAGCCAAAAAAGCATATAACGCATCCTGAAAGGCAACTATTCTTACATTATCCATATTGGATCGTACATAAAGAGATTCCAATTCACGCTTTAAGGATTGAAATTCCTCACTTACACATATTAAAGCAATATGGTTAAGCCAGCGTTTAACCTCCTCTTCAGGAGTATCAAGTTTTGGATACCCCACGGACAACGTCTCCTTTCTTTTTAGCTGGGACGTTTGCCGAATTTATTGTAGCACAATCATTACTAGATGTAAATGTTAGGTATTAATAATTATATTGTGGGTATCCCCTATTTATTCAACTTTAGTTTGAAAGGTCAAATCTGGCACTTTGCACATCCGCCTGAATTTGACTAACCAGATCATTTATTGAATTAAACTTTTTTTCATCCCGTAACCTGCTAACATATTGAACCCTAATATTTTTGCCGTAAATATCCCCACAAAAATCCAATAAATGAACCTCGATATTGGTTCTTAGGCTATTGCCCTGAAAAGTGGGTTTGGTTCCTATATTAGCTACTCCAAGGTAGATCTCATCATCCATTTCTACTTTAACACTGTAGACCCCCTTGGCCGGTACCACCATGCCTTCCGGGCAATTAATATTTGCTGTGGGGAAGCCAAGGGTATTCCCTCTGCGGTCACCCTTTACTACCGTACCCTCCGTAAAGGGGTAATAGCCAAGATATTTCTTAGCAGAAATAACGTCTCCCTCTGCTAATTTACTACGGATGAGAGTACTGCTAACCACTTGGTCCCCCACCATAACAGGAGGAATTACACTTAGTGTATAACCATACTCTGCGGCATAATAATTAAGGTCATCGGTCTTTCCACTACCTTTATAGCCAAAGGTATAATTATAGCCCACCACAATTCCCTTGGTGCCTATTTGTTCGATAAGAATATCTTTAATAAACTCCTCGGGACTTAACCGGGCAAATTCTGGGGTAAAGTGTAAGGGTATTAAGATATCCACACCGAGGCCAGCCATAATCCGTTCCTTTGATTCTTGATCCAGCAACATTGCTGGTGCCATTTGGGGTCTAAGAACCATCAGAGGGTGTGGATCAAAGGTTAGTACAGCCGCTGTTCCCTTTGAGCGGCATGCCATGGACACAGCCTCCCCAATAAGCCTTTGGTGCCCTAGGTGTATCCCGTCAAAGTTTCCTAAGGCTACGGTAATGTTAGAATAAATATCCTTAAGTCCCTTAAGGCTTCTATATACACGCAATTCTTTTACCCCCTGCCAAACACAATTCCACTTTGTAATGATACACAATTTATTGCATGCAACCAATGGTGCGTGAAAATTTAATTATTTTAAACAGAAAAAACCACTTCGGGCCGTAGAATGATACGTTCTGCATCATCCTTTCGATCTATCGCCGCTTTATAAATTCCCAGCAAGCGATTGTCCAGTTGAACCCTGACAAGATCATTGGGGTTTAGGGCCTCTAAACCAGACCTGATTCCTGAAGGATATAAAGTTGCACCTGAACACACCGACTTATTTGCTGTAGGATGAATTTCGACCATCGGTAAATGCTCAACCGCCTTGGTCATCGGTATAACGGCATCAATTAACTTGTTTTCCCGGGACATTATTTCAATTTCTTCCAGTGTAAAGGAATTATGTAAGCCAAAGGCTGCAACCCGGGAGCGCAACAAAAAGGACATATAGGCGCCACAACCCAATGCCTTACCCATATCTGAACACAGGGTACGCACATATGTCCCCTTTGAACAAGTTACATCAAATAATACCCTGGGGTTAGGTGTGCCCCAATCCCAGCTATCCATTATCTTGATTTCATATATTGTAACTGTTCTACTGGGTACTTCAATAATTTTGCCTTCCCGTTCCAGTTCATAGAGTTTTTTGCCATTGACCTTAATAGCCGAAGCCATGGGGGGAGTCTGGGTTATTTCTCCCCCAAAACTTTTTAGTACCTCATTGAATCTTTCGGAGTTAATGGCGGATGCATCTCTATTGTTCAGTATATTACCAAAGGCATCCTGGGTAGATGTTTCCATTCCCAGAGTAGCTTCCGCACGATAGGTTTTATCTCCATCGGTTATAAACCTAGCCAATCGAGTGGCTCGGCCTAAACAAATTGGTAAGACTCCCGCCGCTCCGGGATCAAGGGTTCCTGTGTGGCCGCATTTTTTAATGCCAGTCGCTCGTCTGACAAAATATACAACATCATGGGAAGTCATACCCGGGGGTTTCAATATATTAATAATCCCGTCCAACTTAACACCCCCGGAATAATTCTTTGGCTTCCTTTAGAACAGCTTCCTTAACTTCTAAAAGGTTACCCTTGATGGTGCAGCCTGAAGCACGTACATGCCCTCCACCGCCAAACTTTTTGGCCAATAAATTAACGTCCACGGTATACTTTGAACGAAAACTTACTTTAACCCTATTTTGGTCCAGTTCACGGAAAGAAATAGCCAACTCAACACCTTTTATTTTTCTGGGATAGTTAATTAGACCTTCTATATGCTGATCTTCCGCTCCCACTGACTCAATTTTTTCCTGATTAATACTTATCCAGGCAATTCTACCACATTCACTTACATCCAAGTTTCTTAAAGCTACTTCCAGCAAACGAATTGACTTAAGGGGCTGTTCACCGAAAATAAGGTTTGAGAGAAGTGAAACCGGAACCCCACACTCTAATAACTTCGCAATCTTAACGTGGGTTTCCGGTGTCGTATTTTCATAACGGAAAGAACCAGTATCGGTAACGATGGCGGTATATAGATTGATCGCCAGATCCAGATTGAGTGAAATCCCCAGTTGCTCCAACAAATCCATAATGATTTCCCCGGTGGCTGCTGCAGTTGATTTTACATAATTGTAACTCCCGAAGGGTTGATCATTGACATGGTGATCAATTACAACTACAGGCAGCCCGTAATCTACCAGGGGTGTGATGGTAGAGCCAAGTCGCTCTCGTACTGAGCAGTCTACCACCACCAGTAAATCGTAATTCTTTTCTGGAACACTGCCCACCACTATTTCTTTTATACCAGGAAGAAATTCGTATAAGTCAGGCAATGGATCTGAACTAACCATTGTAACCTCTTTACCCTTTGCTTGCAAAGCCATTCCTAATGCTAAGACAGAGCCAAGACTATCACCATCTGGCATAACATGCCCGCATAATATCGGTCTTTTGGAATTTAATAATACCTCTGTCACAGCCTTAAGGTTATTCATTGGTCTGCTTTGCCTCCTGAGCATTTATCTCATGGAGTATCTCCATAATTCTTGTGCCATGGTCTAGGGATGTATCTAATTTAAAAATCAATTCCGGGGCCTGACGTACTTTAATTCTCCTGCCAATTTCTGAGCGCATGAAACCAGCGGCCTTTTGTAATATATTGACTGTCTCCTGTCTCTGGTCAGCAGAACCTAGAACACTTACAAAGATTTTAGCAAAGGACAGATCTTTGGTTACTTCTACACCCGTAATGGTTACAAAACCTAGTCTGGGATCCTTAATGTCATTACGAATTAAATCAGCAATTTCTTTTTTTATGGCTTCAGCCACACGTTCCGGTCGGTGCGACATGCAACACACCTCCTATGTTTTTGCGGTCAATACCATAGTATTAGAGCTCACGTTTAATGGTTTCCATAATATAAGCTTCAACGATATCGCCTTCCTGAATATCATTAAACCGTTCAATGGTCAAACCACACTCATAACCTTGAGCAACTTCCTTTGCATCATCTTTAAATCGTTTGAGGGAATCGAGCTTCCCTTCGAAAACTACGATGCCGTCCCTGATTATCCGAACATTTGCATCTCTAACAATTTTTCCTTCGGTTACATAACCACCGGCAATGGTACCAATCTTAGATGCTTTAAAGGTCTTCCTTACTTCCACATGACCTAAGACAACTTCCTTAAATTCTGGATCAAGCAAGCCGCTCATAGCCTTCTTAACATCATCAATAACTTCATAGATTACCCGGTAGAGGTTAATATCAATTTTCTCTGCGTCTGCTAGTTTTCGTGCATTATTATCCGGCCTTACGTTAAAGCCAATAACAATTGCATTGGACGCTGCAGCCAGCATAATATCATTTTCATTCACTGCACCTACACCGGTATGGATTAGGTTAACATTAACTTCATCCGTTGTTAGCTTTTCTAAGGCTTGGGCCAGTGCCTCGATGGAGCCTTGCACGTCAGCTTTAATAATGATGGGAAGTTCCTTAATCTGCCCCTCTTGGATATGCTTAAACAAATCATCCAGAGATATTTTTGTAGTGGATCTAAGTACTTCTTCCCTCTTTCTAATCTTCCGCTTCTCTGCTACATCTCTGGCCAATTTTTCGTCTTCCACTGCCACTAAAATGTCTCCGGCTTCCGGTACATCTGAAAGGCCTAAGATCTCAACAGGAGTGCTGGGGGGGGCTTTTTTAACACGTCTGCCCTTGTCATCAATCATCGCTCTAATACGTCCGGATACATGGCCAACAACAATAGTATCCCCGACATTTAAGGTGCCATTCTGAACAAGTACAGTTGCCACTGGTCCTCTGCCCTTATCCAATTCTGCTTCCACAACGGTACCCCTGGCCATACGATCAGGATTTGCTTTTAATTCGTGCACCTCAGCCACTAGCAAAATCATTTCAAGAAGGTTATCCAAGCCAGTGTGCTGTTTAGCTGAGACTGGTACCGCTATGACATCGCCGCCCCAATCCTCAACAACCAACTCATACTGGGTCAGTTCCTGCTTAACTTTATCGGGATTAGCCGTTGGTTTATCAATCTTATTGATAGCCACAATAATTGGCACATTTGCTGCCTTCGCATGGTTAATGGCTTCAACTGTTTGTGGCATTACACCGTCATCCGCAGCAACCACTAAAATTGCTATATCCGTAATTTGAGCACCACGGGCCCTCATAGCAGTAAAGGCAGCGTGACCGGGAGTATCCACAAAGGTAATCTTTTTACCATTTCGTTCTACTTGGTAGGCACCTATATGCTGAGTAATGCCACCTGCTTCCGCAGCAGTCACATTCGTTTCCCTAATTGCATCCAACAGGGAAGTCTTGCCGTGATCTACGTGACCCATAATCGTTACAACTGGCGGACGTTGCATTAAATTGTCTTCGTTCTCTTCAGGTTCAGCCATAACTAATGCTTCTTTATCAACTGCTACTTTCAGTTCAGTCTCAATACCATACTCACCAGCAATTAAAGCAGCCGTATCGAAATCCACTTCTTGGTTGATGGTAGCTAAAATGCCAAGGCCCATTAGTTTTTTAATTACTTCTGCCGCAGTTTTCTTTAACTTCTCTGCTAACTCTTGAACAGTAATTATTTCCCCGATTTGGACTGGCTTTTTATCTAAAATCGGTGGTGGAGCAGGTTGATAGTGTTTCTTTTTGCCCTTGTTGTTACGTCCTTTATATAGCTTGTTGCTTTCTATATTGCCGTCGGCCCACTTGCCGTCTTTTTCATAATTTTTGCGACGATCGCCCTTTGTTTTATCCGGTGCCTTGGTTGGTTTAGGTTGGGCAATTTGTTCCGGCGGCTTGGGAATAGATGGACCGCCGGCTCGGTTTTGGGCTGCCCTAGGCCCTCCTTGGGGTCTGCCTTGACCGCCGCCCTGGGGACGATCACCGTAAGGTCTGCCTGGGCCACCGCCTTGGGGACGATCACCGTAGGGTCTGCCTGGGCCGCCGCCCTGGGGACGATCACCATAAGGTCTGCCTGGGCCACCGCCCTGGGGACGATCACCGTAAGGTCTGCCTGGACCGCCGCCTTGGGGACGATCACCGTAAGGTCTGCCTGGTCCGCCGCCCTGGGGACGATCACCGTAAGGTCTGGCTTGACCGCCGCCTTGGGGACGATCACCGTAAGGTCTGCCTGGGCCACCACCCTGGGGACGATCACCATAAGGTCTGCCTGGGCCACCGCCTTGGGGACGATCACCGTAAGGTCTGGCTTGGCCGCCGCCCTGGGGACGATCACCGTAAGGTCTGGCTTGACCGCCGCCTTGGGGACGATCACCGTAAGGTCTGGCTTGGCCGCCGCCTTGGGGACGATCACCATAAGGTCTGCCTTGGTTGCCGCCCTGGGGACGATCACCATAAGGTCTGCCTTGGTTGCCGCCCTGGGGACGATCACCGTAAGGTCTGGCTTGGCCGCCGCCTTGGGGACGATCACCGTAAGGTCTGCCTTGGCCGCCGCCCTGGGGACGATCACCATAAGGTCTGCCTTGGTTGCCGCCCTGGGGACGATCACCGTAAGGTCTGCCTTGGTTGCCGCCCTGGTTGTTATGAGCCCTGCCGCCCTGATTATTTACATTGGTTGAAGTCTGTACAGATTCGTTACCAACTGGGGATTTGGGACCCTTTGTTTCCTGTATCGGTCTTTGGTTAGTCTTTGGCTTGTCTTCATATCTTCTGTCCGGGGGTCTGTTAGGTACTCTATCAACTAACCCTGGCCCCTTTGTGTTATCCGGTTTAAATAACTGATCTTGTTCCTTCTTCTCTTCCATTCCTTGCCCCCTAACACGTTCTGGCTGAATTTGCGTATTTGTAGATCCTGATTCCTTTTTTTGGCCTTGATTTGCTTTTTTACCAAATTGTTGGTATACCTTTTGTAAATCGTATTCCTCTAAAGCACTCATGTGTGACTTCACAGTTATACCTAGTTCAGTTAATCTATTTATAAGTTCTTTATTTTCTATATTAAGCTCCCTTGCAATTTCATGGACCCTTTTTTTTGTCATTGAACCACCTCCTAAAATTAAAACCCTATATAATTCTAGGCTTCTCCCCCTTCCAGCAGGCCTTCTATGCCTCGGGCAAAGTTGGGATCCAATATCGCTACCGTGGCACGGGGTGATTTACCCAGTGCCAAACCCAGTTGATCTTTAGTAAAAGCTACTCTGGTAGTAACCTTTTTTGACTGACCAATACGGATATATTCCCCTTTAATTCTTTCCGAGGTATTCGTAGCAATAATTAAAAGTTTAACTTTGCCTTTAGCAAGATGCCCCCGAACAGCAAAATCTCCTGACACAACCTTCCCAGCTCGCTGACCTAAACCTAAGAGATGAAAAACTGGACCGCTCACCTATTTCACCATTCCTTGCTTAAGCGTTTCTATGATCTCTGGTGATATAAAGCATTCTAAGGAACGTTCTAACCTTTTTCCTTTTATAGCCCTTTGCAAACATTCAATATTGGAACAAAGATAAGCCCCTCTACCAGATTTCTTACCAGTGGCATCAATCTCCACGGTATTCTGAGGGGTTCGCACCACTCTTGTCAGTTCACGCTTGGGCTTCATTTCCTGACAACCAATACACATCCTTAGCGGAACCTTTTTGACCTTGGGCACTGGATAACCTCCTTATCTTTCTTCACTTTCATTGAATGTTTCTTCAAGTTTATATTTATCATCCCATGTTTCTGACTGGTTATATTCCTCACCTTCCCCCAGGTTATCCTCACCATTATAATCCGGGTAAATATCGGTCATTTGGGATTCGCTTTTTATGTCAATTTTCCAGCCAGTAAGTTTCGCTGCCAAACGTGCATTTTGTCCTTCTTTGCCGATGGCTAGGGAAAGTTGATAATCCGGAACAATTACCCTGGCCACCTTCTCATCTTCCCATACTTCCACGGCTACCACCTTAGCAGGACTTAGGGAAGAAGCAACGTATTTGGATGCGTCTGGATTCCACTTGATAATGTCGATCTTTTCACCGTTCAATTCAGTTACAATATTTTGTACACGCATACCCTTGGGTCCAACACAGGCACCCACAGGATCAATATTTTCATCCTTTGAATACACGGCTATTTTAGACCGGTAACCAGCTTCCCGGGCGATGGATTTAAGTTCAACAACACCTTCTTGCAGTTCAGGTACTTCTAACTCAAAGAGCCGTTTTAATAAGCCAGGGTGAGTCCTGGAAACAAGAATTTGTGGGCCCTTTGTGGTCTTGCGCACCTCCACAATATATGTTTTTAAGCGGCTGCCCGGTCTATAATCCTCACTGGGCATTTGTTCAGATGGTGTTAGGATAGCTTCTGTTTTCCCCAACTCAATAAAAACATTTTTATTCTCAATACGTTGTACAATACCTGTTAGAATATCACCTTCCCGATTGGCAAATTCCTCAAAGATAATATTCCTTTCAGCCTCACGTATACGCTGAACAACTACTTGTTTCGCTGTTTGGGCAGCAATCCGTCCAAAATTTCTAGGGGTTACTTCATCCTCCACCACATCCCCTAAATTAAACCTGGGATCTATTTTTCTTGCATCCTCCAGGGATATCTCAATCCGATCATCTTCGATTTCTTCTACCACAGAACGTTGGGAGTATACTTTGTAATCCCCTGTTTCCCTGTCGATATGAACTCTAGCATTTTGTAGTGACCCAAAGTTACGTTTATAGGCTGACAACAAAGCTGCCTCAATTGCTTCTAATAGAACATCCACGGCAATGCCTTTTTCTTTTTCTAAGTCCCTTAACGCCTCTAAGAACTCGCTATTCACTTGTGCTCCCCCCAATAATCTCAAATTTCAATTGCCAATCTTGCGGCGGCAACCTGTTGATGGGGTAATACAACCTGTTTCCCTTTTATATCCAGGTGAATCCCCTCTTCGTTATATTCCATTAATTTACCAGTAAAACTTTTGACGCCGTTTACTGGAGCAAAGGTAGTTACATTTACCAATTGACCTTTAAATCTTACAAAATCCTGGGGTTTTTTGAGCGGTCTCTCAATTCCTGGTGAGGATACCTCGAGAAAGTAAGCCTGGGGTATTGGGTCCAGCTCATCAAGAAGAGTATCAATTTTTTCCGAAGCAATTTGACAGTCATCTAATTCGACACCTTCTGGTTTATCTATGAATATTCTTAAATACCAATTGCCACCCTCTTTGACATATTCCACATCTACCAATTCCAGGTTCAATCCCTCAATGATTGGCTGCACAGCTTCTGTTACTCTCTCAACAACGGTACTCTTAGCCAAAGATAATCCTCCCTTATTGCCGCAATTACCCAAACTAATACGAAAGAGTGGGAAATTCCCACTCCTCTCCTAAACGCAAAAAATTAATAGTAGGTAAAACAAACAAAAAAGCATAATAAGTATACCATGGAAACAATTTCTTTACAAGGCTAACCCTAATCAAGAAAATTTGTAGAAATATCGTACCCTTATAACAATAATTTTATCCATGGCTTATTCCTCATCCTTCAGCTTGAGTACCCAGAGTCGGGGTCAGGCCTAACATAAATATGGTTAGAAAATATCCAGGGGCGTCGCCAAATACACCCTTTATAAACTTCTACCCTATATACTCCCGGTTCAGGATCGGGTAATTGGATAGCCTTTGTACAACTTTGCAAAAATACTTTGCCATCCTTTATTAATTTCAGATGGGCCTTCTCTGGCAGAATAACGTTTAATGTCATGCCAGATCGATGCATAACTTCTTCCCCCATGTGCCATTTGTCATTTAGGTGTTGTAGGTAAAAGAAAAATTCTTTAACATGACCAGCAAAGTGATTAACTAAATAACTTCGCCCACTTTTGATGGCAGATAAAATTATTTTACGATCATTTTGCACGATGCCTTGCAAAGGTTCCTTGGATAAAATATGCGTTCTTAGGGTTTTAAATTGGTATCGGTAACTACTTAGTATATTCGGTATCCAGCCAAATTGTCGACCCCCATGGGCATCAACCCCTGCTATTGCTGGTACTGGTCGTAATTCTCCCAATAGGTCCCATTTTTGCAAAGTTTCCGGTTGAGGCGGACTTAGGATAGCCTTAGGAAATAGGAAACTTATTAGTAAACCCCTTATGCTCTCAAAGCTTGTCATCCATTGAGAAAAATAATTCCAAATTTCCAAGCCAACGGGCATATCCAAATCCCAATTATCCCAGTGCATGCTACCCCGGAAAATTGTATTTTCCTTTTGATCAGGGTGAGCTAAAAAACCAAAGCCGCCCTGTTCATAAACCTGCTCAACATATTTAGCTGGCTGTTGTTTTTTACAGGGAACTGAACTTATATCATAACATAAAAAATGGTTCTGTCTAGGGGAAACTTCCGCCCCTACCAGAACTAAAACTTCATGCAGATATTGTTCCCCCTGTTGGTGCAGTCCGTCCAAAGTGTCATGATCATTTATAAGTATAAATTTAGCCCCTGACTTATAAGCTGCCTTAGCGATACCCTTAAAGTCTGCGGACCCATCGGAATAACTTGTATGAACATGAACCACGCCTGAATATTGATAAATCATACTGCACCTCGGTTAGATAATTACCTTTCTATTTTAATTTAAATATATGTACATGTATAAAGGTAATATTTGGGGAGAGCTGGGGTCAGGCTTGAATTATTCCAGCCTGACCCCAATGTTTCTTAGACAAAAAATTCTTCCTTTGTTTCATGACGATCTACGTATTCGTTGCACTCTTCTTCACCGCGCAAAATGCGGAGTGCCCCAAGGGCCAGGGATTCTAGCTCGTTTTCTCCTGGTACAACAATAACCGGTGCGATAAATTCGACCCGCTTTGCAATCATGTCTGTCAACATTTTCGAATAGGCAATACCGCCGGTCAAAATAATATTGTCAATTTTACCGTCTATGGTAGGTGCTAATTCGCCAATTCCCTTGGCCACCTGGTAGGCTTGGGCCTCATAGAGCAGCTTGGCCTGTTCATTGCCTTGTTCAATCATCGCTTCAATTTGTCTGCAGTCGTGGGTGCCTAGGTGGGCTTTTAGGCCTCCCAGACCACGTAGTTTTTTCAGTAAATCCTTTTTGCTGTATTCGCCGCTGTAACACATATCGACGATATACAGAATCGGTACACTGCCCGAGCGTTCCGGTGAAAAAGGTCCTGCATCATCCGTGATGACATCAACAATTTTTCCTTTTTCGTGTGCACTGATGGAGATGCCGCCTCCTAAATGGGCCACAATAAAGTTCATCGCCTCATACCCTTTGCCCTGGCTTTGGGCTACCTTTCTGGCCGTGGCTTTACTGTTTAAAACGTGACAAAAACTGTGTCTGACGATTTCCGGAATGCCAGTGACCTTTGCCACTGGCTTAAGTTCATCCGAGGATACAGCATCATAGATATAGGCCGGAATTCCCTTTGGCTGTGCCAGTGCCGCTGCCAGAAGTGCACCCAGGTTGGAAGCGTGGTTCACAATGGGACCCTGAATAATTCGTTTCTTCATGGCCTCATTTACATAGTAGCCCCCCGCTTTTACCGGTGGCAGTTGTCCACCCCTGCCAACCACTGCCGAAAGTTTTTCTAGGTTGAACTTGTGCTTTGCCAGTGCCTGAAGAACCAATTGTTTTCTCATTTCAAACTGATCCTTTAAGCTCTTACACTTTTCCAATTCCTCATTGCTGTGGTTGATGGCTTCCACAAACAGTACTTCTTCATTTTTATACACAGCGGCTTTGGTAGAGGTTGACCCAGGATTGATTGCTAAAATATAGTAATCCATAATCCAGTCCTTTCCTTTTTTTATACAGCTTCAGCTACGTTAGGCTTTTTCCTAAGACTTAAGATAATGCCCAGGGCAATTGACAGTGCTGCTGCCATCATGGTCTGGTATTCGGCAGGTAACATAAAGGTAATGGTATGGGCTGGTATCCAGAAAATTGGTATGGTTCTCAGGATTACGAAGGAGATAAAGCTTTCCCAGTCCGTTGCTCTGGTAATCGACTTGATATCCAGTTGCCCTGCGCCGCTGGCTTTTAATTCAAGGTATTTGTCTGTCATTTTATGAAAACCCATCATCACAGGTCCAAATGTAATGTTCATGACTGAGCTAGTCAGCAAGGCCTTGAGAAATAGGGAATCAGCTCCTGGCAAAACGCCTGCTGCCAAAGCGGCTGTGACACCTCCACTGTAAATCTTCAGCATAAAAGCTAGCACTGCACCGATGAAGCCCCAAATCAAAGCCCTCGCCACAATTTTGGGGGGCAGCAGCCAAAGGCCGTTGCTGATTCTGGCAGCAATTAACTCACCCACTGTGGCCAGAAAAACAAACTTTACAAAGCCCATGGTGAAAGGATGCTCCGCTGATAGTTCTCTAAAAACCTCCCTTGATGCCGGGAAAATCAAAATCAAAGTAAAGCTAACAAGTACAACCACACAAAGGACAGGAACTCCGATGCTTTTTCTATCTGGCTGTGTCAAGTTCTTACACCAACGCCTTTCCAATTTCCAGAGCCTTCAGATTTAATTCCATGAAGGCTGACTTTACGTTTTCTTCCATGATTTTTTTCCAGTTGATGTCTTCTAGGTTCATCAGCTTAATGATCGTTCCCAGTAAAATTACATTCATTACCTTTGGATTGCCAAGTTTTTGTGCTTCTGCCATGGCATTAAAGGCACTGGTGGGTGCCTTTTGTTGCAGTTCCTCCAAAATTCCCTCCGGATAGCTGCATTTACCCATGACCACTGGCATTGGATTCATCTGGTAATTGTTTACAACTATTTTACCTCCGACTTTCAGGTAGCCCAGCCATCTCAGTGCTTCCATTAATTCGAAGGAAACCAGGATGTCTGCCCCACCCTTTTCGATGACTGGGGATGCGACATTATCGCCAAATCTTATATGTGAAGACACCGCGCCGCCCCGCTGGGACATGCCGTGTATTTCGTTCATTTTGACATCGTAGCCAGCTTCCATCAGTCCCTGAGTCAATAATTTGCTGGCTAAAATGGTTCCCTGGCCCCCTACACCTACCAACATGATGCTCTTGGTCATCTTAGTTCTCCTCCTTGACAATGGCCTTCTTGGCACAGACTTGTGCGCAGACCTGACAACCCACACACTGGGTCCTGTCAATTTCTGCCTTCTTGATGTCTGGGTTTACTGACAATGCAGGGCACCCTGCCTTTGTGCATAACTTACAGCCAATACAAAGCTCACTGTCAACCCTATATTTTGTTTTAAAGGCCCCGGCAAACTGCTCCTGATCGAGACTGCTCATTTTTTTCAATACACAAGGCCATTTTGTAATGATAACCGAAGGCTCGTCCAGGGAAAGAGCCCAATCTAGTGTTTCCTTTACTTTGGCTAAATCATTGGGATTAATGACTGCTACATGCTTGGCACCTAAGGCTCGGACCACTGTTTCGATATCGATGATCGGTGCCTCCGTGCCATTGGCATGCTTGCCGCTGCCTGGATTTTCTTGGTGCCCTGTCATGCCTGTAATGCGGTTATCTAAGATAACGTTTACGGTTCTGCTGTTATTATAGAGAACTTCAATTAGGGAGTTTATACCAGTATGGAAAAAGGTGGAGTCCCCTAATACAGATACTACCCTTTTATCCTCACCCTTGAGATCAAAGGCTAACTTAGCACCATGTCCGGCACTGAAGCTAGCTCCCATACAAATATTGAAGTCCATAGCATTATATGGTTCGGCAAAGGCCAGGGTATAGCAGCCAATGTCACCGGCCACCATGACGTTTTTCCGCTTGCCTAGCTCATAGAAGAAACCTCTATGCGGACAGCCTGCACAAAGGGTAGGTGGTCTTTGGATAATTTTTGTTTGGTCATATTCTATTACCGGCAGTTCTGTGCCATAGACCGACTTGCGAATTACATCGGGTGTTAGTTCACCATAGGATGGGAAGGTATCCTTGCCATGGCAGGAGAAACCCAGCATTTTTACTCTTTCTTCGATAATTGGGTCATTTTCCTCAATGATATAAATTTTTTCTTTGCCCTGGCAGAAGGTTTCAATTAATTGATCCGGCAGTGGATAGGTGAAGCCGAGCTTCAGATAACTTACTTCTTCCCCAAATACTTCTTTGGCAAAACAATAGGCAGTCCCGGAAGCTATTACACCAATTGCCCTGCCCTCGTTTTCAATCTTGTTGTAGGGTGACTCATTCGCATATGCCGCCAGCACCTTTTCTCGCACCTCAACCTTTTTCCTCATTTCTCTGGCATTGGCCGGCACGGTAACATACTTCTTAACGTCCTTTACATATGCCTTATAAGGTGTCGCAACTGGCTCTGAAATTTCTACAATGCTCTTGGAGTGACAACCCCTTGTTGTCATGCGAACCAGCACCGGGGTGTCATATGCTTCACTAATGGCAAAGGCCTCCTTGATCATGTCCTTTGCCTCCTGACTGTCAGAGGGTTCAAGCATCGGAATCTTTGCAGCCTTGGCATAGTTTCTGTTGTCCTGTTCATTTTGGGACGAATGCTGCCCCGGCTCATCCGCTGTTATTACCACCATGCCCGCATTGACACCAGTATAGGAAAAGGTAAACAATGGATCCGCCGCAACATTCAGACCGACGTGTTTCATCGAGGCCATACTTCGAACACCCGCAATGGACGCTCCAATTACAGCTTCCAAAGCCACTTTTTCGTTGGGTGCCCACTCAGAGCGAATCTCTTTATACTGAGTCATATTCTCTAATATTTCAGTACTTGGGGTCCCCGGATATGCCGACGCAAACCGCACACCCGCTTCGTAGGCTCCTCTGGCCAAGGCTTCATTGCCTGACAGCAATTTTTTCATGATTTTTTGCTCCCCCTCCTAAGATGTTACGATACTAAGGATGCTAAAAGGATTGAATTTAATTTACCCTCGGCATTTTCTGCCCTGGAGGTCATGACAACCGGCTTTGCTCCCCCCAGTATTACCCCGGCCATCTTGGCCCCAGCGGCATAGAGAAGTGTCTTTCCTACCATGTTGCCAGCTTCAATGTTGGGCATTACGAACAGGTCCACTTCACCGCTTATTTTACTGGCAATGCCTTTATGCTCGGCTGCTTCTTTGCTTAAGGCCACGTCCATGGCCATTGGTCCCTCGATGCTGCAGCTCGGCAACTCGCCCCTTTGTACTGCCGCAACCAAAGCGGCTGCGTCCACTGTAGAAGGCATCTTTTCACTAACTAATTCGTTGGCCGCCAGCACTGCCACCTTTGGTTCAACAATACCCAATTTATTCAGAGCAGCCAAAGCATTGGCGATAATTTGTTTTTTACTTTCCAGGTTGGGAAAGGTATTCATGCCACCGTCGGTATGAAAAGCCAGTTTGGCACAGGCAGGAATTTCAAAGGCTGCCAGATGACTTAGCAGTTTCCCGGTTTTCAAGCCCCTGTTTTCATCCAGTACTGCTTTTAGAAACACGCTGCTATTCAAAAGCCCCTTCATTAAGACATCTGCCTTGCCTGTCCTAACAAGCTCAGCCGCCTTTAATGCTGCCTCTTTTTCGTCCCTTTCATCAATTACCGTAAAATCAAATTTTACTTCATTTTTTTGCGCCAGCTCTGCTATCCGTTTTTCATCCCCTACTAGGATAAAGTCCGCAATGCCTTTTTTATAGGCCTCTGCCACAGTTACGATAACTTCTTCATCGTGGGCAGCAGCAACTGCGATTACTTTTTGGGGCATCTGAGCTGCCTTTTTCCGCAATGCGTCAAACCCGTTGTAGTCCACAGTTTGTCCTCCCTTATCTCCACACTTCCTGAATAGAAAAGCAAACCTGGAATGATTCGCTTTTCTATGTCATTATACCTTACTTAAAATTACCAAAGAATATAATGATGATGGCAATGGGACAGATATAGTTTACTGAAACTTTTAACCACACCTGGTGAAACTTGTTCTTTACATTTACTGCCTCTATGAAATTATCAATGCCCTATATCCATCCTACAAAGATTGCGGCCAAAAATCCACTAATTACGAGCAGGTAATTGCTGGTAATGGGGGAATTTTTAGATACCGACAATTTAAGATAAAACTCAAAATAGAGCTAAAGCCTTCACTTTGATTCTTTCCAGACATCCCTTTAACTAACTTAACTTATTCCCATAGATGCTTTCCTGCGATGCATTATTGATGCTGGCAAAAAAATGGCGTTCAAACTGATAACAGTTTTAAACGCCATTCTTTTATTAAGATCCTATCGCTGATGCCTTTAGTTTATCTCATTTAAACTACGGAATTGATAGCCTTCGGCCTGACATTCCTTAATTAAACTTTCTAACATATCAGCATTTGCCTTATTTACAGCGTGCAGCAGGATCACTGCCCCGCTGTGCAGGCGCTCCTTGACGATGTTTTTATGAGATTCCGGTGTACCGGCATCCGGCTGCCAGTCTGCAAAAGCAACCGTCCAAAAAACATTTCGGTATCCCATTTCGTGGGTAATTTTCAACGTTCTTTCACTATACTCCCCCATGGGCGGGCGTAAATATTGCATATTGGTCCCGGTTTGTTGGGTGAATGCATCACTCAGAGAGGTTATTTCCTTCTTTAGTCTCGTATCGTCCACCGTCGGTAAGCTGGGGTGATGATCCGTATGATTCCCCACGATATGTCCCTCGGCAACCATCCGTTTGACCAACTCCGGATTTCTCTTCAGATAATCCCCGGTAATAAAGAAAGCTGCCTTAACATCTACCTCTTTTAAGGTATCCAAAATTTTAGGTGTATAGCCATTTTCATACCCTTCATCAAAGGTTAGGTAGAGATTTTTACCATTTATGTCACCATGATAAATACCTCTATACTTGTCCAAGAATGCCTTACCCTGTCCACTCACTTCCGGTAACTTATGCTCCTTATTCGGTTTATAATACCAACCCAATTTTTCATTGGAAAGGGTTGGTAGCACGGCTTTATTTTCCCCTTCGGTTGCCGGTACATTTTTAGGTTCTGTTTCTGCAACGGTTGCAGCTTGCTCCACCTTTGTCGTAGTCTCAACCGGTTTTTCAATTTCTTTTTTCTCAGTTGAAGGTACCGTTTGGGGCGCAGTATCACGGATTACCTCCGCCTCCTGGACAATTTGTTTTTCAACGGGATTTGTAGCTATAACTTTATAGGCCATGCCAGAACCCAAGGCCACAAATGCAGCCAATATAAATACAACGGTTTTGTTCATCTTTGCCATTTGTTTAACCCCCTGTAAAATATGTATTCCCATTATTGCCTTTCTTCTATTATATAGTCATAACCAACCCTTTTTGGAAATATATAACTTATTATAAAGTTTTTACTTTAATGCGTAAGGTCCTAATGCTCGTTAGTCCATGTTTCATAGCCTATTTAGCTGATGCTAACAGCGAATGGCTATTACGGAGGTTCTTAAAATGATTATTCAAATAAGTAGAACCCGAATTGTACAGGTATCTGTTCTCTTTTTTTTGACCATAGCTTTATGGTTAACGATCAGCCTTTGGGAAAGCCACCAGGTTCATGAAAGCCCCGAAGGCAAGGTAGTGGTTACTTTTAATTTTCTCGCTCCGATGAAGCCTGCCGCTACCAAAGACTTAATTATTACCCAGGCAGCTACGGGGAAAAAGGTCCCCTTCGAGCACCAATGGTTAACCGCCAGTAAGTTACAAATAATTATTAGTGAAAAATCATTCCCCCTCGGCAGGGAATACCACTATCGCTTTAAAGCGGCACCAGCCATGATCTGGCCCTTTTATGTATGGTCCGCGGGTAAATTTCAAGGCAAGGTTACAGTAAAGTTTATCGGTATTGAAGGCAATCATACGGTTCCCTCTAAGGGACCCATTATATTACAGTTTAACACTAATCTAGACCCGCGTAAAATATCGAATTTTGTTTCGGGACCTGTGCCCGGAAAATTAATACCTGCTGGCACTGACTATAGCCGCTGGGAATTCTGGCCCAATCAAAAATTAAATAACCTATATCGTTACTCAATGAGCATTGCTGCCGGACTCCCTGATCAACAGGGGGGAAAATTGGAGCAATCAATAAAGGCTGAATTTGTAACAACTCCCGAATTTCTAATCGAGGGAGTATTTCCCGTTCCAGGATCAAATAGTATTTGGTTAACCAGGGAAATACTTTTACAAACAAATCAGCAATTAAAATCAGCCAAGGTTGATATACAAGGCCTACCGGGCAGATGTATCATCGAGGACAAAACCATTCGTTATATTCCCGAAAGGATCATGATGCCTGGTACCACCTATAACGTTAAGGCCAGGCTCATTTCAACCAGCAATGAATCCTTGGATTTTGCTTATTCCTTCTCCACCACAAATTTGGGCCAAAATCGCTGGTTAGAGTTAAAGCTGGAACCAACACCTGTCTTATGGCTAATGGAAGGCCCTAAAACCCTCAAAAGCTTTGCTGTCAGGGTTCGGGCAGACCGCCCCATCCCCCGTGGAACTCTTTATGAGGCCAATCGCCAATCCGATGCTAATAAACAATCCCCCTGGATGAGGCTAAACGCAGATATATTACTTCATCCATTACCTGAAAATATGAGGGATCATCATGAACAATTAGGGTTGCCTAAATCTTACAGTTGTATTTATCTCCAAGCCCAGGATGCGAAGGAGTTATTTAATACGCTACCCAAGGGCTTTATGCTAATATCACATTAAGAATAAAAAAAGGAGTGACGCTTGCGACACTCCTTTTGCTTATTTAGAAAAGAGCCATCTGGTCTGATTCCTGAAGGTTGTTGAGACAGCCATGATTTTGTAGGGTTTCAATGACGGTCTTGGAAATTTTCGCCCGGTTTCTTAGGTCATCGATGGAAGTAAAGGGCGCTTGCTCCCTGGCCGCCACAATATTTTGGGCAGCAGAGACTCCCACACCCTGGAGTCCGCCAAAGGGAGACAGCAAACCCTCCGGGGTAATCAGGAACTTAGCCGCAGCGGATTGATCTAAATTGACGGGCAATATTTTAAAGCCGCGACAGTTTGCTTCCAGGGCAACCTCAAGGATGGTTAACATGTTCTTTTCCTTTTGGGAAGCAGCATTCCCCTTTTCTTCTATTTCTTCTATGGCTTTTTTAATTTTGTCCGTCCCCTGGACCATTAACTCTGCATCAAAGTCATCTGCCCGCACGGTAAAATAGGCTGCGTAAAAGGCTTCCGGTCGGTACACCTTAAACCAGGCTATGCGAAAGGCCATCATGACATAGGCTGTGGCGTGTGCCTTGGGAAACATATACTTAATTTTACGGCAGGACTCAATATACCATTCCGGCACACCCTGGGCCCGCATGGCCTCGGCATCCTCTTCCTTAACCCCTTTCCCCTTCCGCACACCCTCCATGATCTTAAAGGCTTGTTTCGGGGGCAATCCCTGGTAAATCAGGTAGACCATAATGTCATCCCGGGCCGAGATGGCTTCGGAGAGCTTACAGCTGCCTGCCCGAATCAAATCCTGGGCGTTATTTAACCACACATCCGTCCCATGGGAAAAACCCGAAATACGTACTAATTCCGAAAAGGTAGTGGGCATGGTATCCACCAGCATCTGACGCACAAACTTGGTGCCAAACTCCGGGATGGCATAGGTCCCTACCTGGGAACCGATGGCTTCCTGGGTAACGCCCAGGGCCTCCGGGGAGGAAAACAGGCTCATGGTTTTGGCGTCATCCAGGGGAATTTCCCTGGCATTTACACCGGTCAGATCTTCCAGCATACGAATCACGGTGGGATCATCATGTCCCAGAATATCTAATTTTACTAAACTATCATGGATGGAGTGATAATCAAAATGTGTTGTTCGGGTATCCGATTTCACATCATCCGCCGGCCTTTGAACCGGTGTAAACATATGCACATCTAAGCTGTTGGGTACAACCATTAAGCCACCGGGATGCTGACCAGTGGTTCTTTTGACCCCGGCACAACCCAGTACCAAACGTTTCATTTCGGCATTTCGTTTCTTTATATTGCGTTCCTCAAAATAGTTTTTAACAAAGCCAAAGGCCGTTTTTTCGGCAATGGTACCAATGGTACCGGCTCGGTAAACATACTCTTTGCCGAATAGTTCCTCGGTGTATTTATGGGCCCTGGGTTGATATTCCCCGGAGAAGTTTAAGTCAATATCAGGCACCTTATCACCATCAAAACCTAAAAACACTTCAAAGGGAATGTCATGGCCATCCTTGATATAGTGGGTGCCGCATTGGGGACAGCTTTTATCCGCCATATCCGCACCGCAACCGGCGGAACCGTCCATAATAAATTCGCTATGGCAACAGTTGGGACACCGGTAATGGGGCGGTAAGGGATTGACCTCCGTTATATTGGTAAAGGTCGCCACCAGGGAGGAACCAACCGAACCCCTTGATCCCACCAGGTATCCATCATCCAAAGATTTCTTAACTAACTTGTGAGCGATTAAATATAATACCGCAAAACCATTGCCGATAATGGATTTTAATTCCTTATCAACCCTTTGCTGCACCACTTCCGGCAGTGGGTCACCATATAATTCCTTGGCACGCTGTAAGGTCATATCTGTAATCTGTTGTTCCGCACCCTCAATGTAAGGAGGATGCAATGTATCGGGGATGGGTTTAAAGGATCCAATCAAAGCCGCAATCTTTTTAGGATGCTGCACCACCACCTGAAGGGCTGTCTCTTGGCCTAAGTAGGCAAACTCCTCCAGCATTTCTTCGGTGGTCTTAAAATATAAGGGTGCCTGATTATCTGCATCATCAAAGCCCTTGCCAGCCATGAGGATGCGCCGATAAACTTCATCCTCCGGATTAAGGAAGTGGACATCCCCTGTGGCAACCACCGGGATACCTAATTTATTCCCCAGCGAAGTTATTTTTTTGTTGAGTGCTTTTAAATCTTCTTCGCCACCCACTTGACCGTTACGAATCAGAAATTCATTGTTGCCCAAGGGCTGAATTTCTAAGTAATCGTAAAAAGAAGCAATCTCCTGCAGTTCTTCATCGGATGCACCTGAAAGGAGGGCTTGATAGAATTCCCCCGCTTCACAGGCAGATCCAATCAGTAATCCTTCCCGGTGTTTGATTAATTCCCGCCTGGGTATACGGGGTTGACGATGAAAATATTGGAGATGAGCTAACGTAATGAGTTGATAAAGATTCCTTAGGCCAATTTCATCCTTAACGAGAATCGTAACGTGCCTTGATCTTAATTTATCCTGACTGACTCCCTTACCAATTTCACTTAGGGCTTTTAAGTCCCTAACCTCCTGCTCAAGCAGCTTTTTCAAGAATAATTGCCACAGTTTACCAGTGGCAGCGGCATCATCCACAGCCCGATGGTGATTGGAAAGCTCTACCTTAAACTCCTTCACCAGGGTAGCCAGCTTATGGTTTTTCAGGTTTGTGTACAGCACCCGGGCAACTCCCAAGGTGTCAATAACAGGGTTTGTCAGTTCCTGTTGCAGATACTTCCGTAAACCAACCCTTAAAAAGCCAAGGTCAAAGGATGCATTATGGGCGACCAAAACTGCATCACCAACAAATTCTACCAGCCTGGCTAAGGCCGTTTTACTATCCGGGGCAGCCTTGATCATCTCATTGGAGATACCAGTCAGTTTGGTTACCTCAAAGGGGATTTCCTTACTGGCCTTTACCAGGGTGCCATAACGGTCTACCTCTTCACCGTTTAAGTATTTCACCGCACCTATTTCAATAATTTCATCTGTTTGGGGTGAAAAACCAGTGGTTTCAAAGTCTATAATAACGTATTCCGTATCTTCTAAAACAAGGTTGTGATTCATACTGATGACCGTTGCTATGCCATCGTCAATTAAGTAACCTTCCACACCATAGATCAGTTTAATGCCTGCTTTTTTTGCTGCGGCATAGGCCTCCGGATAGGCCTGGACAACACCATGGTCCGTTATGGCCAGGGCTTCATGTCCCCAGGCCGCTGCCTGTTTCACTGCATCGGCAGCATTCATGACACTATCCATGGAGCTCATTTTGGTGTGCAGATGAAGCTCTATTCGTTTTTCCGGGGCGTTGTCCTGACGGGTAGAAACCTTCGCTTTACCCAGGTTGATATCGTAGGCCATGACCGTCAATTCCTGGGAGAATTTATCGTACTGCACCGGTCCCCGAATAATAACCCAGCTGCCATTCTTAAGCCTTTCGCCGGTTTCGGTATCGTCTTCTTCTAAAAATTTTTTAACTTCAATGGAATCAGTTTGATCCGTTATATTAAAGGTTAGTATTTGGCGGCCAGACCTTAGTTGTTTAATTTCAACATCAAAGACCTTGCCTTCCACCACAACATTTCTTTCTTCCTCAGTAATATCTTGCAGGGGTTTGGCAGCCCCTTTAATGGGTTTTCCCACGATAATGTTTTCATTTAGGTTACTCTTGGTACCAGTATTTTTCTTTTCCTTTGGTACAGTGACTCTTTCCTCCGCCATTTTATGCCAGAGCATTTTTTCGATTTCATCTTGGCACTGGTTCCAGTCCAGGTTGTTCTCTTGATTTTGTCCTAGCTGAAAAAGTACATTATATTGAAGACCAAAGGTATCTCTTATACAAGTTTCCAGAAATAAGTCGCAATCCCTACCCCGTAAAAGTTCTAAACTCATTTCATCTGGTAAAGTAATCTCCAGGCAATGTTCTTTGCACTGCCAATTGGTGTTGTGCAACCAGCCGCGTACCACGGGAAATTTTTTTACCAATTCTTCTCTAAGATATTCAATATCAAATTCCTGGGCAGTTGCTTTAGTTAAGGGGCAATGATAATCAACCTCTAATAAAACTGGCCCTGGTGTAAGGGAAGCCAGGGCCGATTTTAGAGTCATTTTGTCATTGTTTGATAACTTTTGGTGTAGCTTTAATTTTAACTTCCACTGCTTTTTAGAAACATTAACAGCTACACTGACAACTTGAGTATGTTTGATTACTTCTAAGATACTATCATCTACCCTACGGATATCCAGTACATCCATCAGTGAAACTGCCACTGAAACCCCTCCATACGACTTTTTGTGTGATTCTGTAGACCCTGATTATTGGAAAAAATGGCCATGCTCCGTGAGCCTTGGGCGTTAAGCCATCAGCCATCAGCTTTAATTGCTTGGAAAGGGCCATGCTTTTAGGTTTTTGGCTAATGGCAAATAGCTAAGGGCTAATAACAGACCCTAATGAAATACCACCTAACCCCAAAGCTGATAGCTGACGACTGAAGGCTAATGGCTATTTCTTTACCAACTCTTCCAATACATCAACCGCAGCCTCCGCAGACCGAGAACGGCCAACTGCTCTGGCTGCCTCTACCATGGATCTTTGCAGCGAATGGTTGCTTAAAAATTCATTTACCTGATAAATCAGATCCCTGTGTCCCCTAACCAAACGGGCTGCCCCTACCTGTTCCAGAAATTCTGCATTGCGTTCTTCCTGACCTGGTATGGGATCGGTAATAAACATGGGGAGACCACTGGCCATTGCTTCCGCTGAGGTTAGTCCCCCTGCTTTGCCGATCATTAAATCACAGGCCACCATTAACTCTTCGATGTTGTTAATATAGCCATGCACCTCTAGCCTCTTGGTTAAGGTAGGCTGTATTTTTAGTAATTTATTGCGTAAGGATTCATTGCGGCCACAAACCACAATCATTTGACAAGGTAATCCCGAACTAGCCAATTCCTTAACAATTTCAGCCAGAGGACCCATGCCTAAACCCCCACCCATGATTAAAACAGCCGGCAAGTCCGGCTCCAAATTCCATTGTTGGCGTAACAAACTCTTATTTCTAGCCACAGCGAATTTGGGATCAATGGGAATTCCCGTGGCCTTCACTTTATTGTTTTTTATTCCTTGTGCCGCAAAGTCATTGACCAACGGTTCGGCTGCCACTAAATAGCAGTCCACCGCATCGAATAGCCAGAAAGAATGAACCGTAAAATCAGTAATGGCGGCAACAATCGGTACATTACATTTTCCTTGTCCTTTTAAATGAGTTAAGATTCCTAATGGAAAGGGATGGGTACAGAGAATCGTCTGTGGCTGCATCTTCTCGATAAAGTCTACTAGCTTTGGAGCAGCCAGACGATTCATAATCCGATTAAACTCATTTTTTGCAAATCCAGAAAAGGGTTTTTCCTTCTCTGCCTGTTTGTATAAATAGCCATAAATTACCGGAGACATCTTTATAATTTCCATATAGGTCCCCAGTACTACTTTTTCCAGCAATGGGCTGGCATATCGAAAGGTATCAAGAATAACCACTTCGGCCTGGGGATTTCTACTCAAGATTTCTTCTTTAATAGCAGCAGCTGCCCTCATATGACCTTCGCCGGCAGAAACAGACAATAGGAGAACTTTCTTTAACATACTTGTACACCTATAGAGTTGGTAACAGCTCTAAAATCTTCGTTACCACATCCTTAACAGAGGTCATTTCTGTTACACCTGAGCGGCGTTGACGCATTTCCACTATTCCATCTGAGGCTTGTTTACCAACGACAATTCTTACGGGATAACCGATGAGATCAGCATCTTTAAATTTCACGCCGGGACGCTCGGCACGATCATCCAGTACGGTTTCCACCCCGGCTTGATTTAAAGTATGATACAGTTCTTCCGCCACTTTCATTTGACTTTCATCTTTGGTTGCTACTGGAACAACAATGGCCTGGAAAGGCGCAATATTGGCCGGCCAAATAATACCGTTCTGATCATAATTTTGTTCGATGGCGGCAGCCATGGTTCTGCTCACCCCAATGCCATAGCAGCCCATAACAATGGGACGTTCCTTACCATTTTCATCCAAGAAGGTTGCCCCCAGGATTTCACTGTACTTCGTACCCAATTTAAAAATTTGACCCACTTCAATACCACGGGCTTCCAGTAGGTGAGCACCGCATTTGGGACAGGGTTCCCCAACCTTAACCAGACGAATATCTTCAACAATTTCCGGCGTAAAATCCCTTTGGGGATTTACATTGATAAAGTGTACATCTTGTTTGTTTGCCCCTGCAATGGCATTGGTCATGGCCATGACATCCAAATCAGCCACAATGCGAATGTTCTTAAGCTGCACAGGACCCACATAACCCACAGGCGCACCTGTCACTTGCTCAACCGTTTTTTCGTCGGCCAGTTCCAGCGTAAGGGCACCCAGAATATTTAATAGCTTCACTTCATTAACATCCCGATCGCCCCGCACCAGAGCCGCCACCACTTCTTGATTCGTTTTATAAAACATGGTTTTGATGACTTGCGTTGGTTCAATACCCAGAAAGGCTGCAACTTCTTCAGCGGACCTTTGACCAGGTGTGCTCATTTCCTGCAAGGGCAGCTTCGGAATAGAGGGGTCTGGTCCAGTAGTTGGCTGTGTGGTGGCCTTTTCTACATTGGCCGCATAATCACAGGCCGAACAATACAAAATAGCTGCTTCCCCTGACTCTGCTAACACCATAAACTCATGGGTGCTGCTGCCGCCAATGGCACCGGAATCGGCCTCCACCGGGCGAAACTGTACGCCACAACGGGAAAAAATATTGATGTAAGCCTCGTGCATTTTCTGATAGCTAACCTCAAGTCCGGCTTCATCCCGATCAAAGGAATAAAGGTCCTTCATGATAAACTCTCTGCCTCGCATCAAACCAAACCTGGGTCTGCGCTCATCTCTAAATTTGCTTTGAATTTGATAAAGCAATAAAGGCATTTGTTTATAGGAACGAACGTCCCCCCGGACCAGCGTGGTGATTACCTCTTCATGGGTGGGTCCCAGGCAAAAGTCACGCTGATGTCGATCTTTCAAGCGGAATAATTCCGGTCCATACACATGCCAGCGACCAGAATCCAGCCATAGCTCGGCTGGTTGGATGATGGGCATTAATAATTCCTGGCCACCTTGTTTATCCATTTCTTCCCTAACTATCTGCATAATTTTCTTCAGCACCCTTTGGGCTAAGGGTAAATATGTATAAACACCGGAGGCTGTTTTTCTAATAAACCCAGCCCTCAGTAAGAGCTGATGGCTCACTACCTCAGCCTCTGCAGGAACTTCTCTTAAAGTTGGTACTAACATTTGACTAACTCGCATGTTTTGATCCTCCTGATACATCTAAATTAGAAAAATGGCCCTGGGTCGTGGACATTTAAGCAATCCGTATATCATTCTTTGCTGGTGCTGTACGATCATCCTTAAATTCTTATACTCTCTGATCGTATAAAATCGTGCCGCAGGTTTTTAGATTTTTTCTATTTCTTTGAGAAGTTCTTCTAATAGCTTGTCTTCGGGAACCTGTCGGATAATTTCTCCCTTACGAAAAATCAAGCCCACTCCTTTGCCACCGGCTATGCCCACATCTGCTTCCCTGGCCTCACCGGGGCCATTGACTGCACAACCCATGACAGCAACCTTGATGGGCTTGTCCACCGCAGCCAGTCTGGCTTCCACTTGTTCAGCTAAGTGAATTAAATTTATTTCTGTTCTGCCGCAGGTGGGGCAGGAAATCAATGCAACGCCCCTTTGGCGCAGTTCGAGAGCCTTCAAAATTTCCCACGCTACACTTACTTCATGTTTCGGATGACCCGTCAGGGACACCCTTATGGTATCACCGATTCCTTCTGCCAACAGGGCACCAATACCAACGGCTGATTTGATGGTACCGCTTTTGACCGTGCCGGACTCTGTTACACCGATGTGCATTGGATAATCCACTACAGCAGAAAGCTTACGATAGGCTGCCAACATCAGGGGAATATTGGAGGCCTTTAAGGATATTTTGATCTCTTGATAGTTCAATTCCTCCAACAGCCGAATGTGGTTTAAAGCACTTTCCACCATGGCCTCGGCGGTTACCCCACCATATTTTTTTAGCAGTTCCTTTTCTAAGGAACCAGCGTTAACACCAATACGAATGGGGACCTGCCTCTCCCTAGCGGCAGCCACAACTTGTTTTACCTTTTCTTTGCCGCCAATATTGCCAGGGTTAATTCTCAAACCAGCCATGCCGGCCTCTAATGCTGCCAAGGCCAGGCGGTAATCAAAATGAATATCCGCGATCAAGGGCGGCTCGCTGCCAGCTATAATCTTTGGCAAAGCCTCTGCCGCTGCTTTGTCTGGCACAGCTAGCCGAACCACTTCACAGCCCGCTTGAGCCAGTTCTTCGATCTGGCCAATGGTGGCTGCCGCATCTCTGGTATCTGTATTGGTCATGGACTGTACCACCACAGGGGCTCCCCCACCGATTTGTACATTGCCGACCATGACAGGGCGTGTTTTTTTAAACTGCATCATAAACCTCCGCTAACGATTGCCAAACATCAGGGAAACAATATCGTTATAGGTAATTACCACCATCAGCAGTAATAAAAGACCAAAGCCTATCAGATGGATAAAACTCTCTTTGTTAGGTTCCACTGGTCTGCCAGTGACTTTTTCCCAAAGCAGGAATAATACCCGGCTGCCATCTAAAGCTGGTATCGGCAGCAGATTAAAAAGACCCAGGTTAATACTTAAGAAGGCTGCTAATTGCATGAGTTGGTAAATACCAAAGGCCGCGGCCTTGCTAATCTCGTTGACAACTCGTACTGGTCCGCCCAGATCCACAGGGGCCTGTTGGGTAAACATCTGGCCAATAAAGGAAAGTATTAAGCCGGATATTTGCACAGTAAAAGTTGTGCCCGCTGCCAGGGCAGCCAGGGGGTTGAGTTTTTTCATTTGTGGTTCCGTTGGTTTAATACCAATCTTGTATTGTCCCGATTCATCCTTGATGGTTGTGACGTTCAGTTTTACCTGCCCCGTACCTCGCTGAATTGTTAAATCAAGAGGTTCTCCGGGGTATTTATTGGTTTCCGCAACCAGTTCGTTCCAATCTTCTACAGATGTATTATTTACGGCAACAATGCGGTCACCTACTCTAAGACCTGCTTTTTCAGCAGGAAAACCTTTAATAACTTCTCCCACTTCGGTTGTGGCATAGGGCATACCCTGAAACATAAAGATAAAAGCAAATAAAACGATGGCCAAAACAAAATTCATGAGGGGTCCCGCAACAATAACAGAAGCCCTTTGCAGCGCTGTTTTATAGTTAAAGGTACGATTAATGGGTATCCCATTATCTTCTTCTTCGTTGGGATCCATGCCAGCCATGCGAACAAAACCGCCCAAGGGCAAAAGCCTAAGATTATAAATGGTTTCGCCTCGTTTATAGCCAAATACCTTGGGTCCAAAACCCAGGCTGAATTCATGGACCATAATCCCTACTTTTTTAGCAACAAGGAAATGGCCTAATTCGTGGATAAAAATTAACAAACCAAAAACTACAACCGAAGCGATAAATGTTTGCATATTTCACCTCAAAAAAATCTAAATAAATTTTCTTGCCTCTTGACGGGCCCACCGATCAATCTCTAAAATCTCTTCTAATTCAGGCGAGCCTAGGAATTGATGGTTGTTTAAGGTATTTTCAACAATAGCAGGTATTTGCATAAACTTAATCTGTCCGGCCAAGAATGCCTGCACAGCAACTTCGTTGGCAGCATTTAACACCACTGGGGCAGTCCCCCCCTGTTTTCCAGCAGCGTAAGCCAGAGCCAAAGCAGGGAATTTAGAGGTGTCTGGTGCTTCAAAGGTTAAGCCATTAAGCTCGGTTAAGTTTAGTTTAGGAAAACGATTAAACCAACGATCTGGATAACTGAGGGCATATTGGATAGGAATTCTCATATCGGGCATACCCAAATGAGCAATAATGGAGCCATCGCCAAATTCCACCATGGAATGAATGATGCTCTGGGGATGAACAACTACATTAATGTCGTCATAGTCAACGTTAAAAAGCCACTTAGCCTCGATGACTTCCAATCCTTTATTCATTAAAGTAGCGGAATCAATGGTAATCTTTTGTCCCATGGACCAATTAGGATGTCGCAAAGCCATCTCAGGTGTGACCTGTTCAAGTTCCTGCCTGTTTAAAAGTCGAAATGGTCCCCCGGAAGCGGTTAACTGAATTTTTCTGAGGGCTGCTTTCTTCTCCCCATTTAAACATTGCCAAATTGCTGAGTGTTCACTGTCCACTGGTAATATCTGAACTTCATTTACCGCTGCCAATTTGCTAACATATTGCCCAGCCGCAACCAATGTCTCTTTATTGGCCAAAGCTATTTGCTTTTTTGCCTTGATGGCAGAGCAGGTAGGTATTAGCCCCATGGCGCCACTGAGGGCAGTAACAACTACGGCTGCCTCTGGGCATGTAGCAGCCGCTATCAACCCATCTAAGCCATAGAATATTTCCGGGGTTACTTTATCTTTGTTCAGTTTCTCTTTTAGCCACATAGCGTCCTCTTCTAACTGCAGTGAAACCAAAAGAGGTTTGTGTTTTAAACATTGTTCTAAGAGTTTTTCACGGTTTCTACCAGCAGCTAAAGCTACAACCTGTAAAACATCCGGGAATTGATCCACAACCTCTAGTGTCTGTCTGCCAATAGAGCCTGTACTCCCTAGAATAGATATATATTTCATTCATAACCTCCCATGACCTAACAGCCACAAACTACGGATAAAAAAATGTCAAGCTCGTCTTCACTGTTATTTGTAAGGCACGGTCTTAACCGTTCCCTACAAAGCAACGCTAGCAAACAACGGAACGGTCAAGACCGTTCCCTACACCTAAACACACCGTTCTAAAAAGTATTATCTCCTATCCCGAAAAAATCTTTGTCATCCTGAGCAATAGCGAAGAATCTTTTTTATCATTAATGGCTACAGTTAATTTTATTTCACTTTTGGGGTTTGAATTCCTGCTTTTACCACTGCTTGAATCGCAATTAACAGAATCGGTCCAACGATCATCCCCACAAACCCCAACAGCTTAAAGCCAACAAACAAAGCTATCAGAGTGGCTAAGGGATGTAAACCAAGGTTATTGGCAACCACCTTGGCCTCTAATAATTGTCTTGCCACCAGGATGAGACCATACAATATTAATAGTTTTATACCAAAGACCATCTTACCCGAAACCATTGACCAGATTACCCAAGGAAGGATAACCGTGCCAGGTCCTAGTACAGGAATTATATCAAAAAAACCAATTACAAGACCCATTGTCAAAGCATATTCTGCTCCAATGATATATAAGCCCACTATGCTAATAAAGGTACTGATGCTAACTAATATCCCCTGGGCCTTTATATAGGAGATAAAAGCATTAAAAACTTCACTGACTATATATAAACTTCTTTGGCCATAGGGTGCAGGAATTAATTTGACCCATTGCACGGCCAAGGTTCTTTTGTCTTTACTAATAAAATAAGTTGCCAATAAACTAACAATAATAAAGGTAATAAAAACTGGGACAGCAGAAAATGTGCTATATAAGGAGTCAAGGGTGACTCCTAAAAGATTCTGCAAGTTCTCAGCAATTGTCCCAAAGGATGATTGTATATATTGGGTAATCGTAGGAGGTAACTCCCCATATAACTGCTGCAATCTAGGTAAAGAATTTTCTACCCAATATTGAATCTCCTGGATAAAAAACGGAATATTTTTTGATAAGTTTATTAGTTCCGTGATTAATCTTATGATCAATAGCGAAAGGATTGTACCAAAAAGTGCAAACAGCATAAGCATCGAAAATGCAACTGCTGGCCCTCTGGACAGACGCACTCTATGCTGCAAAATTTCTATCATCGGTTCCAGTAAAAAACTAATAAATATGGCTAAAATAAAGGGGATAATCAAAGGAACAATAAACGAGAGTCCTTTGATAAAATACACCGATAAGTTGTCAATAACAAAGAAAGCTACTAAAAGAAGTAGACCGGCCAAAACGATATTCAGGGCGGTCTTTAGCCAATCAGGAAACATGTGTCACCTCAATAATAATATAATCAAATTATAAACAATTTAACTCCGTAGTATACCAAAGGGGCTGTTAACAATAGGCTATCAAAACGGTCCAAAAAACCTCCATGACCCGGAATGATCTGCCCCGAATCCTTAACTCCTGCCTGCCTTTTTAGTGCAGACTCCACTAGATCACCCAATAAAGCAGTTATACCAATGAATATCCCAAGGGTAATCATTGAAATAACCGATACGGACGGAATATAATTGACAAATATGCAGGCAATGATTACGGAACCAATTATACCCCCCAAGGCCCCTTCCACCGTCTTTTTGGGACTCAAAAGGGGTGCTAATTTATGTCTGCCCAGGGCCCTGCCCACGAAATAAGCAAAGGTATCACTGGCCCAGGTGGTCATTAATAACAAAAGAACCCAGAGAAAACCATTTTCTAATTCCCGGGTCAAATAAAAGAAAATAAAATTTCCTAAATACAAAACTGCAGTTAAGTTACCAAAAACATCCAAGGGGCTTGTTCGAGGATATAATAAGGCCATCATTAGTAAATTGAATATTACCAAAAAGACATAGGTCAGGCCAATATATTCATCTTTATATAAGTATGCACTGGTAAAGATAATTAAACCAGCAATTTGGATCATCCATTTTTCTGAATTAAGTTTTAATCCTTTTAAAATAACCGACATTTCCAAACTGGCAAAGACATAAACACCGAGGGAAAATAGCCACAATGCCCAATGACCATACCAGGCAGCTAAGATAATAATCGGTATTCCTATGACTGCGCTCATCACTCGCAGGTGCAACAATTCGTCCACCAACCTACTTTTTGATTAGTCCACCGAATCTTCGTTCCCTTTGTTGAAAACCAACGATTGCCTCTAATAAATGCTGGCGCTGAAAATCAGGCCACATCACGTCTGATAACCAAAACTCGGTATAAGCCAGTTGCCAAAGAAGAAAATTACTAATTCTGCAGTCACCAGAGGGACGTATTAACAATTCTGGATCAGGCATGCCGGCAGTATAAAGACTTTGGCCTATTAATACGTCGTTTATTTCTTCACATTTAATTTCGCCCTTGTTTACCCTATTGACGATTTCTATAACTGCATCGGTAATTTCTCTACGTCCACCATAGTTTAGGGCGAGGTTTAAAGTCAATCCAGTATTATTGCCGGTTTTATGAAAGGCTCTAGCTAAGGCTTGCTGGGCCTGCGAAGGCAGTTCGTCCAGGCGACCAATGGCGTTGATCCTTACATTATTGTTATGTAGTTCTTCAATTTCTTTTTCCAGGTATTCTACCAGTAAATCCATAAGAAAGGAGACCTCATCCTGGGGTCGTTTCCAATTCTCTGTGGAAAAGGCATAGCAGGTTAAGTACTGAACGCCTAATTCTGAACAAAGCTTAACAACATTACGTAAAGTTTCAGCACCTGCTCGATGCCCTAAGGATCTAGGCATACCTCTTCGCCTGGCCCAACGACCGTTACCATCCATTATTATGGCAATATGTTTAGGAATACGATTTCTGTCTACGGATTGAAGGAGCATATTTTCATCGGCCATTTCTTTTCTGTTAAACAAGTTGGTAATCCTTCGTAACATACTTACAGCCTCCAATAAACAACCCCCTCCGGCTATGAAGGGGGTTTATGAAAATTACTCTTCAATAATGGCTCCGGTAGGGCAAATGTCCAAGCATGTACCACAATCCTCACAGGCCATGGTAATTCTAAAAATTTCCCCTTCCTCAATGGCATTGTGTGGACAGGAATCCAAGCAGGTTCCACAAGCCATACACTCATCGGTGATTTTATAGGCCATCGTGTATACCTCCCTTCTCCTCACATACCACTGTTAACACCACGTGTTTGGTGTCTTTAACTTCTGTTTTAACCACACGTTTATACCCATCAGGAAAATTTCTAGTCGGTTTGGTGATAACAACCGTTGCCATATACCCAGCTTCTCTAAGAAGGGGTAGTGCTTTGCTTAACTTATAACCCAATATATCCGGCAGCATACTAAACTTGCATAATCTCCTGCTCTTTGGCTTTTACTGTTTCGTCTATTTCTTTAACATATTTGTCTGTTAGTTTTTGTAAATCATCCTGCCCTCTTTTTACTTCATCTTCAGGAGCACCATTTTTTTGTTTTGCCTTGAGGGATTCATTGGCATCCCGACGAATATTACGAACAGCTACGCGCCCCTCTTCCGCTTTTTTCTTGATAATCTTAACCAACTCTTTACGACGTTCCTGGGTTAGCTGAGGTACCGCCAAGCGAATTACTGTTCCATCGCTGGAAGGTGTGATGCCAATATCTGATTTCATAAGGGCTTTTTCAATTTCAGGAATAGCGCTTTTATCCCAAGGCTGAATAACAAGCATGCGTGCTTCTGGAACTGAAATATTTGCAAGCTGGTTTATCGGGGTAGGAGTTCCATAATATGACACAGAAATCTTATCCAACAGAGAAGGGGTTGCCCGACCTGCACGCAATGAACCGAATTCCTTACGTACAACATCTACACTCTTCTTCATATTACCTTCCGCAGAAGAGATAATTTCCTTAACCATTTATTTACCCCCCAACAAAAGTACCTATCCGTTCTCCTAGAACTGCCTTCTTAATGTTTTCCTTGGCATTTAAGTCAAAAACTAACAGCGGGATTTTATTATCCATGCAAAGTGATACAGCTGTTGAATCCATTACCTGTAAGCCACGGTTGAGAACCTCAATATAGGTTAGCTCGTCAAACTTCTTAGCATCAGGATGTTTTAAAGGATCCGCCTCATAAACCCCATCCACTTGTTTAGCCATCAAAATAATTTCTGCTTCAATTTCTGCGGCACGTAAGGCAGCGGTGGTATCCGTTGAAAAATAGGGGTTACCCGTTCCCGCAGCAAAGATGACCACTCTACCCTTTTCCATATGCCGGATGGCCCGACGGCGAATGTAAGTTTCCGCCACTGTTCTCATTTCAAAGGAGGTTTGCACACGAGTGTCAACCCCTATCTTTTCCAAAGCATCTTGCAAGGCCAGTGAATTGATGACTGTGGCTAACATACCCATATAATCAGCCGTTGCCCGATCCATACCCTTCGTGCTGCCAGAAATTCCTCGCCAAATATTGCCGCCGCCAACTACAATAGCCAGTTGCACTCTATATTCACTTACATCCTTTATCTGGCTGGCTATTGAGTGAACAACCTCGGGGTCAATGCCGTATCCTTTTTGTCCGGCTAACGCTTCACCACTTAGCTTAAGGATGACCCGCCTAAACTTGGGAGTTACCATTAAGGGTGTCCTCCAGTCTGGTAGTTCTGTTATTCTACAATACTTATAAAAATCCTTTAATCAATTTAGAAAATGAGAAATTATGCCTTAATTTGTGCAGCAACCTCAGCCGCAAAATCATCTTGGCGTTTTTCTAAACCTTCTCCCACTTCATAACGACTAAAGCGACGAACGTCAATTTTTTCACCGATCTTGGATACAACCTCATTAATTACATGCTGCACGGTTTTATCAGGATCTTTAATAAAGGGCTGTTCAAGCAAACATACTTCTTTAAAGTATTTTTCGATACGCCCTTCAACCATTTTCTCAACAATTTTTTCTGGTTTACCTTCATTTAATGCCTGGGCTTTTAAAATTTCTTTTTCTTTTTCAATCTTTTCAGAAGAAACTTCTTCACGACGAACATACTCTGGCTTAGCAGCAGCGATTTGCATAGCAATATCTCTGGCTAAGTTGCGAAAATCTTCGTTTTTGGCAACAAAGTCTGTTTCACAGTTGATTTCTACTAAAACACCAATACGTCCGCCACCATGTATGTAAGCTTCAATAATACCTTCTGCTGCAATTCTGCCAGCCTTCTTAGCAGCAGCGGCAAGTCCCTTTTCCCGCAAAAATTCAATGGCCTTTTCCATATCTCCAGCCACTTCAGTTAAGGCTTTTTTACAGTCCATCATACCAGCGCCGGTACGCTCTCTTAACTCTTTAACCATGCTTGCAGAAATCTCTGCCATGATCAAAATCCCCCTTTTTTAACCCACTAGGTAATCTTGTGGTATTATAACCATATCTTTTCTCTGACAAACATTGGCATGATTTTGCCTTGGTTTTCTTATATTTTCATCAAATTAATGATTTATACATTTTAATAAAGTATAAAAAAAGGTAGAGGACTCCCGTACTAGCAAGACGCCCTCTACCTAACATACTATTCTGCGACTTGTTCGCCCTGCTTGCCTTCCAAAACTGCATCGGCAATCTTACCGGTAAGCAGTTTTACTGCCCGAATAGCGTCATCGTTACCGGGAATTACGTAATCTACTTCGTCAGGATCGCAGTTTGTATCAACAATGGCTACAATGGGAATGCCAAGTTTACGAGCCTCAGCCACTGCAATGCGCTCCTTCCGGGGATCAATTACGAAAAGTGCCCCAGGCAGGCGACGCATGTTTTTGATTCCACCAAGGAATTTATCCAGTTTCTCTTTTTCATGCAGAAGTTGAGAAACTTCTTTTTTGGGCAGAACCTCAAAGGTTCCATCCTCTTCCATGCGCTCAAGTTCATGTAATCTATCAATACGATTACGTATGGTTTGGAAGTTTGTTAACATACCACCCAACCAACGCTGATTTACAAAGAACATTTCGCAACGTTCGGCTTCTTCTTTAACAGCTTCCTGGGCTTGCTTTTTAGTACCTACAAACAGTAAAGTACCAGCATCCGCAGCCAGTTGTTTAACAAAATCGTAGCATTCTTCCACTTTCTTAACGGTTTTCTGCAGATCAATAATGTAAATACCGTTACGATCAGTGAAGATATAAGGTGCCATCTTGGGGTTCCAGCGACGGGTCTGGTGTCCAAAATGAACGCCTGCTTCCAGTAGTTGTTTCATGGAGATAACTGCCATAGCTAGTTACACCTCCTCCCTCAATTGTTTTTAATCCTCCGTTATCCTCATCTCCGGCAAGACCTTCATCAAGGCAACCTTGCACAAATCAGATAACGTGTGTACTCAACACCAAGGGATATTTTAGCATAATGCGACAACCAACGCAAGAGAAAAGCCACAGTTTTTTATACTGTGGCTTGTTTGTTTAATGACGAATCCCTAGTTATGCTTTAATCTTTGCAATTCCTCTATTAAACGATCATTCAATACCCGAATATAGGTCCCCTTCATACCCAGGGATTTTGACTCTATTACACCGGCACTTTCAAATTTACGTAGGGCGTTGACGATAACGGATCGAGTGATACCCACTCTGTCAGCAATTTTACTGGCCACCAAAACCCCTTCGTCACCTTCTAATTGCTCAAAGATATGCTGTACTGCATCCAGTTCGGAGTAAGAAAGTGTGCCCAGGGCAATTTGTACCGCTGCTTTTTTCCTTGCTTCTTCTTCCATTCTGCCAGCTCTGGCCCGCAGAACCTCCATGGCAACAACCGTGGCACCATATTCAGCAAGAATTAAATCTTCATCAGTGAAATTTTTGTCAAACTTAGCCAGCACGAGAGTTCCTAGACGGGAACCAGCCCCGACAATGGGAACTACCGTGGTTACTTTGTTTTGGCCTTTGCATTTTTCTTCTTGGAAGAATACACAAGCATCATAGGTTTGGCAGAAGTTAGCATGGGTTTCATTGATAGCAAGTAATCCCTCATTGTATTCCTCAGGAAAACGTTTAGAGCCTTCAACAATATCCTTCATGATATCACAGGCAAATTGGGGCATAAATTTATGACCCAGTGCTCTGCCACGACGGTCAATGATATAACAGTTTGCCTCAATGTTTTCAGAAAGCACCTCTGCTATTTCACCAAAATCCACGGGATAACCAGCAGATTTTTGTAATAATTTATTGATTGTTCTTGTTCTTTCTAATAAAGTTCTCATTCTGTCACTCTCCCTAAATTTTAAAGAATATAACGACTAAGATCACGATTTGTTACAATGTCTTTTAGCTTCTCACGAACATATTCACTGTCTATAGTGAGTGACTGCCCTTTTAGTTCCGGAGCCTCAAAGGAAATATCCTCCAGAAGTTTTTCTAAAATGGTGTGCAGCCGCCTTGCGCCTATGTTTTCGTTTTGTTCATTTACAGTATAAGCAATATCCGCAATTTCTTCAAGTGAATTTTTTGAAAATTCAATTTTAAGCTCTTCAGTTGCTAAGAGTTCTGTATATTGCTTTATTAAAGAGTTTTGCGGTTCAGTTAAAATCTGCACAAAATTATTTCGGCTTAAACTCTCCAACTCTACTCTGATTGGAAAACGTCCCTGTAATTCTGGGATCAAGTCAGATGGTTTTGTGACATGAAAGGCACCGGCAGCTATAAATAGGATATGATCTGTTTTTACCGGGCCATATTTGGTCATAACAGTGGAGCCTTCAACAATTGGCAGAATATCCCTTTGTACGCCACCCCTTGATACATCCGCCCCGCCGGAAATTCCTTCCTTTGTGGCAATTTTATCAATCTCATCTAAAAATATAATCCCATTATCCTCAGCCCGCTTGACAGCTTGTGTGGTTAGCTCCTCCATGTCAATTAATTTCTGGGCTTCCTGTTGGGTTAATATTTTACGGGCTTCCCGTACAGTAACTTTACGCTTGCGTTTTTTTCTGGGAAAGATACTGCCCAGAACATCCTGCATGTTGACGCCCATCTCTTCCACACCGCTATTTGTAAAAACCTCAAGCATGGGCGTGCTTTGATCTTCTACTTCAATTTCCAAATACTCATTTTCCAGCTCGCCCCGGGACATTTTCTCCTTTAGCGTTTCCCTTTCAAACCGAATTCTGCTATGCTGCTGTTCCCAGGACTTATCCTCTGGTTTATCTTCCTGCACACCGCCAAAAAGCATTTCAAAAGGGTTTTTGGTTTGTGCCGGCCGATTAGGGTAAGGAGCCAAAAGTTCAATTATTTTTTCTTCAGCCAATCCTTTGGCCCGTTCTTCTACTTTTTCCATTCTTTCCTGCTTAATCATGCGAATGGACGTTTCGACCAAATCCCTGATCATGGATTCTACGTCCCGTCCCACATAGCCAACTTCTGTAAATTTGGTTGCCTCAATCTTAACAAAGGGTGCTTTGACTAACTTTGCTAATCGACGGGCTATTTCGGTTTTACCTACCCCTGTTGGGCCAATCATCAAAATGTTCTTCGGTACAACCTCATCAATCAATTCTTCTGATAATTTACTGCGGCGATACCTGTTTCGTAAAGCCACTGCCACTGCTTTTTTGGCGTTCTCTTGACCTACAATATATTTATCAAGCTCTGCCACTATCTCCCTAGGTGTCAGGGCTGCCATTGGCTTCACTCCTTTAATACCCTTATTTTAAATTTCCTCCACAGTGATATTTTTATTAGTATAGACACAAATATCTGCGGCTAAGCTTAATGCCTCATAAGCAATTTCCCTGGGTGAAAGATTTGTATGTTTTGTCAAGGCCTTGGCGGCAGCCAAAGCATAGGGACCCCCAGAGCCGATGGCTGTGACGCCTTCATCCGGTTCTATGACCTCGCCATTGCCTGACAAAACTAATAGATTTTCCTGGTTGGCTACAATCAGCATCGCCTCCAGGGATCGCAAGTATTTGTCTGTACGCCAGGCCTTGGCCAATTCAACCGCAGCTCTCATTAAATTGCCATGATATTCTTCCAGCTTACCTTCAAATTTTTCAAACAGCGTAAAGGCATCTGCCACTGATCCAGCAAAGCCGGCTAAAACTTGACCATTATGAAGCCGTCTTACCTTTTTGGCAGTATGTTTCATGATGGTATTTTGCCCAAAAGTAACTTGACCATCGCCGGCTATGGCAACCTTTGCACCCTTTTTTACCGCTACAATGGTAGTTGCATGGAACATAAGCATCACTTCCTCGTTATCAGTCTAAGCCCTAGGGTGACTCATTTTATAAACCTTTTTCAATTTCTGTCTGGTTACATGGGTATAAATCTGGGTTGATGACAAAGAAACATGACCTAGTAATTCCTGAACAGTACGTAAATCCGCCCCATTATCCAGCAAATGAGTAGCAAAAGAATGACGAATTTTGTGGGGACTCACTTTTAATTTTATTTTTTCCTGCTGGCAATATTTATCAATGATTTTACGTATGCTCCTATCACTTAAGCGGGAACCTTGGTAGTTAAGAAAAACCGCTTGACAGTTCTTCTTAACCAACGACCCCCGTACAGTTTTCAAATATTCTTCTATAGCTGCCATGGATCGATCATGAATTGGTACGATCCGTTCCTTGGCTCCTTTTCCCAGGACCCTGATATATCCCCTGATCAGGTCAAGCTGGTCAAGATCTAAGGCCACCAGTTCTGATACACGTATGCCACTGGCATAGAGTAATTCTAAGATTGCCCTATCCCTAATTCCCAGTGGCGAATGATCCGGTGCCTCAACCAATTTTTCAGTTTCTTCCTGATACAAAAATATGGGTAGTTTTTTTTCTTTCTTAGGATTGGCAACTCTAAGCATCGGATTGCTTACAAGCAACCTGTCATTTGCTAAAAACCGAAAAAATGCCCGCCATGAGGCAAGTTTTCTTGCCACTGTTGCCCTACTTAATTCTTTTTGTTTCAGATATGCTAAAAATCCTCTTATTAAGGAACCATTAATTAACGAAGGATCTATCCTTTCGATGGGTTTTTTTAGTACCAGCGAAAAATAGTCTAAACCATCAAATATATCCTTTTGGTAGGCATTGATGGTATGAATGGAAAAATTCTTCTGGAACTTCAGATAATCAATGAAATTATCAAGCAAGTTATACATTTTTTCTTACCCATATTATTTCGGTGTCGAATTTTGCAATATAATAAAATATATCATAAGACTTTTTAAAATTGCAACTACCTTTTGACAATTTGAATTTAAATTGTCATCCCTTTTGGAAATTTTAAACTCTTTCCTCTTCTAACCATTCCGCAAGAGTTTTTAGGGCCCTTTGGGCCTGGGCTTGACCTCTTTCCCTTTTTCCTTTAATGCGAACCGGGAGTTCCGGGAAAAGTCCAAAGGTAATATTCATGGGTTGAAAATTTGTCTCAGCGGCAGTGGTTATGTAGTTAATTAAGGCACCATGAGCGGTTTCCCTGGGGAATATTACCAAATTCCTTTGTTGTATCCGGCGAGCAGCATTTATTCCTGCGATTAGCCCAGCGGATGCCGATTCAACATAACCTTCCACACCAGTTATTTGCCCCGCAAAAAATATTCCCGGGTGTTCTTTCATTTGTAAAGTTGGTTCCAAAAGCGCAGGGGAATTTATATAGGTATTCCTATGCATCACCCCATAGCGAACAAACTCAGCATTTTCCAGACCGGGTATGAGACTAAATACCCTTTTTTGTTCTCCCCATTTTAAATTGGTTTGAAAACCTACCAGGTTAAAGAGCGTTCCATTCGCATTATCCTGCCTTAATTGAATCACTCCGTGGGGTCTTTTGCCGGTTCTTGGGTCCGTTAGCCCCACTGGCTTTAATGGCCCATAGAGAAGTGTATCTTTGCCCCTGGTAGCTAGCACTTCCACCGGCATACAGCCTTCAAAATGAACCTGTTTATCAAACTCCTTCAGGGGTGCCCTTTCTGCATGCATTAGCGCATCATAAAACACATCGTATTCTTCACGACTCATGGGACAATTAAGATAAGCTTCTTCCCCCTTGCCATAGCGTGAAGCCCGAAAAATCTTTGTCATATCAAGGGATTCAAGGGTCACGATGGGTGCTGCGGCATCATAAAAATAAAGATACTGCTGACCCGTAAGCTTTGCAATTTCCTGGAATAAGGCCTCCGAGGTAAGTGGGCCGGAGGCCACGATGGTGATTCCATCCTGAGGTAGTCTGGTAACTTCCTCACGATGAATCGTTATTAGGCTATGTTCTTCCAAAGCCTTGGTAATATGTTGGGAAAATCCCTCCCGGTCAACTGCCAAAGCACCCCCGGCAGGAACTTTATGGGTATCTGCAGCAGAAATAATTAGGGAGTTAAACTTCCTCATCTCTTCTTTTAATAAGCCCACTGCATTTTCCACAGCCGCCGCCCTGAGGGAGTTACTACATACCAATTCAGAAAAATAGGCTGTGTGATGGGCCGGGGTATACTTCACTGGTCTCATTTCATAAAGATCCACAGGAATGTCCCTCTGGGCCAATTGCCAGGCTGCTTCGCAACCTGCTAAACCAGCTCCAATGATTGTTACCCTATTTGCTGTCATTTTTAGTAAGCCCCCTATTGTATTACTTCGAATGCTCTATTTCTTAGTTTTCTTGGCTGGTTTCTTTTTTTCCCCTTTTGCATCGGCAAGGGCAGTATCCCCCTTGCTGGGACAATGTTCATTGATACAATACAATTTATTTTCCTTGGTCTTAGATTTCTTTTCCACCATCATGCCACTGCAGTGGGGGCATTTCTCTTGGGTAGGCAGATCCCAGGTGACAAATTCACACTCCGGATAACTGCTGCAGCCATAAAATTTTCTTCCTTTTTTACTACGCCTTAGTACGATTTCACCCTTACAATTAGGACAACCTACACCGGTTGGTTCCAGTAAAGGTTTGGTATTCCTACACTCAGGAAAACCCGGGCAAGCAAGAAATTTTCCAAAGCGGCCAAGTTTAATAACCATGTTCTTGCCGCACTGCTCACATATTTCATCGGAAACTTCATCGGCCACTTGTACTTTACCGATGGCCTCCTCTGCTATCTCCAGGGTTTTGGCAAAGGGATCATAAAAATCCTTTAATACACCATTCCACAGTTGCTCTCCCTCCGCTATTTGGTCAAGCTTTTCCTCCAACTCAGCGGTAAACTCGATGTTGATAATGTCTGGAAAATGTTTTTTCAATAGTTCTACAACAATAACCCCTAATTCTGTGGGATAAAATTGCTTGCTTTCCCTTACCACATAACCACGTCTTTGAATCGTTTCAACAATTGGTGCATAGGTACTGGGGCGTCCGATCCCTTTTTCTTCCAATACCTTGACCAGGGTAGCATCGGTGTACCTTGGTGGCGGTTGTGTAAAGTGTTGTTTTGGGGACAAGGACTTAGCCACTACCTTATCTCCCTTGCTCAGGTCTGGCAGAATTTTTTCTTCTTCCTTACTGCCATCGTCGTTACCCTCTATATAGACCTGCATAAAGCCGGGAAATTTAACAATGGAGCCGTTAGCCCTAAACAGATAATCCCCGGCGGCGATATCCATGGCAGTGGTATCCATAATAGCCGGTGCCATTTGACTGGCTAAGAAGCGTGCCCAGATTAATTTATATAATTTAAACTGATCATTTGTCAGAAATTGTTTCATGCTTTCAGGGTTACGATTGACAGATGTGGGCCTGATGGCTTCATGGGCATCCTGGACCTTACCCTTGGCCAAAGTTTGCCTTGGTTGCTTGGGGACATAGGCCGGACCAAAACGCTCGGTAATAAATTCTTTGGTTTCCTGTACGGCTGTTTCAGATACACGGGTTGAATCGGTACGGATATAAGTAACCAATCCCACTGGGCCTTCCTTCCCCAATTCAATACCTTCATAAAGCTGTTGAGCCACCACCATGGTTTTGCGTGAAGTAAAATTTAGTTTTCTTGAGGCCTCCTGCTGCAGTGAACTGGTTGTAAAAGGTGCTGCAGAGTTACGCTGTTTCTCTTTTTTGACAATGTTGGTAACAAGGTAATTTTGCCCCTTTAGGTCATTTAAGATTTTATCCATTGCTTCTTGGTTCGAAATATCAATCTTTTTATCCTTATATTTATGAAGCTTGGCCTCAAAGGGGGATTTGCCGGATTTTACAAACTTACCTGTCAGGGTCCAATATTCTTCCGGTATAAAAGCTTGAATTTCTTCCTCTCGATCACAGATCAAACGCACTGCCACAGACTGGACTCTGCCTGCGGATAACCCCTTTTTAACCTTACGCCAAAGAAGGGGGCTTAGATTATAACCCACTAACCTGTCCAGTATTCTCCTAGCTTGTTGTGCGTTAACCCTATCTACATCGATGGGACGTGGTTGCTTAACAGCAGCCTGAATTGCATTTTTCGTTATTTCATTAAACTCAATACGACAAGGGCTGTCTTCATCTAACCCTAGAAGTTTCGTTAAATGCCAAGCAATTGCCTCACCCTCGCGATCCGGGTCAGAAGCTAGCAATACTCGATCAACTTTTTTGACAGCCGACCGAAGTTCTTTGATGATATCCCCTTTACCGCGAATGGTTATATATTTAGGAGAAAAGGCATTTTCTACGTCTACACCAGTCTGACTTTTTGGCAAATCCCTTACATGACCCATGGATGCCTTAACAGTATAGTTTTTTCCTAAATATTTACCAATGCTTTTTGCCTTAGCAGGTGATTCAACAATTACTAATGTTTTACTCAAATTGGTACACCCCATTTACTACTGCTCTCAGATGTAGGGGTTTTACCACCCCTTACTACTTTTACTGTATAAATATTCATATTGCTTTAGAACTCTTTTTGCTATAACCTTGCATCAATATACATTTTTCCTGATAGACATTTAATCAACCCTTTTATTTCCAATAACGTCAATGCCACTGCGACTTCTTTTGGGGCTAACATGCTTAAACTTATAATTTTTTCCAGTGTTATTGGCATTTCTGATAACAGTGCTAAAATTTTACTTTCATTATCGGTTAAATCAACACTTTTTAATCGATCCTCTGCCTGGTAAGAGAATTTTTGCTTCATGCCCAGCTCATTCAGAATATCCAATGTATTTATGATTAGGGCTGCTCCCTGCTGGATTAATTTATTCGTACCCATGCTCTTGGCGTTGTTGATGTTACCAGGTACCGCCATCACCTCTCTGCCCTGTTCCAAGGCAAAGTCGGCCGTTATTAAGGCCCCGCTTTTTGCCGCGGCTTCTACCACTAAAACAGCATTGCTTAAGCCACTGATAATTCGGTTCCGACTGGGAAAGTGCCAGGGCTGAGGCAATGTACCAGGTGGGAATTCTGTAATAATGGCACCCTTTTCTATAATTTGTTGCATGAGTCTGGCATTTTCCCTGGGGTAGACAACATCTGGCCCACAGCCCAGAACAGCAAGGGTAACGCCTTTACCGTTTAGGGCCCCACGATGGGCAGCACTATCGATCCCCCTGGCCAAGCCGCTGACAATCGTAATACCCTCCATTGCCAGTTCACTGGATAATTTTTCAGTTATGACTAAACCATTGGGGGAGGGTTTGCGGGAACCAACCATCGCTAAACAAACATCGTGAATACTTGGTAAATTACCCCTAACGAAAATAGCTAGCGGAGGGTCATGGATACTCTTCAATAAATAAGGGTAGTTATCGTCCTCTATGGTTATTACTTTACCATTCATTTCACCCAGTAATTTTCCCAGTTTATCAAACTTTATCGTACTTCTTCGCTGGACTAGCTTCCTGGCACCTTGGTTGCCCAAAACTTCTTGTAAATCTTTTTCAGAAGCTTGCCAAGCTGTGGCTGGGGACCCAAAATGATTGATAATATCCCAGACTCGGCGGCCGCTGCCCGGCAAAAGAGTTTGCCAGCCAACCCAGTATAAACGTTTTTCCAAAATCCCCACCCCAGTTATCGGATTTCTACCCCTTTCGGGATAGCAACTGGGTTTTCCTTCCATTAGCAAGGTTTTTTATTAACAATTTTATCTTAACCTTCATGCCATCGTCATAAACCATTTATGAAAAAACTAGCCATGTGCCGTGGGCAATGATTAAAAGACTTCGCTAAGAGCGGATGGTTGACGGCTATTTTATACTAACTTTAAAACACGGGAGATATCCTGGGGGTTTTGACAGAGATCACGATGTAAGTCCCCAAAATATTTCAGGCGCTTAAAAATCGTATGCAAGTTAAAATCACCTGGCAGAAAGCTGAACTTTTCAATTTCCTCCCACATTACGGGTGTGGATACGGGAGCTCCCGGCAGGGGTCGTAAACCGTAAGTCCAGGCCATACTTTTGCCCCTCGTATTTTGTAAGTAATCCACGTAGACCTTTTGGGGATCTCTTTTGGCTACGGTTCTCTCAATGGTAGCCTTTTCCGAAAATGTATCGGCAACAGCCTTGGCTATTAGACCCATGGCCTTGGTCACTTGGCCAAAGGAGAATACAGGCCTTAGTGGAATGAAAATATGAATTCCCGTAGCCCCGGAGGTTTTAGGATAGCCTCGAAGTTTTAAATGATCCAAAACCTTTTTTATAACCAAGGCCACTTCCAGCACATGCTGAAAGCTTGCTTGTTCCCCGGGATCTAAATCTAGAATAGCGATATCCGGATATTCAATTTGATTTAATTTTGATAACCAAGCATGTATTTCGATACAGCCCTGGTTTGCCAACCATACCAAAGTGGCAATATCCTCACAGGTAATGTAATTAACCACTTTATCTGAATGTCGAATGGGTATTGTTTTTAGCCATTCCGGGGCATAATCGGGACACTCTTTTTGATAAAAAAAATCTCCCTCAATACCATTCGGATACCTCTTCATAACCAGGGGACGGTCTTTTATGTAAGGGAGTAGGTAGGGCGCAATGTCCGTATAATACTTTATCAAATGAGCTTTGGTCAAGCCCTCCGGCCAGATTAGCTTATCTAAATTTGAAAGTTTTATATTTTTTCCCTCAATTTTTACATCTTGCGCAGCGGCAGTAACCACTTCTTCTCCTCCCTTCCATTTATTTATATTTGCCCTGATTTTATTAGAAAATCTTGGCTCGCTTGTGCCCTTAAGGGTGCACTAATCCACGCGAGCCTTAATTTTTCTTATACGATCATCCTTAAAATCTTATTCTATCCGATCGTGAAAAAAATAATAGCCCGGTAGAATTTACCGGGCTACTAAGACTAAGTAAGATAGAAGAAATACAAGTAAATAGTAGAAATGACAATGGATACAAGCATTAACGGAAAAGCTACCTTCATAAAGCCTAAGAAGGTGAATTTTATTCCTTGTTTCTCAGCCATGCCAATGACAACCACGTTGGCGGAAGCTCCAATAATGGTACCATTACCACCCAGACAGGCACCAAGGGACAGGCACCACCAGAGTGGTTCAAGGTTCGTCATGCCGCCTAGACGTCCCATATCCTGAATTAATGGAATCATGGTTGCCACAAAGGGAATATTATCCACAAAGGCTGAAGCAATGGCAGACAGCCAGAGGATTAACATACCTGTGGTAAGCAGTTCCCCACCCGTTATTTCTAAGGCCTTGGCCGCAATCCATTCAATAATGCCAACTTCCACCAGACCACCAACTAGAATGAACAGTCCGGCAAAGAAGAAAATAACAGGCCATTCTACCGCCTCAAGGGCGTGTTCTGGTTCTTGCCTGGTTATCAATAGCAATAACGCCGCTCCAGCCAAAGCAATGGTAGCAGATTCTAAGTGTAAAGCCTGATGCAATAAGAAGCCGCCAATGGTTAAAGCAAGCACAAAAAGCGATTGCTTGAGCAGTTTTTGATCCTTAATTTCATCCTTTTCGTTCATATTCATGATGTTTTGTTTGAGTTCCTCACGCACACTAAAGGAATTTCGATAGATTATTTTTAACAAATAAACAGTTACGATCATGATTACGATGACAACTGGAAGTAAATTAACTACAAAATCCATAAAGCCTAAGCCCACAGCAGAACCAATCATGATATTAGGCGGGTCACCGATGAGGGTAGATGTACCACCAATGTTTGACGCCAGGATTTCAGCTAATAAAATCGGCATGGGGTTAATTTCCAAGGATCTAGCAATGGAGAAGGTAACTGGTACAATTAATAATACCGTCGTGACGTTGTCCAATAGGGCTGATAAAACAGCGGTAATAACGGACAAGGCCACCATAATAGCCACTGGTTCCCCTTTACTATACTTGGCAGATTTTACAGCTAGGTATTCAAATACCCCTGATTGTCTGGTAATTCCCACAATAATCATCATACCAACCAGCAAACCAATCGTATTGAAATCAATATGATGAATTGCTTGCTCCTGATTTAATACACCAGCAATAATGAAAATCATCGCACCAACCAGTGCGATAATCGTTCTGTGAATTTTTTCTGAGATAATAATAGCGTAGGTTAATAAAAATACGACACTCGCTAAAATGACTTGACTATTTCCTTCCATATACATCCCCTCTTTATAAATTTATGATATTATAACTTAATTCTGCCAAATGTTATTATAACTCTGAAGTTACAATCGCGCAATTAAAAATCGTTTTTTGTCACATTGTGTTGAGTTTTAGAATGAAGATCATCAATCCGTCTTAATTTAAGTAAGAAAATGACTGCCATTATTAATATGACAAGTAATAGGCACACTGAAAAGACACAACACCTGTGTTTTTACTTTTTCCGTAAAGTGAATTGCTTTATTTAAAAGAAATTAAGTGGCAGTTTAAAACCATAGCGCACAGCCATGCTAGTGATAATTAGTTTATAAATAGAAATAATTTGCTGTTGATAAAGCTCATATTGTTTAATCATTTGTCCTAAAGTTACTAGAATAATTGTCTCACCCATTACCTCTTCACCCTGGCTAATCTTTAATTTATAACGACCCCCACCTGGTATGCTTGGTTGAAAAATCTGAGGGCGTTCAATGGCAACCCCCATTTCCTCCAACTCCCTAAGGTAACGATAAACATGGCGTTTACTGACACCACAAGCATCCACCAGTTGCTGCAGGGTTACACCGTCAGAGTGAGCACTTTCTTTAAGCTCCCTTAAGACAATTCCTAAGTTCACTTCATAATTGTGTTTACCACGTTTGGTTTTAGACTGCGATGGAGGCGCCACTTTCAGAGGACATCACTCCCCATCATACCCGTTTTCATCCCCTACTGGTGCCGTTTGCAGCGTGGGGAACTACAAGAGAATTCCGAAACACCTGGAAAACCAGGTGTTTCAGAACTTTTTTGCGTCTTGTTAGCTTACTTAGTTTATTAAAGCAGCCATCCCGATCATCGGCCAATAAGTGAAGATCATGAGCACCAGCAAGCACAGAATCATAGCACTGGCAGGAATACCCGTTTTGAAAAATTCGCCGGTGGTAAATTGTCTGGACTCGTAAGCCATGGCATTGGGAGCAGCACCGATTAATAGCAACATGGGCATACCAGCCATGGCAGTGGCACCATAGAGAATCAGCTCTGGGTTAACTCCCATGTAGCTGGCAATAACCAAAGCAATGGGCATGGTAATAGCGATGGCAGCTACGTTCATAATAAAGTTAGTCAAAATTAATACCAGGAAGCAGATACCAACCACAAAGACCAGCCAGTGAGCATTAACTAACAGACCCAACCACTTGACAGCCAGCCATTCAGCAGCTCCGGTTTGCCAGAGGCAGAAACCAATACTCATGGCACCGGAGAAGAGAAACACGATATTCCAGGGAATTTTCTTTTCTAAATCTTCTACAGTCAAGACCCTTGTTAAGAAGAAAATGATACCTGCTAGCAGCAACGGCACCGCCCGATCCATGGACTTTAAAGCAGGTATAATTGCTTGGAGAACCAACATAGCCAAAGCACAAAATACTATAACACCAACAAAAATCTCTTGTTTGTTAACAGGACCAAGTTTTGCGTATTCTGCCCGGGCTTTTTCCCTAATACCAACAATCTTTGCCTTCTCGGGCTTATAAATCAGCAATAACATCCCCCAGATTAAGAAGACGGTTGCCCAACCAAAGGGAGCCAAGTGCAGCGAAAAATCAACAAAAGAAACTTCTACACCCGTGAACTCTGTATAGAAACCAACTGCCGCAGGGTTACGGGCACCACCCAGCAGAGTACAAATACTACCAGCACCAGCTGTATAGGCCATACCGATAAACAGCGCCTTGCCAAATTTAGTCGGTTTACCATCCGCATCCCCTCCATAGAGGGCAAGAATTGTAATTAATATTGGGAACATGGTAGCGGCCACAGCAGTGTGAGCCATAATATGAGTTAATAACGCCGTAATCACAAAAACACCCAATAGTATCTTTCTGGTGTCTTCACCTACTACATCCAGCATTTTATAAGCAATACGTTTGGTAATGCCTGATTTAGTAAATACAATACCAATTAATAATGAACCTAAAATAAACAACACCGTGGGATCCATAAAATCTTTAAAGGCGTCCTTAGCAGGACGGATAAGGAATAATGCCTGGATAACACCGATAGCAATACCAGTAACACCAATGGGGATAACTTCAAATACCCACCAAATACCTGCCAGCAGGAATAAACCGATGGCAGCTTTACCTTCCTGTGACAACTCAAAGGCTTTACCGGACGGATCAACGGCCGGACCAAACTGTGGGGCTAAGTAAAAGGCAAAAAATAAAGCGATACCTAACAGGATAAAAAATGTTCTTTTAGCATTTGCACTCATTAAAGAATACACCTCTCTTTATTTTATTTCAGGTGTTTGTTGTTGATTTAGCTGTAATGACTACTGGAAATAAACTACTACCCTACCACCCCCTCAGGACAATAAAAAGACCAGCATTCAAAGAACAGACATACGTCCCCGAATCGCTGGTCTACCTACACCTAGTTTTACTCTGTGTTTAGCCTACCAACTACGAATATTGACTAACGAATCAACCCCTTTGGTTAGGAATTGTTTTGTCAGCACTTTTAATTTTTTTCTCTAAGTCTAATTCCAAAATAAATACTTCTATCTGTTCGCCTGTTCTGATACTGATATCTCCGTGACTGCTTTTCACTTTGCATTTTGTAATGTCGTAGATAATCTTTTCAATTTGCTCTACATAAGTATCTCTTAATTCCATTCTTAGTTGTTTAACTAAGGCTCTTCCCTTACGGGTGCTGCTAACATGTTTTTCCTCTTTAGTCAAAACTCCAGTTGATCTTACAATGACCATATCCCGGCAAATCATCGCCTTTGTTATTTCTGGTCCCCGTCCCACTAACTCCCTTTGAAATTTAATAAAGGCCTCGCATATTTGTTTTTCCAATATATGCTGATTCAAACGGCCCTCCCCCTTCGCAAAAACTCATAAACCATTTTCAAAGGTACTTTAAAAGACTTGTTACATTAAACACAATCTTCGTCATGTGAATGACAAAACTATCTCAATCTTGGGTCAACCGATAAAATAATATTTATATAGAACTCTAATCCTTAATAAAGTTAATAAAAGCAGCATTTAAAATATCACTGACAAATTACTATGTCTTGTAATGACAACTCCTTGTGTCTTAAAGGTACAAATTTAAAATAATTCTGTACAGCTTCAATAATGGCTTTGTTCCAGTCAAAATAGCAATTAACTCTTTTTAGCTCTAATAATGTGCAAAAATCTTAGTTTTACACTTTTTTAATAAAAAATTCCCCTGTGTTTTTCTCGTGAGAAAGACACAGGGGAAAGGACTGTGTTTTATATTTCACAATACCTATCCATTAGTTTAACTAGAACATTTAACGGTAATTTGCAACCACCTTTGAGGGCCAGGAGATATAAGGTAATGTTGATCAAGAATAAGTATTGCTTATACTGCTTGCGATAGCATTCCCGGGCTTGATGCAAAATCATTAAGAGCATCCATTCTTCCGATTGGGAGTCTGATTTTAATTTATAATGACCACCACCGGATCTGCCGGGATAATTTACCAAGGGTCTCTCGATGGGTAGTCCGATCTCTTCCAGTTCCCTAAGATAGCGATAGATATGCCTTTTGCTAACAACACAAACATTTGCTAAATGCTGCAGGGTTACCCCATCCGCATGAGAACTAGAACGCAACTCCCTAATAACAATATCCAGGTTTTGTTCGTGATTATGTTTACCTCGTTTTGGTCCAGGGATCATTGTTTTAATTAATTCCAGAGGACATCACTCCTCTACATACCAGTTTGCGATAATTATGTCAAATAAAAGAAGTATAGATATACGGTAGAGATGACAATGGATACCAGCATTAAGGGAAAGGCAAGTTTCATAAAGCCCACAAAGGTCCACTTAACACCGCGTTTTTCCGCCATTCCTGCCACCACTACGTTAGCGGATGCACCAATTATGGTTCCATTGCCGCCAAGACAAGCACCCAGGGATAAAGACCACCAGAGGGGATTGAGGTCAGTCATACCGCCTAATCTTCCCATATCCTGAATTAATGGAATCATGGTAGCAACAAAGGGTATATTATCAACAAAGGCAGAGGCAATGGCTGATAACCAAAGAATTAACATACCTGTAGGAAGTAATTCCCCACCCGTAAGCTTTAAGGCCTCTTTGGCAATCCATTCAATTATACCCACTTCTTCCAATGAACCAACTAGAATAAATAGCCCAGCAAAGAAGAAAATAACCGGCCACTCCACCGCAGCCAAAGCATGTTCCGGCTCAGCACCACTGATTAGTAACAGCAGTGCCGCCCCAGCCAAAGCAATGGTGGCAGATTCTAAGTGTACATATTGGTGCAGCAGAAAACCGCCAATTGTTATGGCAATGACAAATAGAGATTTCTTTAATAATACAACATCCTTTATTTCATCCTGAGGATTCATCGCCATAATATTTTGCTTTAATTCTTCTCGAACCACCATTTGTTTTCTGAAAATGATCCGTAATAAAAACACCGTAACAACCATAATGACGATAATTATTGGGGCAAGATTGACTACAAAATCCATAAAACCAAGACCAGTTGCCGAACCAATCATAATATTGGGCGGATCACCAATCAGAGTCGATGTGCCACCAATATTCGATGCTAAAACCTCTGCAAATAAAATAGGAGATGGGTTTATTTCCAAGGCATTAGCAATGGAAAAGGTCACTGGAACAATTAGCAGCACGGTTGTCACGTTATCCAACAAAGCAGATAGTAACGCGGTAATTACTGACAAGGATACCAGGATAGCCAGGGGCTCACCTTTACTACTTTTCGCTGCCTTTACCGCCAAATATTCAAAAAGCCCGGAATTTCTAGCGATACCAACGATGATCATCATGCCCACTAAAAGGCCGATGGTATTAAAATCAATGGCTTCTACTGCTTTTTCCTGATGTAGAATCCCACCCACAATGACAACCATAGCACCTAAAAGTGCTATAACTGCCCTGTGAATTTTCTCTGAAATAATAATAGCATAAGTGAATAAAAATATTGCTGTGGCAAAAATTACTTGGCTGTTTCCTTCCACATTTCTCCCTCTCAATCTGATTAGTTTAAGGGTCACATTATGTCGACACACCTGAAATTATACTCCGGATGTGTCGACTGTCAACGAAATCTTTAACCATCACCAGGGGTTGCCAGCAACTTTATTGCACCAAAGCGGACATGCCAACGAGCGGCCAGTAGGTGAAAATCATTAACACCAGTAAGCATAAAACCATCGCACTGGCAGGGATACCGGATTTAAAGAACTCGCCAGTGGTAAATTGTTTGGACTCGTAAGCCATGGCATTGGGAGCAGCACCGATTAATAGCAACATGGGCATACCAGCCATGGCAGTGGCACCATAGAGAATCAGCTCTGGGTTAACTCCCATGTAGCCGGCAATAACCAAAGCAATGGGCATGGTAATGGCGATGGCCGCCACGTTCATAATAAAGTTAGTCAAAATTAGTACCAGGAAGCAGATACCAACCACAAAGACCAGCCAGTGAGCATTAACTAACAGACCCAACCACTTGACAGCCAGCCATTCAGCAGCCCCGGTTTGCCAGAGGCAGAAACCAATACTCATGGCACCGGAGAAGAGAAGCACGATATTCCAGGGAATTCTCTTTTCCAGATCTTCTACAGTCAAGACCTTCGTTAAGAAGAAAAGTATCGTGGCAAGCAGCAACGGTACGGCACGGTCCATGGACTTTAAGGCAGGTATGGTAGCTTGGAGAATTAACATAGCCAGGGCGCAGAAGACAACCATACCAACAAAAATCTCTTGTTTGCTTATTGGACCCATTTTGGCATATTCCGCCTGGGCTTTTTCCCGTAAACCAACAATCCTATCCTTTTCGGGCTTATAAACAAACAACAACAATGCCCAGATTAAAAAGACCGTTATCCAGCCAAAGGGGGCCATGTGTAACGAGAATTCAAGGAAAGAAACATCGATACCTGTGAACTCCTTATAGAAACCAACTGCGGCTGGATTACGGGCGCCGCCCAAGAGGGTACAAATACTGCCAGCACCGGCTGTATAGGCCATACCAATAAATAGAGCCTTACCAAATTTGGTAGGTCTGCCATCTGGACTTTCTCCATAAAGAGCTAAAATTGTTATCATAATTGGGAACATGGTTGCAGCCACAGCAGTGTGAGCCATAATATGGGTTAATAACGCTGTAATAACAAATACACCCAGTAGGATCTTTCGAGTATCTTCACCTACTACATCCAGCATTTTATAAGCCATACGTTTGGTAATCCCTGACTTTGTAAATACTAAGCCGATCATTAATGAACCAAGAATAAACAACACCGTAGGATCCATAAAATCTTTAAAGGCATCCTTGGCAGGACGGATTAAGAATAATGCCTGAATAACACCGATGGCAATCGCAGTTACACCGATAGGGATAACTTCAAATACCCACCAAATACCTGCCAACAGGAATAAACCGATGGCGGCCTTACCTTGTTGTGACAACTCAAAGGCTTTACCGGAGGGATCAATGGCTGGACCAAACTGAGGAGCTAAGTAAAAGACAAAAAACAGAGCAATGCCCAACAGGATGAAAAATGTTCTTTTAGCACTTTGACTCATGATATACACCTCTCTTTATTTTTACTTCTAGGTGTTAGATTGCTTTTTCTTTTTGGCTGTGTTGACTACCTTGGAACAAACTTCTTCCTTCTCACCTCCCTTGAGAAAACAAAAAGACCAGCGTTCAACAAAGCAGATCAATCTGCCCTTTGATAACGCTGGTCTGTTATCACCAAGATTTGCTTAGTGAAATACCCACCAACTTGAGTGATCATCTGGTAACAGAACCCTTAAGAAAGAGCTTCGTCACCAGTGGATTTAATTTTCTTCTCTAAATTAGTGTCTAAAATAAAAACTTCTATGCATTCACCTGTTCGAATACTGATATCGCCATGACTGCTATTTACCTTGCATTGTGTAATATCCGTGATTATTTTTTCGATTTGTTCTACATAGGTGTCCCTAAGCTCCATCCTTAACTGCTTTACTAAGGCTCTACCCTTGCGGCTGCTACTGACATGCCTCTCTTCCTTCGTCAAAACCCCGGTGGATCGAATAATTACCATATCCCGGCAAATTATTGCCTTCGTACACTCGGGACCTCGACCAACCAGCAGCCTTTGAAATTTCACAAACTCATCACAAATCTTTTTTTCTATAACGGACTGTGACATATACCAGCCCCCTTATAATGACAAATTACCTAGGTTCAATTTGTCACTACTTTTGGTGGTTTAAATTTAATAAATCACAAAATTAATGTACAGGGTGATATTCGTTAATTTATGTGATTTTTATAACTTGTTCTTAAGCAATTAGCCTCCCGCTTTATTTTTCGTGGGATTAAATTTTTTTGTCATCACAGACACCTAATGGCTAATAAAAAAACCCCCGATTTAACTTTAAAATCAGGAGTTATACTTAACTTCACACTGCACTGGGTGCTATCTCTTTGTCTAAAAAGAATAGTCTTTCTCTCTTCTGGTTGACTTCCAATTCACCTTCCCGGCATCTAAAATGCTGACATTTGGTAGGAATTATGGCAATATCTGTTGTAATCATGTAATCAATTTCCTCGGGTGCCTGACGTTTTACTTCATCTTCAACTAGCTTAATGGCTTCTTGCATTAGACTACTTAGTCTTAATCTAATTTCACAGTTATCTTTTTCCGTACACAATCCACATTTGGAGAATCCAGCCATAAATCTACCCCCTTACACTATAAATATGACCGAAACTAAAAAAGCCAGCACAATGTACAACAAAAATTTTCGTTTACATGTGCTGGCCTACCCCATGCCAAGTTAGCCTTCGCATATTGTCTGCCTGTTATATTTTATATGCCTTATTCCGATGACATAATGCTTTGTCTTACCATAACGGTTTCGTGAAATTTTGTACAGCCCCAAAGAACATCTTTTAGTAAAAGTAGAGTCCTGTTACTAACTATTTCTTTTATATTCTTTAAATTACTTATACAGCATAAAAAAGCGATGCTTCATCGCTTCTTTATGCTGTATAAGTAATTAACTTTTTTCACAATCTGTAAAATATTTAGCCCGTCTATATTGTTTTAATTAAATAAATATAATAAAATATTGTCTCAATTTCCAAAATAGCCTTTAAGTATGCACATAACCTTCCTGATTACTGTAACTAACCTTTCGTACAAAGGAACTTGCTTCATCCAGGGGCTTGCCGGAGGTTGCAAACACTTCATCGTCTTCCATAAAAATATTTTCCTTGCCGATATGCTCCACAATATGCATTTTATCCAACATCTTAAGTATTCTTGGTGAAACACCTGTTAGAATAACCCGCTTGCCGTCACCATGGGCACGGTTTATGAACGCTTCAACAACCTCTAAAGCTGTGATATCGATAACGGAAATACCCTTAAAACGAATCATAAAGACCTTTGAGTCTGAATAGCCATCTGAAAGTTTTCTTTCCAAATCCGCGGATGAACCAAAATACAGGTTGCCTTCTAATTGGAATATAGCAATCGACGGACTTTGACCGTTGATGGACTGCTCCACAAACCTGCCATCATTAGCCTTAACTGGTGCCAGTGTTTTAACAGTGGCTACACCCGAATCCTTTAAGTAGAGTATTAAGGAAAGTGCTACACCGGCATAGATTGCCTGTTCAAGTTCGGGGGCCAAAATAGTTGTAAACATGGTAACCAATAAAACAACGGCGTCATTGCGGTTCGTCTTAACAACCTTGACCAGAGCCTTTTTATCGATCATGGAGTAGGCCACAACCATAATTACGCCCGCTAAACTAGCATTGGGAATATATCTGGCATAGGGAGCAAAGAAAATCAACACAATCAAGATAATAAAACCTACTAATACACCTGTCAGACGGGTTCTGCCGCCATTCTGGAAGGTAATGGCCGAACGGGTAAAGGAACCGGAACCAGCAATACTGCTAAAGAAGGCTCCGCCCATATTAGCAACACCCTGACCAATAAACTCCTGGTTGGGATCTATTTTTTGCAGAGTTTTAGAAGCAATGGCCTTAGAGATCGCTACTGCTTCCACAAGTCCAATGATAGCAATTACCACTGCCCCGGCACTAAGATCAACCGCAGCAGATAAACTAAAGTTAGGCATGCTTAGGGGTGGGATGGCTTGAGGAATTTCCCCTACTACCTTTATGCCATATTTTTCCAAATCAAAGACCATGACAAGGATTACCGATAGAACAACACCCAATAAAGCACCCGGAATGTTTTTGCTAATTCTTTTCGATATTAGAATAACTGCAATGGTAAATATCCCGATACCAAATGCCACATAATTCATTTTATCGAGGTTTTGGAAGCAAGCCACTACCTTGCCAACACTGGATAAGTGACCAGAGGGAAGCTTAACCCCTAGCAGATTATTGAGTTGCCCCATGGCAATAATGATACCGGCACCGGCTGTAAACCCAACAATCACGGCATGGGATACATAGTTTACCAGCGACCCAAGTCTAAAGGTACCCATGATAAACTGTATGGCACCAACCATGAAGGTAAGTAAAAACAGGTTGCCAAAAAAATTATCCTGCCCTATATAGGCGGCCATATAAGCAGCTATTAACAAGGAGATGGCATTGGTTGGACCTGTGGCCAACTGATTTGAGCTGCCAAAGGAGGATGCTAAGATGGTTAAGACAATCCCTGCATAAAGCCCATAGGCAGGGTGTACACCGGCAATCATGGCATAGGCCATTGTTTGGGGTAACGCAACCACGGCTACAGTTACTGCCGCGATAAAGTCAAAACGAAAGTCCTTTTTATCATAGTTTCTCAAGGTGTCCAATATGGGTACGTACTTTAAAATATTCATAGTACATGCCTCCACAAATAATTTTTCGTTAACAATAAGGTGCTGTAGACATGATGTAATTAAGGAGCAAATGTGAAATTTAGAGCTTCGTTAGTTGCAAAAAATTCTTGTTTTTATTTGTTTTTATCGCCAGTTAAATTAAGGTCACCCTCTTATACTGCACATCCTCTCCCCTCTACCTATTTAGCATTATCAAAATGCATAAGTTTTTAAGGATGCTACTATTAAACTTCCATGACGTTAATACACCATTTAAGGAATAAAAATTTAATCTTTAATAACTAATTAAGTACTTACTCTTGGTAGATACCACATCATTTTTATCTAGTCTTCTTAATCTATTGTGGTGCAGAATGTCTTTACAGTTATGAAGAACCTTAAAACGAAGATGCCCAGGCTCAATGATATCGACTTCTTTTCCCCAACTCGTCAGCAAGCCGGCCATTTCTTTGCCTCTTTTGGTGCGAATTTGAACTAAGGATGAACCGTCCTTTAGCTTTTGTTTGGAGATAATGTCACCACCTAGAACTTGATATACACTACTAAGAACCTTTGCGGATACCCTAATTTTTATCTCCTCCCAAGAACTTTCGGATGTTTTTGAAATAATCATTGTCTGACGACTGGCGTATAATGCGTCATCACTTGTAAAGGAGAACAAAGGTATTTCAAGAGGGATAACTATTCCCACTTGGCACATGCATTTCCGGACTAATAATTCTTGTAAAAAATAACGAGCATACAGTATTTCATTCTTAACAAAGTCAAGTTCTGATAACATATTCAACATTAATAACTCACCGGAAGAATCCTGTTCCTTTTCTCTTAGGGTGTAACCCCCTGGATATTCGGGATTATGACTGGCTGTTTTTAAAATTTCATAACCCATTTTTTGCAATTCGTTTAAATAACGATAAATCTGCCTGGTACTTACACCACATTTCAACGCTAAGTATTCCAGTGATGCACCACCACAGTCACTATAATCCCTTAATTCACTTAACATTATTTTTAAATTTTCCCCGTGGTTATGTTTAGCCTTGCGATTTAACTTTTTATCCAATACAATCACTCCATCACTTTTTACTCTCTTAATGGTAGAAATATTGGAGGATTTTTGCTTCGCCGGATGCATAGTCCGTTTGGGCTTCCACCAGCACTTGTAAAACCCTTAGCTTTTCTTCCGCATCCATATTTACCAATGCTGCTAAAATACTATTTAGATCAAACCCAACAACACCTTTACATATTAGATCAGTCAAAACCAAACTAGTGCTTAACAGGTTAGCATTTAAATGCGGGTATGCTGCACAGAGCTTGGTGGCACTAGCCAACTTATCTAGATCTAATCGCTCGGAAATATTCTCCATTGCCCAAAGGCAACCTCGTTTTTTTAGGTAAGATTCCAGTTCCATTTTTACCCCTCACTCTTGTAAGCTAAAGGATTAGAAGGTATTTGCTTCTACCAATTCGCTCACTTCTTTAAATATTTCCACCGCCCTAATCATGCCAACTATTTCTTCCTTCTCTTCAACCGGCACCAATTCAATTTCATGATTGGTCAGCAGTAAAATCGCTTCCAGAATACTGTCACTCACCTGAAGCCTTTCTGCCTGAACAGGTTGCATGACATCCTTAACCTTTTTATCCGCCTGGGATAAGCAAACAGCCTCAAATATCCCATCCCAACATTTTGCTCCATCACGTTCAACCGGAATCGATCGAATAATGTCTCGAAAACTTAGCGTTCCAACCAATTGCTTTTTATTATTGAATACAAGTACAGACCGATGGGCCTGTGATCCAGCCATTTGCCCAGAATAGAAAGTGTTTTTTAGAACAAACATAGCGTCCCGTAAAGAATTCTCCAAAAATACAGTTGCATAGTCCTGAATAGGCACCATGATATCTCGTACTTTTTTTTCCGTATTACAGGGCACTAATACTCACACCCTTTATTTAGAAAAACTTGACTGACGCATACCCTAAAGCCAAACTTGATCTAAGGTGTCCTCCGGATATGACGTCGGCCTTCGTTTAGCCCTTTTGTATACCTGAAAGTTTTGCTCCCGATGATATACCCAGAAAACTAAGCATCTAAAATATCTTCTTTCAGTTCCTCATCTTTCCCCAGGGAACGATATTTCCTAATGACTTCCACAATTAATTCACTGGTTTCAATTTCATTGTGAATGTTACAAGCATCAAATTTCTCCTGAACCCATTCGATAAATTGTGCACTTGTCATATAAAGACCTCCCCATTTTAATCATCATAACCCACTGAGCATATTCTTGTTGTCGTAATTCAGACTGATTGATTGTTTTCAAGCACTAAATAATCCTAAGATCACTAGGAGTTGCTTTTTTTGGTCAAAAGCAAACATTTTCATTTCTGCAATTCTTCAAATATGCTATAATGTAACCCAAGCAAAGACCTATATATTTTTTATTCTTTTATTATTATCTTTAATGCAATCTTGATGCCAACCATAAAACGTTATAGCTAGCGGCTTTGTATTTTTAAAATTGTTTGTTTTTAAACAACGCTACCTTCCCGCAGCATTTTTTAGCCTACCCACCATTTAGTTCCGAAAAAAATCCTTACTGCGCCTGGTTTTGTGATTACCGTAACAAATACCAATGCGCTGTCTGTTTTAAAGCAGTTAATTTTTTTAAATGTATATTATTGAACACTTCAAAGGGGAGGTAGGATGCTTTGTTACCAACCTTAAAAAATAAATCCTTTGCCATTCAAATAATGGTTTTGGTCTCCGCTATCTTATTGATTCCAATTTTAGTCATGGTTTATGATATTTTCTTTTCCGGTGCCAAGGATGAAATGTTATTAAAAACCAAGGAAGAACGCCTGGGTACCATTGTTAAGGCAACCGTGAGTTCTTTAGATAAACATCTGGAACAATCGGTTAAAAATGGTTTTGTAGAGGATCAATATAAAAAGTCTTTGGAAGAGGCCTTTAAAGTTACCGCCAAGCCATTAACTGATGCCAATCCTGGTGTGCGTCTGGGCCTTTATCTGGCAGATTCAAAGGAAATTTATGTTTTTGGTTTTTTGCATGAATATCGTCCAGAGAAACCCTCGGATGTAAAAGCCAGGGAGCAAAGGATATTTGATGAGGCTTCTTCCGGAATAGTAGCGGTGTCTGCCACGAAAAAGCCATTATCCCGGATCACCGGATCACTGGGAGATCAAGCCTTTGAATGTTTAATGCCTGTCGTACTTAACGGGGAGCTCATTGCTGTTGCGTGGGCAGATGAGCGTGTGCATCCAGTTTTTGCCCAAAGCAGACAGTTTAGTTTTATTACCAGGTACCTAACCTTACTGGGATTATTCTTCGGTCTAGGTGCAGCCCTCTATGTGATTCACAATTTAGCATCTGAAATTCAAGTTATTAAAAAAGGGCTGTTGAGCATGGAGGAAGACCTTGATAAACGGCTGCCGGCCATGCCTGGGGAGATCGGGGAAGTGGTGCAGTCCATTAATAACCTGGCAGCTTCGCTAAAGGAGAAAAAAAGGCTGCAAGATGAATTAATGAGGTCGGAGAGGCTGGTGGCTCTGGGACGACTGGTTACGGGAGTAGCCCATGAATTGAGAAACCCTTTGGGCATCGTTAGAGCCACGGTTCAAGTCATGGAGGGAGAATACAAAAATCTGGAAGGAATAAAAGACTATTCCAAGGTCATTTGTGAGCAAATTGACAGAGGAAATAAAGTTATTCAAGAATTATTGGACTTTGGCAGACCCAGTAAACCAATTGTCAGTCCAACGGATTTAAATTGGTTGCTTGAATCTGTCCTTACCTTTACCCACCCCATGCTGAGACAGAATAATATTAAATTAATGAAAGAATATGCATCACTACCTAAGGCAAACATTGATTCGGACCGCATTAAGCAGGTCTTTGTCAATTTAATTATCAATGCCATTCAGGCCATGCCTGACGGTGGCAGCCTAACAATTAGAACCTTTGCTGAAAAGGATTATCTTATCGTACAATTTAGCGATACTGGAAAAGGTATTACGGCTAAGGATCTCCCCCGCATATTTGACCCCTTCTATACCACAAAGGAGGATGGGGCTGGCCTTGGCCTATCCATCTGTCATCAGATCATTCATCTGCACAAAGGGGCCATCTGGGTGTCGAATACGTCACCAGCAGGCACAACCTTTGATGTTCGTTTACCCCAATCCAACCCACAGGAAGGAAGTGTTGTGATTGAATAAAATATTAGTAATTGACGATGAAGAGCATATGTGTTGGGCCTTGGAAAAGGGACTTCGCCAAGAGGGTTACCAGGTTTTTACCGCCACCAGAGGTAGTCAGGGTCTTGATATTATCCGCAAGGAAACTCCATCATTGGTTATCTTAGATTTAAAAATGCCAGAAATGAATGGGTTGGAGGTACTGATTAAGGCTAAGGATATGCTCCCCAAATTACCTGTGATTATGATTACGGCCCATGGCACAATTGATACTGCCATCGAAGCGATGAAATTAGGGGCCACTGACTATATTACCAAGCCCTTTGATCTGGATGAGCTTAAATTAGTGGTTAAGCAGGCTTTAATGGTTAGCCATTTGCAAGAAGAGGTAACCTTTTATCGTTCGGAAATAAATAAAAGGTATGGCCAAATTGTTGGCAACAGTCAGGAAATTCAAGAAGTCTGTTCTTTAATAGAAAAGGTTGCAGATAGTAGTGCCACGGTTTTAATAACAGGTGAAAGTGGCACCGGCAAAGAAATAACAGCCCTTTCTATCCATCAATTAAGTTTCCGTCGGGAAAAGCCCTTTGTGCCCATTAACTGTGCCGCACTTCCTGAGTCCCTATTGGAAAGTGAGCTATTCGGACATGAAAAAGGTGCCTTTACTGGGGCGGTGGCTAGAAAACTGGGACGATTTGAATTAGCTCATGAGGGTACTCTTTTTCTGGATGAAATCACCGAAATGCCCCTGTCCATGCAGGTAAAACTCCTGCGTGTATTGCAAGAAAGGGAATTTGAAAGGGTTGGCGGCACCGACAGTATAAAAATCGATGTTCGAGTTATCGCAGCCACCAATAGAGATCCCCTTGAATGTATTAAAAATGGTACCTTCCGAGAGGATCTATATTACCGGCTCAATGTTTTACCCATTCATTTGCCTCCCCTAAGGGAGCGTAAAGAGGACATACCCTTATTGGTTATGCATTTTATAAAAAAATTCAACCCTTCACGGGAGCAAAGAATGTCTCCGAATGCTATGGGTTTATTGATGTCCTACGAATGGCCCGGCAATATTCGTGAGTTGCAAAACGTTATCGAAAGAGCCATTATTTTAGCTCAGGGGAACGAAATAAACCCCCATAACCTGCCAAAGGAAATTCAAAAGACGGATAATACGAAGGTCGCGTCAAACCAAAAACTTATCATTAATTTCCCTGAGAAAGGCATCTCCTTTGATGAAGTGGAAAAGGAACTAATTTTATTAGCCCTGGAAAAAAGCCAGGGCAATCAGACCAAAGCTGCCCAATTGCTAGGTATTACCCGCTCCGCATTGCTTTACAGGGCTCAAAAGTATCAAATAAAGCTATAAATTTGGTGGTTAGTGGTTGGTCGTGGGTTTTGGCCGTGGGCTTTTGATGCATGTTATGTTTTTAGGTCTTTGGCTCATGGCTCACGGCCAATTGCTTTATCGTACACTCCTCCGGCTTCTTATCTTCCCTAAGCCCCTGATAGCTTGGGTGCCTTAGGCGACCATCCGGGCTTACCTCTGTGTAGGTCACTTCGCATACCAATTGGGGTTTGACCCAAAGAGGAGCACGAAATTCCCCTTTGCTTGGGGTAAAAACTGCGGCATAAGTTTTGATTTGATTCAGCTCTGTCAATAAATGTGCTTCCTCATCCCGGGTAAAGCCTGTCCCCACCTTCCCTACATAAACCCATTCCCCTTGATGAAAGCAAACCAGTACGAGGGAACCAAGTCTTCTGTATCCATCACCTTTTTCCCAGCCAGCAATGACCAACTCTGCTGTTTTATTGTTGCGTATTTTTCTCCAAGTAGTTGCCCTTTTTCCAGGAGTATAAAGGCTATCTAACCGTTTGGCCATGATGCCCTCAAGACCTACCTTTTTAACCGCCTCACTAAATTCAATGCCTGAACCATAAACATACTGTGACACAATTAAATCGGGACCCTGCTCTACCGTTTCTTCTAAGGCTGTTTTTCTTTGCGCCAAAGGTAGATGCATCATGCTAATACCGTCTTGATACAAAATATCAAAGGCTATAAAGGTCGCTGGCATTACTTTGGCCAATCTTTTTACTATTAGCGAATCAGCTATTTTACCCCGGGATTGCAACTTACTAAAGGAAGGTTTCCCTTCATCTAAGACCACTATTTCACCGTCAAGGATTACTGGTTTGTTGCTTACCTTTTGATGAAGTTGCTGCAATTCGGGAAATCTTGCTGTCAAATCCATAAGGTTACGTGATAAAATTGTAGTTTCTTGTTCCAGGTAGGCCAGTCCCCTATAACCATCCCATTTTATTTCATATAAAAAGTCATCACTATTAAAGGGTTCTGCTGGTATGGCTAACATCGGCTTTATCTTCGGCAAAACTTTACGCATGACTTCGCTTCCTTATCATGAAGCCGTTGCTTTTTTAGCCCTGCTGGCTTTCTTCTTAACGGTCTCCGTTTGCTTGTTATTATCCTTTTCTTTTTGGGCCAGATCGATACTGGCCTTTAAAGCCGACATTAGATCCACAACCTTTTCAGTTTGTGCAGTGGGTACTGTTTCCACTTCTTCGCCGGCGATCTTTGCTTGGATTACTTCTAAGAGCTGTTGCCGATAATCATCGGTGTATTTTTCTGGTTGAAAGGCTGCTGACAAATTATTAATTAAACTTACCGCCATTTTCAATTCATTGTCATGGAGTTCTACTTTATAATCCAATTCAGGGATACCCTGTGGTTTTCTAACCTCGTCGGGATAAAACATGGTGCTTATACTAAGAATTCCTTCGGCGACCCGGATGGCAGCCAGTGATTCCTTATTACGAATAACCACTTTGGCAATGGCTACCTTACCTGTTTCCTGCATGGATTTTTTCAGTAGTTCAAAGACCTTTTGGCCTCCCTCCCCCGGTGCCAGGTAATAGCCCTTTTCAAAATACAATGGATCAATGTCGGTTAAATCTACAAAATCAACGATATTAATACTGCGACTGCCCTCCACCGGTAAACTCTCAAAATCTTCATCCTTCATTACTACATATCTTCCCTTTTCGTACTCATAGCCCCTGACGATTTCCTCATTATTAATTTCTGTATCGCAATAGGGGCAATATCTGCGATATTGTACGGGCGTTTTGCATTTTTCATGTAAATAATTAAATTTGACATTTTTCTTTTCTGTGGCAGCATACATTTTAACCGGGACATAGACTAAACCAAAACTAATGGCACCTTTCCAAAGGGGTCTCATCATTCATCCTCCTGCTTTTTTTCTTAGTATGTCCCCCTCGCTAGCAAAAAGTCTCCTATACCAACCATAAATACATGAACCAGCAGAAAAATCCGCTTCCCTTATGTATGGGCAGCGGATTTTTTATTTCATAGAAATTTTCGATTGCCCTTTTCCCCGTCAAAGGAAAATAAAGCCGGTTTATTATCGATTTTGGTTTCCAGGTGAACGGGTCGGTTCCAAAGATTATAAACATGAATGAGTGTCTTTTCCAGATATTTAATATCAAGTTCCCTGTTTTCAAAGATATTTTTTAAGTATAACTCTCCCCGCAGGTCATAATCCCCATCTTCCACCATAATCACAGGAATACCGCAATTGGTCATACTGCTTACCAGATGGTCCCTGACCTTCTCCCAATTTTTCTCTACGATCTTCCAATCATGCCCAATTTTTCTGTAAAGGTATAAATCCAGTTCCTCCACAAGTTCCTTTGTTAGGTAATTTCTCAGAAAGGATGCATCATTATCGATTTCCCTGATTTCAAATATTTTCTCTCTGCCAGCACCCGCCCCATATTCTTGATCCCATCTTTTTTCTATATCCTCAAACATTTTTAGACCAAGGTAATAGGGGTTGATGCTGTTGCGGGAGGGCAGGATAACACCCGCGTTCATCTTGGCAAACTCAATCACTTCTGCTTCATCTAAGTCCATTTCTCTCATAATTCTCAGATGCCAATAGGTGGCCCAGCCTTCATTCATAATCTTAGTCTGCATTTGAGGCCAAAAATAGATCATTTCATCCCTTAGGGTTGATAAAATATCCAATTGCCATTCTTCCAAACCCTTGGCATTTTCCATAATAAATAAAAGCAGATCTTTTTCTGGTTGCTGTGGCAGGGTCTTTTTCTTTCTGGCACAGTTTCCTTGACAATTACAGCTAGGGGCTGACTTTTCCAGGTTCCATAGGTCATCATAGGGAGTCCCCTTATCGTTACCGGAACAGCATACTTTTTCCTTTTTCTCTTGGTCCCTAGGATCCTTTTGCTTAATCATCCTGTGGGGTTCAATATGCTCCTGAACGGACATAACCGTGTCAATAAAGGACTCCACCCTTTGTTGGCCGTGAATTAATTCATACTGGCGAATTCTTTCTGCTGCCACGGCCATCGATTCAATAATGTCTTTAGGATTGGTAGAGCTAAAATAAACATTGTTTTTAAAAAAATCACAATGGGCCAGCACATGGGCTGAGACCATTTTATTTTGAATAATTGTATTGCCCTCTAATAGGAAGGCATAGCAGGGGTCTGAATTTATAACCATTTCATAAATTCTGCTTAGGTTATAATCGTATTGCGTTTTCATACGGTGATAGTTTTTGCCGAAACTCCAGTGGGTATAGCGAGTTGGCATACCATAGGCACCAAAGGTATAAATGATATCACCGGGACATATTTCAAAACGCATGGGATAAAAATCCAGATTAAACCCCCTGGCAATTTCAATCATTTTCGGGATAGCTTCTTCCAGTTGTCGTATTTCTTCTGTGATTTGATCTCTCATTGAGTTTACCCTCCCTCTTGGTCGGGTTTTTTAAAGAACGCTTTTAAGGCAGGATATACCCCTGATTTATCTCGAATCGTCACACTGAGAAAGCGGGAATGGTTTAGCTTTTTAAAGAATGAATTTAAGGTGCTGGTATAGTAGTAGGGGCCTTCTATTTCCCCATAACCCACCAGACTGCACTTACTCAATAACTGATCGATTAATTGAATACATTTTTCATTATCACTGGTCAGGTTATCACCGTCCGAGAAATGAAAAGCATATATATTGTAATCATCCTTTGGGTATCGGGCATTAATTAAATCCAGGGCAAGCTGATAAACGGATGAACAACGGGTTCCCCCACTTTCTCCCTTGGTAAAGAACTCTTCTTCACTGACCTCTTTGGCCTCGGTGTGGTGTGCCAGAAATACGATTTCGACATTTTGGTATTTGGTCCTGAGAAAACGAACCATCCAGAAAAAAAAGCTCCTGGCAATATACTTTTCAAAGGGTCCCATGGAACCGGAAGTATCCATCATGGCTAGGACCACGGCACTGGATTCAAATTTAGGTACAACCTCCCAGGTTTTATACCTTAGATCCTCCGGGGTGATACCATGAATACCAGGTTTACCCTTTAATGCATTCCGCTTCAAAACTTCCAGTATGGTTCTTTTACGGTCAACATTACTTTGAATCCCAATCTTACGAACGTCCCGAAATTCTACGGACTCGGAAGCTAACTTTTTATTCTTTTTTTCTTCTAAATTGGGCAGGCTCAAATCCTCAAAGACAATTTGCTCTATTTCATCGATGGTAACATCTGCCTCATAATAGTCATGACCGGGATCTTCACCCGCTCCGGGGCCTTTGCCCGGGGCCTGTTGCCCAGGATCGCTGCCCAGTATATCGCCAACCTTACTTTTTCCGTCCCCCTGCCCCGTATGTTTCTGTTTTCTAAAATCATAACGAAAGCGATATTGTTCCAGCGAACGAATAGGTACCTTAACCACTCTCTGGCCATCGGACAAAATAATACTTTCTTCACTAACAATATCTGCCAGGTTCTTTTTGATTGCTTCACGTACCTTTTCACGGTGACGGTGTTGGTCAACCTCACCTTTACGGTGAAGTGACCAATCCTCCCTCGATATTATAAAACTATATGTCACTGCTATCACTCCTAGCGGCTTAACAAGCTACCTACATATTTTAGAAGCTCATTGGCACAAACAGGGCAATATCCATGTTCAGCAATTAATCTGGCACTTACTTCGTTGATTCTTTTTAGCTGCTCTCCATCCGGGGTTTTGCTCGATGTCGTAATTTTTACAATATCCTTTAAATCCGCGAAAAGCTTTTTCTCAATGGCTTCTCTTAATCTTTCATGGCTGTTGTAATTGAACCTTCTATTTTTCCTGGCGTAGCTAGACAAACGAATTAAGATTTCTTCTCGGAAGGCCTTTTTGGCATTTTCTGATATGCCAATTTGTTCCTCAACGGACCGCATTAGTTTCTCATCGGGATCCATTTCCTCATCGGTAATTGGGTCTTTGATTTTAACACCATTACAGAAGGCTTCTACATTATCCAAGTAGTTATTAAACAATACCTTGGCAGATTCTTCGAAGGAATAAACAAAGGCCTTTTGCACTTCTTTTTTAGCCATTTCATCGTATTCTTTACGGGCAATGGAAATGAAGTTGAGCAGCCTTTCTTTTTCCTCTTGGGTTATGGAAGGATGCTGGTCAAGACCATCCTTGATTGCCCTTAATACATCCAGGGGATTGATACATTGGGTATTGGTTCGAATAAGGGCAGAGGACAAGCGGTTTATTACATAGCGTGGATCAACCCCGCTCATGCCCTCATCAATTGCTTCATTTTGAAGCTCTTTTAAATCCTTTTGTTTGAAACCCTCCACGTCTTCTCCGTCATAAAGCTTCATTTTCTTTACAATATCCATGCCCTGTTTTTTCGATTCCTTTAATCTGGACAAAACGGAGAAAACGCTGGCAACCTTTAAGGCATGAGGGGCTATATGAATAGCACTTAAATCGCTTTGTTTGATTAACTTTTCATATATTTTCACTTCATCCGTGACCTTTAAATTGTAAGGTATTTTCATGACAATAATACGTGACTGAAGTGCCTCATTTTTCTTATTGCTAATAAATGTGCGATACTCATTTTCGTTGGTATGAGCAATGATCATTTCATCCGCATAAATCAAGGCAAATCTGCCGGCCTTGAAATTGCCTTCCTGGGATAGGGACAACAGGTTCCAAAGGAATTTTTCGTCGCATTTAAGCATTTCCTGGAACTCCATCAGACCACGGTTGGATATATTTAATTCACCGTCAAAACGATAGGCCCTGGGATCAGACTCAGATCCATATTCAGCAATGGTTGAAAAATCGATACTGCCGGTCAAGTCGGCAATATCCTGGGATTTGGGATCTGAAGGGGTGAAGGTACCAATTCCTGTACGGTTATCCTCTGACAGGAAAACTCTTTCCACCTGGACATTTTCTATTTTACCGCCATACTCAGTTTCCAGCATCATACGGCAAGATGGACAAAGCTCACCCTCAATATAAACGCCATATTCCTTCGAAAACTCTTCCCTTAGTTCCTTGGGAATTAGATGCAGGGGTTCCTCATGCATCGGACAACCTTTAATGCCGTAGAGGGCACCCTTTTCCGTTCGACTGAATTGTTCCAGTCCACTTTTAAGCATGGCAACCAAGGTAGACTTACCACCGCTTACCGGACCCATTAACAAAAGAATTCTCTTGCGAACATCGAGACGACGGGCTGCCGGATGAAAGTATTCTTCCACTAATTTTTCCAGTGGTTTATCCAGGCCAAATATTTCCTTCGAAAAGAATTTATATTCCTTACTGCTTTCTTTCTCATTGACCCCAGCTTCTTTAATCATATTGTATATCCTAGCATGGGCCAATTGAGTTATATAGGGCTTTTCCTTGACTATTTTTAGATAATCGTGAAAAGAACCCTGCCAAGCTAGACTATTTTCTAATGATCGGTAATCTTCCAAACGCTTAAGAAAATCCACCCCTTTTATCACTCCTTTGCACTAGAAATCGGTTAGACAAAACTTACTATAAAATTTATATGCCGACCGTGATATAAAAAGACGGTTTGTACTAAAAGTAACTTTTTTGTTATCTTTTTGTACAAGTAGCTGGATATACAAATTTTGTTGTAAATTTTGTCTATTCTATTCTCTTATATATAAAAAGTTACCAAAAATTTTATCGGGTAGATCCAATTTTCTGAAAATAAAAAGACTTAGCACTATAATGTGGGGAACAAAACAGGAGTCGTTCCCAATTTAAATGAAAAAGGAAGTGTCGCTTGCCTACTAAAAGCAGCTTTGCGACACTCCCTTTGGTTGCAATAAAAATGAGTCAGGTGACGATCTCCTGACTCATCAAGACTAGTGATGGTACTTTTTTTCTTCTTCAGTTTTTTCCAGATCAAGTTTCGTAATGATTAAATTTTTGTCTTCCATTAATGATTTATCAATATTTAAATTAGGTACCAAGCGGTAACAAACTTCTTCTCCCTCAATCCAAGTTAAAAGGTATTGCATGCAACCACCCCCGTAAGAGTATTTTGTATACAGTATTAGCTCTTGTGATTATTCTAACAAATTGTAAGCTAACTGACAATACCTTTTTCAATTATTTATTATTTAATGTGCCTGTCTACCATAACTTTAACTGCCTGATCCTCAAAACGATCTTCCAATGGCAATAAATCTTGTTTTATGCCCCGTCGCTCTAAAGAAAGCTTAATGAATAGATCCGTTAGTTTACTATTTTTAGGTAAAAGTGGCCCATGTAAATAAGAACCAAAAACGTTTTTATGCCTGACCCCTTCTAAACCGTCCTGACCATTATTGCCATAGCCAGTAATTACTTTACCCAGGGGTTCCATATTACCAATAAAGGTTTGACCCGAATGATTTTCAAAACCTACCACCTTGATGGTTTCAGCTCCAATTTTCATGTCTATGATAACATTACCAATCAGTCTTGCATTGCCGGCCTTTGTATAATGATCTAAAATACCTAAGCCGGGAATCCTTTGACCATCGGTGGTAAGGTAATATTGACCCAGCATTTGATATCCCCCACAGATGGCCAATACCACCAGTCCTTGGTTAATGGCTTCGACCAGGGAATCTTTTCTTGCCAGCAGATCCGCAGCCATTAAATTCTGCTCTCTGTCAGATCCCCCGCCAAGAAATAAAAAATCAATATCATGGAAATTCACCGGTTCCCCAACATTCACTTCAACAAGTTCCACCGGTATTTGCCGCCAGCGACAACGTTGTAAAAAAGCAATTACATTGCCCTTATCACCATACAGATTTAATAAATCAGGATACAGATGGCAAACCTTTAACATGGGTTTCCTCCTTTTCTGCCAACTCTAGTAATATCTTCTGTGCTGGCCAAAGGGCAGTATAGGTTGAAAAAAGATAGGCACTTTCTCCGGGACCCTCTAAGGTTTTTTGAATGGCCGCTGTCATGTCCCCGTCAATTGTTATTTTATCAGTAGGTACACCTGCATATTTAAGGCGTAGGGCCATTTCCTCCCCTCGTAAGCCTGAACAGGTAAAGGTTTCAATACTAGCCTGGGCCTCGGCTAAGTGTTCAAAATCCACATCCCAGAGCCATGAGATATCCCTGCCATCCGCATCATTATCATTAATGGCCATCCATACGTTTTTTGAGCCAGGTATACTGAGCAGGGTAGAAATTCCCTCATTAAATCCAGTTGGGTTTTTAACTAGATTTAATAGGGCTGTTTTCCCATGGTAGTAAAAGGTTTCCATCCTTCCTACGGCCGGTTTATACTTGAGCAGCCCCTGTTGAATCTGTTCAACCGATATTCCTACTAGATAACCTACCGAGAAGGCGGCCAGGGCGTTATACAGGTTATAAAAACCCTGGGTATTAATCGTTAAGGTAGCTTCCCCTTGGGGATAGCGAACCCTGCATTCTAATGAAGTTCCCAGGTTGTGAATAGCCCTGGCCTCAACTTCAGGTTCTTTACGTTTAAAGCCACATTCTGTACAGCTATAGGACCCTAATTGGCTATACTGAAAAGAATCATAATGTAGTTCATTGCCGCAATGGGGACAAAATTTTGATTCTCTGGTTTGCTTGGTCTCATTTTCTGAACGCTGGTTGGGTGCTAACCCATAAAAACTGGCGGTATGACCCGTTACCTGCTGCATTTGAGCCACCAGTGGGTCATCTGTATTTAATACTAAATGCACCTTTGGTAAGGTTTTTAAGGCTTCCCTAACCAATTTAACAGTGGTGTCTAGTTCACCATAACGATCTAATTGGTCACGAAAAAAATTATTGACCACTACATAATGGGGTTTTACCTCCTGCACCACCTTGGGAAAAGATGCTTCATCTACTTCCAGCAAGGCAAAATCACAATCAATTTTGCCTAGTAAACTTGCCTGTTTGATAAAGGCTGAGGTTACCCCAGTAATTAAATTGGCACCTTCCTGGTTGATAACTACTTTGTAGCCGCCGGTTTCTATAACATTGGCAATCATATTATTGGTTGTTGTCTTGCCATTGGTGCCAGTAACCATTATTACACCTTTACGGGCTTGTCTTGCTAGATCCGCTAAGGTACCCTTATAGATCTTTCTGGCCACCACCCCTGGTAACGAAGATCCTTTCCAGCCAAACTTTCGGCTCGCAAAGGCGGCCAACTTTGCCAGCCAAACCGCCAGGATTAGTCTAATATTCATCTACAACCCACCATTATCATAAATTCTGATTAACAACGATTATTATATCCTGCTTCCTTTTAATTGGCAATTATTCCTACCAGGTAAATAGATATCTCTACTAAACAGGCGTCAACAAATTATTCTTTTTCTATTAGACATTGTGGTAAGATAGGGTAAAGGCCTTGAGCTGTGTGCCATGGCCCATGGCACACAGCCTATAAAAAGAGGTGATTCAATGTCCACTCCCGGCTTAATTATTGCGTGTATCTTTTTCATTGCCGGCATGGCTGGGATTATTCTGCCCATCCTGCCTGGTGCTCCTTTGTTGCTTATCGGAATGTTGATCTATGGTTTTTTTGAACATTTCACTCACTTAACCTGGTCCTTTTTTGCTGGACAGCTAATCCTGGTAGCCTTTATTTTTGCCGTTGATTATTTATCAAACATCTGGGGTGTCAAGAAATATGGCGGCTCCAAAACCGCTGTCCGTGGTTCTCTAATTGGTATGTTTGCAGGACTTTTACTTCTGGGTCCCCTGGGTATCATCCTTGGACCCTTGCTGGGTGCTGTTATCGGAGAATTATTGGCTAAACGCAGTTTTGATCAGGCTATAAAATCTGGTTTTGGTACCCTGTTAGGATTTTTAGGAGGGGCCCTGATAAAGCTATTTATACAAATTTTAATGATTGTTTGGTTCTTTAGTGTTATTCAATAAATTCGACAGAGGCAAAAATGAAGTATCCCGAGGACTTGAGAAAGAAAGAGTTGATCATAATGGATAAAAATAAAATTTATTTACTGGGAGCAGTTATTTTGTCAATTTCCATATTCGCTAGTTCAATCATAATAAGTACTTCATTCAATCATCTATCCGCTAGCATAAAATCTTTTGAACATATTCTGTTAAATCAAAAAGAAGAAAAAAATGTAATGACACTGGATGAAGCAGCCGATTATCTCCATATCAGCACGGAAACTTTAAAATATATGTCGAATGAAATCTCTGGCCTACAAATACCCTATTTAAAAGTAGATGACCAATATATTTTTACCAAACAAGGTCTAGATAAATGGCTGGAATCAAACCATTGGGATCTAGATTATTAATCATAAAAAGGGCTGTAACACAGAACCACTAACCGTTTTTTGTGTAACAGCCCCTTTTTTATTCTGCAGTTTCTGTTTGGGTTATTTCCTTAAAGGGTACGGGGGTTCCTATTTCAGTGTCGCTGGCTAAGACCCAGATACCATCTATATCTCGCTCAAACCCTAACTCATCCTGGGCACAAATCATACCATTGCTTAAAACTCCCCTGAGTTTCCCTTTCTTAATTTTTCTGCCTCCGGGAAGTTTAGCCCCATGCAAGGCCACTGGTACCTTGAGTCCTGGTTCTACATTCTTTGCCCCACAAACGATTTGTAGTGGTTCCTCTTGACCAACATTTACAGTACATACTGTTAGTTTTTCGGCATCAGGATGTTTTTCCGTGGCGATTATTTCCCCTACAATAACCTTGTCGCTGGTTAATAATTCTTCTGCCATTATTTCTTCCGTCATTTCATACTTCCCCCAATCTTTTTACTCGCTCTAGCTTTTTATTATATCTTGTCCCAATGCATATTGAAAAGTTTACCCTCCCAAAAACAAGAAAGTCAAATGAAAAAAGTCCACAATAAGTGGACTTTTTAAAGGTTGTGTGTAGGCAAGAGTTAAACCGCAACGGATGCAGTTAATAACCCCCACCGTTATTGTATTCATTATACTCCAAAGATTTTAAAGGTCAAGGGATTTGCATTATTTTCTTATAGTTCTTTTTTTCACAGGTACTTTCCCGTTTCCTTCGTTTTTCATTATGGTCTTAATTGAACCGCCTTTTCCTCCCTCAATACCTCTCGAATATCTCTTTCCCTTTCTAACCATAATGGCCGACACATTTGTTCGATTCTGGAGACCGTCCGCTCGCCAATTAAGCTTGTTAAATCCCCAGCTAAAAATAAGTTGGTGGTAATGATTGTCGGCAGTTCATGATTCACTCGGTAATTTATAATATTATAAAGCTTATTTTTCGTCCAGTCTGTATAATTATGGGCACCCAAATCGTCCATGACCAACAACGGAACCCCACAGGCAGCTTCCACCAGGCTATATTCCGTATAATCACCCGTATTGCTATAAGTGGCTTTGATTTTTTCTAACAAATCTGGAACAATAACAAACAAAACTTCCTTATCTGAATTGCGCAGCACGTGATTTACTATGCAACAGGCTAGAAATGTTTTACCCGAACCAACAGGACCTTGTAGTAATAATCCTTCATAGGCATTTCCCTTGACAAAATCCCTCGCAAATTCCTGGGCATATTGATAGGTTTTTTGGGCAATTTCTAAATAGGTTCGTTTTGATAGGGGTTCCTTGATATTATTAGAATAATAACTAAATTGAAAGTTGTTAAAAGAATGCTTAAGCATAGACTTTGGTATTTGGCAATTTTTAAACTTTTTTTCCAATGCTTTGCGTTTCACACACTGACAAGGGACAGCCAATTCACCCTCCATATAGATGCCCCGATCCTGGCACCTATTGCATTCACACTTAGTCCTTTGTTCAATAATAATATTTGACTTTTGTTTTCTCATTAAATCTTTTACTATTTTTTCGGGGTTAAAGTAATCCATTCTTCGCCCTCCAATTAGGAGTTAAATATTTTTACCCAATTAGCTGAAATTCGACCCTTGTTGGGTATAAATGGTTTTCAAACCTTTAAGATCAGTCTATAATAAATCATAGCATAATAATAAGGAGTAGAAAATGCTTGCATCTTGGGTTTGGATTATCGCTACCTTGTTTTTCTTGCTTGGCATTAAAAAATATTGCCCAGCCAAAAGGACCTTACCATCCCTCTTGATGGCATGGTCGACTGTGGTTTTCCTGGTTTCCTTTGTGATGTTTATTGACGGGATCGTTAATCAGTCTGATAGTTTTACCTGGGAACCAATGGTTTTGTCTTTTGGTATATTCCTTTTTTGCTTGCCGATGTATTTTAAATATCTAGAACTAAAGAATAAGCAGAAAAAGTCATCCACTAAGAAACCAAAGGCCAGCGCATGATAAATGGAGGTGTATTTTTGACTGATTTAAATGTTCAATTTGTGTGTCCTGATTGTGATCATTCTTTTTCCCTAAGTACCCAGGAAATATTGGAAAGTGATACCCTCTCCTGTCCTTCCTGTGGCTGTCCTTTATCGGAGGATGAACTAAAGCATTTGAAAATTGCTATTAACTATTCTCAAGAAAAAAATACACATTAAGTAAGGCTGCTATTAGCCGTTAGCCCATTGACGATAAGCGATTGACCTCTCGCGCCGTAAATGACACCAGCAAAGAATGAAATTTCATGTCATCCAGAGCGACAGCGAAGGATCTTGGATCTAACCTTTCAATACTAGAAAGATCCTTTGCTACCGCTCTGGATGACAAAGACTTATGCCAACCACGGTAGCCTGATTATTTTTCAGGATAACCAATGTCTAATATAAAGGAGGTTGAATTATGTCTTACTTAGTTGACAGTCATCTTCATGTTACAATGATGTCTTACCAGGGCTTACAGGCGATGGCTGAAGGTGGTATTAAAAAGGCAATTACCTGTGCCATTGTTTTAGGTGCCCAGCATGCTGAAAGCTACTTTGACCATTTTCGTCAGATAACCGGCTTCTATAAGAAAAATGCGGATGGATTAGGTATTAAACTATATAGTACCATCGGTGTACACCCAGCCGGCATACCCCACGACTGGCCCAGGGTAATTGATGCTCTGCCTGATTTTTTAAAAATTGAAGGGGTTGTGGGTCTTGGTGAGGTTGGTATGAACCAAGGGTCTCAATTGGAAAGGGATGTGCTCAAGGCACAATTTGAGGTTGCCCGGGATCATAAGCTCCCAATAATTGTTCATACCCCCTTTGAAAATAGGCTGCCAATTACCGAATTGACACTAAACATAGCAGCCCAGGCAAACATTCCGCCACATTTATTAATAATTGATCATGTAAACCTCGACATCCTAGATATGGTTAATCAATTTGGGGCGATGCCCGCCATTACCATCCGTTCCAGAAACGTAACCACCGAGGCTTTGTATGAAAATATGGAACAGTTTCAGCATGGTATGTTAAACTGTGATTTCAGTAACCTATTCCCCAATGATCCCACCGCTGTGATAAAAGCCTATCAGTACTTAAAATCACGTGGGGTAAGTGAAACAATTATAGAAAATATAACTTGTAAAAAGGCAGAAAAAATATTTAATATTTAGGCTCGGATGATTCTTGTTAACATTTTTTCTTGTAGGAAATGGTCTTGACCATTCCATTTTTGCCTGCGTTGCGTTGAACGGAACAGTCAAGACCGCACCCTACTAGCCGCAAAAATAATTAAGGGCAGAAATGATTGTTACACCAATTGCCACCATTAGGCTAACATAGCTTACCCTCTTATTCTCAATGGCAGAAAGCCTTAGACTAATAAAATCATAGGCGCGGCTTTCTTTATGTTTGATGATACGAAGCATTTGATTGGATGATACCATGGAATTTGTTTGATCCGAAAATATTGTAACATTTTGATACTCAAACACTTCCTGTTCAAATTGCCGCAGGTCCTCTGATATTTCCATCAATTCCATTAGCTTATCTTCCCAACGTTTTTTCCAAAAAAAAACTCCTGTTTTATACAATTTAATACTATCAAGAACTTGTTCTAAACTCTTTTCAAATTTTCTTGCCTCGTGAAATAATTCGCAGATCCAGATGTTATCAATATCAATAGACATATGCTTGTGCCTTAAAAGAACATCTTTCATATCAGTATATTCAGCAATAAATTTATCTTCATCGAAGTTGTCCCAATTTATTCTATTGCCCTCTGAACCTGATATTTTCTTAGCCCTTTCCAGCCCCTTAAGCAGTGCTTGACCTTTGTGATACAATAATTCACCTCCAGGGGAATATCTAAGGTAATTAAACCCTGCAGTCAAAAATCTGCAGGGTTTAATTATAGAGCTTTCACTTAATGACCGGGGATAGCTGAAAATTACTCAGCAATGGTGGATCAATGGCGGACTTATTTAGGCATAGTAATTCTCTTTTTCCTTAAATAATATTCCAATGTTACTATTTTATCTTACTTAATCAATTTATATTTATTATGCATAAAAATACCCCACAGGCCACATGGCTGCAGGGTATCGGAATTTGTTTTACATTAATTCTGTTGTTTTGGCGAAACAAATAGTCCCAATGCAGCCGTTAACAGGGCTGGCATGACCCAGCCTAGACCCTGGTCATGCCAAGGTATCATAGCCATTAAATTTGTAATGCCCTGAACTTCCGCGCCTATTTTCGTTGCTATCATTTCTACCAGACCAGTCAGCACCACTGCCGACGTGCCAATAATAGATGCAACATATACCATCCGATTGCCATTAAAGAGATTATGGCAAAGGGCTAGCATTACTAACACGATAATTATCGGATAAACTGTTACCAATAATGGGACAGATACTTCCAATATTTTGGCAAGACCCATATTTGCTAACAATAAACTTACCAGTACAGTAATGATACAAACACGATTATAACTTATCCTATCATTGCTTAAGCGGTTGAAAAAGTTACCGCAACAGGCCACTAATCCAATGGCAGTGGTTAAGCAGGCTAATGTCATGGCTATGGCAATAACCGTTCTACCAATGGAACCCAATAAGGTTGTGGTTAAAAAAGATAACATTTGGCCAGGGTTGTCCCCGGCAAAGGAACTACCAGTTGTAGCACCAATATAAGCTAATCCCAAATAAATCGTCGATAACCCTGTAGCAGCAATTATGCCGGCCCAAATGGTAGCTTTTTCAATGACCTTCTTATTTTTTATTCCCTTGGCTTGCAGTGCATTTACGATTACCATGCCAAAGATTACCGAGGCCAGTGCATCCATGGTATTATAACCTTCCAAGAATCCCTTGGAAAAGGGTGCTTCGAATTGTGCCACACCTATGGTACCCTGAGGAGCAATAATACCTTTAATAATAACGATTGCTAAAAATATTATCAAAAATGGTGTAAGTATTTTTCCAATATCATCAACTATTTTAGAACCACGTAAAACAAAAAGTAACACAACTACAAAAAATATTAAGGATGTAATGGCTAGGCTTAAACCAGATGCCTTGCCGATAAATGGAACCACTGCTACTTCATAAGTGGTAGCGGCGGTACGTGGAATAGCTAAGAGCGGTCCAATGGATAAAACGACAATCGTAGTAATTATTTTGCTAAAAAGCGGGTGAACTCTATTGGCTAAATATTCCAAGTCCCCCCCTGCTTTCGCCACAGCCATAACCCCCATTAAGGGTAGTCCTACACCAGTAACAATAAAGCCAAACATAGCAGTCCACAAATGCGCCCCTGCCTGTTGTCCTAGAAAGGGAGGAAAAATAAGGTTTCCTGCACCAAAAAACATAGCCAGGAGTGCTAATCCTGTAAAAAACACTTCTTTCTTCGTTAATTGCATGATAAATCCCCTTCATTAGTGTTTATTGTACTGTATAACGTTCCGGTCACATGTACAGGTTATTTTTTTCAACATATATTATTTAACTCCATTTTCTTTAGAGTGTCAAGGTGTCCGTGTTAAGTTAGTTTGATTGAGTAAAAAAATAACCTGTTTAATTATTAAACAATTTTACACCGGGAAACTTTGTAATATAATATAAATTGAAGGTGATTTTCATATGGATATTTTTACGCTAATTGCAGAAAACAAAATAAAAGAAGCACTTAATAGGGGAGATTTCAATGATCTACCCGGCAGTGGTAAACCGCTGCCCCTTGAAGATTTGTCCCATATACCCGAGGACCTCCGTGCTGGTTACCGTATTCTGAAAAATGCTGGTATTGTACCGGAGGAAATAGAAATAAAAAAGGAAATTATTTCTCTAGAAAAACTTATTAATTATTGTTATGACAAAAACGAAAGGAATCGTTTAACAAAAAAGCTTAATGAAAAAATACTTAGATTTAATATATTAATGGAAAAAAGAAGTGCAGCTTCCCCGGCCCTAAGTATGTATAAGGATAAGATTTTGGCTAAATTTCAAGGGTCTTAGAGATAAAATGGGCGTGTTGCCTGCTACTAAAGAAAGTAGTTTGGCAACACGCCCATTTTATCTCTTTATAACCTTTTGAAAGTCTTTATGCAATTTATGGTGCGACCGTAACGGAACGACACGGGGGTCGCTCCCTACATTTTGAAGGTTTTAATAATATCTGCCCTACTTACCATTCCTATGATTTTATCATTTTCAGTTATGGGGATTCTTTTTATATTGTGTTTAATCATTAAATTGGCCAGATCACTGACTTCCGTTTCCTTTGCAGCAGTTACTACCTTAGTGGTCATTATTTCAGAGGCCTTTAGGGCTGCAAGTTTTTTAAAATCTTCTTTATACTGTTCCATGCCGCCAAAATAAATAACCGCTCCTAGGATGCCAAAATACCTGGGAGTCCGGGGGTTCGCTTCTTTGTGCAGGAGGTCCCCCTCTGTTACTATTCCGATCAGATTTTCTTCTTCATCAACCACTGGTACACCGGATATCTTTTCTTCTATTAATTTTTCGGCGATTTCTTTAATAGTAGTATCACCTTTTACAGTAATAACATTGGTACTCATAATGTCCTTGGCCTGCATAAATTCTACCTCCTCTATCGCTACTAGTATTCTATCCACATTTTTAAACTAAAAACACTTCAGCTCCGTAGTATTCGATCAAGACTCCGGTATTGAATAGCCTCAGCCAAATGATTCGCCGAAAGATGTTCACTTCCTGCTAAATCAGCAATGGTTCTGGCAACCTTTAAAATACGGTCATGGGATCTTGCGCTCAGGCCCATTCTTTTAAAGGCCTCTTGTAATAACTTTGCTCCGGCCGCATCCGTCCTGCAATACTTGCGAACTTCCCTCGCTCCCATGGCTGCATTACAGGCTAAGGAGCTTTTATTAAATCTCTCCCTTTGGATAGACCTAGCCTTTTCCACCCTAGCCTTGATGTCAACTGAGGATTCCCCAGGAGGTACGTTATTTAATTCTTCGTAGGATATCTTAGGTACTTCCAGGTGAATATCAATGCGATCCAATAAAGGTCCTGAAATTCTGTTAATGTATTTTTGGGCCTGATGTGGCGTGCAGGTGCATTCTTTTTCTTTGTCTAATTGATAACCGCAGGGACAAGGGTTAGCGGCACCAACCAGCATAATATTAGCTGGAAAGGTAAAGCTGGCAGCAACTCTGGAAACACTGACGCACCCGTCCTCCAGTGGTTGTCTAAGTGCCTCTAAGCTGTCTTTATGAAATTCCGGAATTTCATCCATAAAGAGTATACCATAGTGAGCAAGACTTATTTCACCCGGTTTGGGAATTCTTCCGCCACCCACCAGACTTGCGGTTGAACTGGTGTGATGGGGTGATCGAAAGGGCCGTTGACGGATTAAAGGGTTTTTAGCAGGCAATTGACCGGCTAAGCTATAAATCTTAGTTACCTCCAGGGATTCTTCAAAGCTAAGCTCCGGCAATATGGAAGGTAATCTTCTGGCTAACATGGTCTTCCCACAACCCGGACTACCTAGCATAAGGATATTATGCCCTCCGGCTGCAGCAATTTCCATTGCACGTTTGGCGGCTAATTGGCCACGTACATCTGCAAAATCTAACCCTACTCCATCAGAATGGGCCGTGGTCAACTCTTCTAATGAAAAGGGTATTAGTTTAGTTTCCCCCCTTAGTGCCCCTGAGAGTTCGACTAGATTTGTTAAACCAAATACTTCAACATCCCTAACCAATGCCGCCTCTGCCGCATTGTCCAGCGGCACAATAACCTTTTTTATTCCTAGGTCCCTGGCTGCCATGACCAATGGCAATACCCCATGGACACCCCGCAGGGAGCCATCCAAGGACAGTTCACCAATAAACAACATTTCATTCGTCAGTTCGGGATTAACTTGACCAGTGGCTGCTAAAATACCCACGGCAATAGGTAAATCATAAACTGGCCCTTCCTTACGCAGATCCGCAGGGGCTAAATTTACGGTTATTCTCTGAATGGGGTAATCCATAAAGGAGTTTTTAATAGCAGAGCGAACTCTGTCCTTAGACTCCCGAACGGCAATATCGGGGAGGCCAACAATATCCCAGCCAGGTAAACCATGCGTAACATCTACCTCCACCCGAACCCTTTGACCATCTAAACCAAGTAAAGCCACACTATCAATAATTGCTAGCACTTAATTTCCCCCATCTAAACTTCCCCACCTCTTTTTAGATCTAGTTCACCATAATTAATAAGTTTCCTTTAAATTTAGGCAATATTTCGAATTAATTAAATATGCTATAATTAAGATAAAATCTTTAATGGGGTGATAAATAAGTGCAGGACGAGCTTGTGGTAATTTGGACCAGTGGGGATCGGGATGTGGCAATAAAGATGGTGTTCATGTATTCCACTAATTCTATGCTTAGGGGTTGGTGGGAGAAAATTACTTTAATGGTCTGGGGGGCATCTTCTAAGTTATTAACCGAGGACAAGGAACTACAAGACCATATAAAACGAATGCAGGAATTAGGTGTCAATGTAATTGCCTGTAAGTCTTGTTCTGACTCTTACGGTATTACTGAAGCGTTACAGGCACTGGGAGTAGATGTCAAATATACCGGTCAGATATTAACTAATTATATAAAAAATGGCAATAAGGTAATTACATTTTAGATTTTGGCTTTGTTTACAACTGTTTCGCATGCCTATTTAGCTGGATTGCCATTAAATATCTTGATTTACATTAAAGGGACGGAAAGTCCCTTTTTCTTTTAAATGAAATGGTTTATATACCATCATCTTCTTCGGGTTAATTTTTTAAAAATAGAAAAAATAATTGCAAGGAGGTGTATTTATGTTTAATGACTATCATAGAAATCATGGACCCGGCTTAATGTTTATGACCTTAGCCTCAATAGCGATGACCCTTCCCTTCTTGTGTTACATGAGAAGAATGTCCCACTCCTTGGAAAAAATCTCGGACAAAAATTATTCCTAAACCGACCGCCCTTTGGGGCGGTCCTTTTTATCTTAAGGGTGATTTATTTCAATTTTGTTTACAATTTGTCAAGGAAAAGTAAAGCTATTGGTGGAACTAAAAATAATTGGCCCTTATAATAATAATTTTATGAAAGGATGTCTCAACTGCTATATCAGGATCGAATAATTAAGCTTGTGGAATCAATTAAAACTGCGGGTAAAGTTTTGGCACTAACTGGTGCCGGTATCAGCACAGAAAGTGGTATCCCCGATTTTCGTAGTAAAGATACTGGTTTATGGCATCGCTATGACCCGCAGGAAGTGGCTAGCATCAAAGCACTAAAAAAAGACCCCAAATCCTTTTATGCTCTAAATTTTCAATGGTGGGATACATGCCTTCGGGCTAGGCCCAATAAAGCCCATCTGGCTTTGGCACAGCTTGAAGCGATGGGTTGGCTTTTGGGTACCATAACCCAGAATATTGATGGACTGCATCAACAGGCAGGGTCGCAAAGGGTTTGGGAAGTACATGGCCATTTAAGAGAATGTTACTGCTTAGTATGCCAACATGATTATGGCCTGGAACAGCTTCGCCATCGTTTTCATTGCCCAAATTGTGGTGGTTTACTGCGTCCTCAGGTTGTGTTGTTTGGGGATAGGATGTCAGAGGATTATTTTATAGCAGAAAAGGTTATGTCAGGTTGTCAGTTGTTATTAGTAATTGGCAGCAGCTTACAAGTGCAGCCGGTTGCTTCGTTACCCTATTTGTCCCGGGGTATTGTGATTATTAATAAAGAACCCACTGCCTGGGATGAACAGGCCCAATTAATCTTTCGTGAACCAGCCAGTAAAGTACTCTGGGACCTTGTTAACAGCATGGAAAAAAGTACTGGACCTTATTATTAGCCGTCAGCTTCGCTGCCACCCACCTCTATCAGGGAGCGGATGATGGTTGTTATCGACTAAGTAATATGTTAACATAAGCAAAAACAAGTGCAGGGGTGAAAGATTTTGGATGATAAGCGTCCTAGTATTTCGAAATCACTGCGAACAACTGGCATAGTATTTATTATCATTAGCTTTTTTGTAGAGCAAAAAGTGGAGTTTGGCTTGCTAGGTATTGGCTTCTTTGTACTTGGTACGATGCAATTTAAGTGGCCAAAGAAATAAAAATATAAATAAGGAGGAATTCATTAATGGGTGGCGGACCTAATTTAACCTATCACCGTTCTGACACTCCCCGTCCCTGTTATGTTGAGATTCAATTTGGTACCCGGGGTACTGCCTGCTTACGTTTTGGGTGCACACCAGCCTGTGTGGCTTGTGCTTATTCCCGTCCTAAAAACACACCGTCCTGTTATGAGAGCCTGCCTGGCTTCCCCGAGGACTGTATTTCGCGCTACTTTATTCCGGAATGCAAGAGCTTTTGCAAATATGCCCAGTCTGGTTAGTTAGATGGAAAACTAGCTAGTTGGACAGTTGGAAAGGCATTAAAAGGCGTTTTTGATGTGGTTTATTTTTTCAAGTTGACCCTCTTTGTTGAAATAAACTGCCATAATATCAAAGCGGCAAGGTACTCTGGTAAACTCAGGTCTGGTCATTAGAAAATAATTGGCCAATGTTCTGAGTTTGTTTTTCTTGGTGTAGTTTATACTTTCTTCGGGTAGACCAAAATTCTTGCCCGACCGGGAGCGAACCTCTATAAATACCAAGATTCCTGGTGAGTCCTTGGCAACAATATCCAGTTCACCTAATTTACAACGGTAATTTCTTTCCAGCAAACGGTAACCCATTTTCTGAAGATATTTACAGGCCTCCCCTTCCCCTCTTTTTCCCAGGGCTTTTCTCTGAAAGGTCATATTCTCCCTCCTTCCATGACTCCTAGTGACTTGTACCAAATTTCTTGATTCTAGCTAAATTTTCCTCCACAAATTCGCCATTCGTCTTTTGGCTTTTGCCTTGCTGTCTTCGCTAAAAAAAATCCCCACATAGACAATGATCTACATGGGGAGGAGAAGTTATGAAAACGGGGGTCACGTTTTATCTTATTAAAAAGGATTGGGCAGCCATATTTGCCATTTCAGACAATGGGCCGGGATAAATACCTAAAAGAATGGTAGCCACCATGGTAATCACCAAGGTTATGGCGGTGGCTCCTCCCAATCGGATGGGTGAGGCATCCTTCGGTTCATCCCTAAATATTACGAGTATCACTCTCAAGTAGTAATAGACGGAAATCATACTCATGATTAAGCCTAAAAAGACTAACCACAGATGATCTTGAACCACCGTTTGGAAAAGATAGAACTTTCCTACAAAACCTGCCAATGGTGGAATACCTGCCATTGATAAAAGAGAAACCAGCATGACACTGGCTGCCAGCGGAGCCCTTTGAATCAGTCCGGCATAATCTGCTATTTCATCACTGCCGGTTTGGTTGCTAACCGCTGCCACCACGGTAAAGGCCCCTATGGTTGCAAAGACATAGAGAAAGGCATAAAACATAACACCTTTAATGCCGGCCTCTGAAACAGCGACTAAACCAACCATGATATAGCCTGCCTGAGCAACGCTGGAATAAGCAAGCATCCTTTTAATGTTTGTTTGGGGTATCGCCACCAAGTTGCCAATCACCATGCTTAAAGCAGCCAAAACTGCAATCAGCCCAACCCAGTGTTCCTGGATCACACCGAAACTGCCAATAAACAGCCGAACGAAAACGGCAAAGGAGGCTGCCTTGGAAGCTACGGCCAGGAAAGAGGTTACGGGTGTAGGTGCTCCTTCGTAAACATCCGGCGACCACATGTGAAAGGGCACCGCTGATATTTTAAATCCTAAACCAGCCACCAGCATAACCAAGCCTACGATTAACAGCGGGGAGTCTACCCCGGCAGCAACTTTACTGGCAACTTCTCCAATCAGGATGGTTCCTGTGGTACCATATACCAGACTTAGACCATAAAGCAACACAGCCGTTGACATGCCAGCCAATAGCAGATACTTCATGCCAGCCTCTAAAGATTTGGCCTCTGTGGAGCGAAAAGCTGCCAGAATAACAAAGGAAATGGTCATCAGTTCAAGTCCCATATACAGGGTAATAAAATCACCGGCTGAAATCATTACCATCATACCAAGGGTGGTAAACATAATGGTTGAGTAATATTCAAAGTGATTTTTTACCTGCTGGTCGACATATTTGTACGAACCGAATACAACCAATATAGCCGAGGTTAGGCATAGGATTTTAAAGAACATGGCATAACGATCCACAATATACATGCCATTTAACATGACTCCCTGATTGGACCAGTTAGCCACGGTAACACCCAGTACCAGGATTAGTCCCATTAGAGCAATGCTCCCCAATCCCTTTCTTGATTGGGAAGGAACAAGCAACCCCAAAACAAAGGTTAGTAATCCTACTCCAAACAAGGCAAGCTCTGGCATTAGCAACGAAAAATTAAGTTCCATTTATTATCTCCCCCCTAACTGCAGGGCTTCGTTGATATGCGCTAGAATGGGCGCTACCCCGCTATTCACCATGTCAAACAGCAGTGAGGGAAGAATACCTCCGATAACTAGAACCCCGCCCAGGACAACCAGTGGCACCAGTTCCGGTCCTCGAATATCCTTAATGTCTTTGTATTCTTCTCTGGCAGGTCCAAAGAGGGTGTTGGCACCGGCCCGCAATACATACAAAGCGGTAATAATAATCCCGGCAATGGCGAGAACTGCCAATATACCATAGACCTTAAAGGATTCCACAAAAATAGTAAACTCTGGTATAAAACTGACTAAACCGGGCAGGCCCAGAGACGCCATGGCCGCCATCATAAAACCAACGGACAAGCGAGGCGCGTAATGGGATATTCCTCCGAGATCCGGAATCCAACGAGTATGGGTCTTCTCATAAATAAAGCCAATCATGGAGAAGAATAATGCTGCCATAACACCGTGGGCAAACATGTTTGCCACGGCCCCATTGACCCCTACTACACCCAGGGTAGCTACCCCCAGCAATACATAGCCCATGTGGGACACAGAGGAATAACCAACAACATATTTAAGATCCTTTTGGGCCAAAGCTCCCATGGCTGCATAGGCCACACCGATCACACCCAAAACAGCAATATAAGGGGCCCAAAATTTTGCTCCCAGGGGCAGTACAAACACCGCAAAGCGAATCAGACCGTAGCCCCCAATTTTCTTTAAAACCCCTGCGTGAATCATGGATACCGCAGTGGGTGCGCCGGCGTAACCATCCGGTGACCAGGAGTGAAAGGGCCACATCGAAAGCAAGGAACCAAAACCAATCAGCAACAAGGCAAACATATAGATTTGGAATTGCTCCGGAAAAGCTACCCGAGACAGGGCTTCGAAGCTCATATTGGGTACACCCGTTATCTGCAAAGCTTGCACAAAGATGGCAATTACACCCACCAGCAGGAATGCCGATCCAATTAATAAATAGATGGTCAGCTTCATACCGGCATATTCCTTGGTGACCCGTTTCGAGCTGCCCCAGATAATAACCATAATATAAATGGGAATAACCACCACTTCATAGAACAGGAGGAAGATAAACAAATCTTGGGCGATGAAGGTTCCCATCACACCGGCAATTAAAACCAGCAGGTAAATCATCAATTCCTTGGCCCGCAGAGTAATGTTCCAAGAAGCAAATACCGCTGTAAAACCGATTAAGTTTGTTAGCAGCAGCATGGGTAGGCTTAGGCCATCCACCGCCATGTACCAAGAAACTCCCAGATCACGAATCCACGGAACTGGTCCACCAAAGTCTACCCACTGTAAGCCGCCCACGGATTGGTCATAGCCGAAATAAACGTATAGACTTAGGAGTAAAGCTGTTCCTGTACCAGCAGCTGCTACCCATTTACACAGCTTATCTTCTTCTTTGGGGATAAACATGATCACAAAGGCAGCCAGGATAGGAGATAGTAAGGTTAAGGTTAGTACAGGAATATTCATTATTTAACACCTCCCATGATACCAGCGGAAGTTGGATCACCAAAGGCCAGTACCACAGTTATGACCAGCAGTCCAAGGAAGAACACCAAGGCATAGGTCTGCAGTTTACCGGTTTGAAAATAACGAAAACCTTTTCCAGTTAAGCCTGTGAGCTCTGACATATCATTAATGAATTTATCCACCACATGGATATCAAACCAATACAGTACCTTTGCTCCACCATCCACAACCTTTTGATTAAACCATTGATAAAGTTCATCAATGTAATACTTGTTGTAGGAAATCTTGTAAAGGGTCGGGTATTTCTCTGCCAGCTGTTGGGCCCTTTGCTTTTCTGTATCCTTACAGTAAAGGGTATAGGCTAAGCCTATGCCAGCCAAGGCCAGAACGACGGATAGTGCCATCAGCCCATAGGCAGGTGCTGCCGCATGGGGATGTCCAAAATGAATCCATTGACCCCAAGCATTGGCCCAGGGAGTACCAATTAAACCACCCACTGTGGCAAACACTGCCAGAACCATCAGCGGGAAGGTCATACTTAAAGGGGACTCGTGAGGGTGATTTTCTGGTTTTTCCGCACCGAAAAAGGCTAAGAAGATCATCCGCCACATGTAAAAGGCGGTTAAAAATGCTGTAAAGGCTGCCATCGCAAATAAAACATAGCCCAGTCCATGGCCATGTTGGGCATACTCCATGGTTACTGCCAGAATTTCATCCTTCGACCAGAAACCGGCAAAGGGTGGGATACCGGCAATGGCTAAACCGCCAATGACAAAGGTCCAACCGGTGATGGGCATTTTTTTGATCAGACCGCCCATTTTCCAAACATCTGCCTTGTCATGCAAAGCATGCAGCACAGAGCCTGCTGCCAGGAACATTAGTGCCTTGAAGAAAGCGTGGGTCCACAGGTGGAACATACTGGCGGAAAGGCTGCCAACCCCTAAAGCCAACATCATATAACCCAACTGAGAAACCGTGGAGTAGGCTAAAATACGCTTAATTTCTCTTTGGGTAATGGCAATGGTGGCGGCAAATAAGGCAGTAAAGGCACCAATAAAGGCCACTACTTCCATGGCACCAGGAACTTCAGTAAAGAGGAACATGGTTCTGCCTACCAGATAGACACCTGCCACTACCATGGTGGCAGCGTGGATCAGGGCAGAAACCGGTGTAGGCCCTTCCATGGCATCCGGCAACCATACGTGCAAGGGAAATTGACCAGATTTACCAATGGGACCGATAAATACAAGTATCGCAATGAAAGTCAGCAAACCAAGGGATAAGCCATACTGCTCATAGTTCGGAACCCTTTGGGCCAACTCAACTAAATCGAGGGTGCCAAAGATAATTTGCAAAAACAGTAAGCCCAATAGCATACCGAAATCGCCAATACGAGTTGTCATAAAGGCCTTTTTGGCTGCTTCTCTGGCCGAAATCTTAAAGGTATAGAAACCGATGAGCAGATAAGAGCAAAGGCCCACCAATTCCCACATAATAAACATCTGCAGTAGGTTACTGGCGATGACTAATCCTAGCATAGAGGCTGCAAAGAGTGACAGGTAGGAGAAAAATACCGAGTACTGAGGGTCACCCTTCATATAGCCTGTGGAATATATCTGAATTAAGGTTGCCACCAATGAAACCATGAAAAGCATCATGGCAGAAGTGGGGTCCAGTTTTACCCCAACGTTGACTGTAAACCCTTCCATACCAAACCATCTGAGGGAATAAACCAATGGCTCTTCAATAAAATGCGGATTGGTAAAAACCCCATAGGCGATGGAAGCAGCCAAAACAAAGGATGACGCCATTGCGGCAATCGCAATTGACGAGCTAAGTTTCGGCCAGGGTCTAGTAAGAAAAACGATCAGGACAAAGGCCAAGGCTGGTAGTAAGGGAACTAGCCAGGCATGACCTAAAGCAAATTCAACCATTTCTTTAACACCTTCCTTCCAACCCGCGGGCTACCATTTCATTAGATCAAAATCATCTAAATTAACGGAATGCCTTTTTCTATGAATAGCAATCACAATGGCTAAGCCCAGTCCAACCTCCGCAGCAGCAACGGTAATGATAAAGATTGCAAAGACCTGACCGAAGAAGGCATCCGGGGTAAAAAATTTATTCATGGCCACTAAATTGATATTTACCGCCGAAAGCATTAATTCAATGGAAATCAGCACAGCAATGGCATTTTTCTTGGAAATTACCCCAAAAGCTCCAATCAGAAAAAGAGCTGCACTTAACCCGATAAAATAGGAAGGATTAAGACCGGTCCCCATTCGCCTTCACCTCCTTAACCAACAACAAGGCACCTGTTAGGGCTACAGTCAAAAGAACGGCCGCCACTTCAAAGGGAATGGTAAAGTCATGCAGTAGGATGGGTGATAAGGCTTGCACGGTTTTTTCCGGTACGGCCTTTGTACTTACAATCCATTGGCTGCGGGCCATCAGTAGTCCTATACAGACAAAGAGCCCACCCACCACTGGAAAAGCAATTTTATAGCGACCATTTAGAGGATTGGAGTTCCTTATATCCTGTCTCTGCACCAACATGATGCCAAAGACGATCATAATACAAACAGCCCCGGCATAAACCAATACTTGCACCGCTGCTACAAAGTCGGCGTTTAACATGAGAAAAATCCCTGCCACACCGATAAAGGTCACGATTAACCAAAGAACACTGTGCACCAAGTCTTTTAGGGTTACCACCAACAAGGCGGAACCGAGGACTAACCCGCTCAGCAGGACAAAGGCGATTAATTCAAAAATATTCTCCATTAAGCTTCCTCCTTGCCTGTTCCTTCGGGATTTTCCTTTGCTGCTTCCTTCGCTTTCGCTGCTTCTGCAGCAGCCTTTGCTGCCGCCGCTTGCTTTATTTCTTCTTTCTTCTTTTCGATTTGTTCCGGTGTCACAAATTGCATTTTTATGTCCGGACGGTGATATTGGGTTAACTCAAAATCATTGGAGAACTTAATAGCATCCTTGGGACAAGCTTCTTCGCACATACCACAAAACAAACAATATTGCTGGTCAAACTCATAGTTTGTGACTACCTTTTTCTTGTCCACTGTCTCTGTTTCTAATTTGATTACCTTATTGGGGCAAGCATTTACACACTGGTTACAGGCAATGCATTTGTCATAATAAAATTCCGGCCTACCATAAAATCTATCAGGAAGAGGTAATCGTTGTTCTGGGTATTGTACGGTTACCTTTGGTTTAAAAAAATGCCGAATCGTAATTCCCAGACCTTTTATGAGACCTTTGCCATACAATACAATCACCTCCCTATGGTTTGATACAGGTATTTACCGATGCCAGTTAAGAAAATGTTAGCAATGGAAAGAGGCACTAACACCTTCCAACCAAATTCCATCAATTGATCCACCCTAATCCGTGGGTAAGTCCAACGGAACCACATAATCACGAAGATCATGATGTACACTTTTAAAAGGAACCAAATCCACGAAGGAATAAAGGTAAAGTCAAAGGGTGCTTGCCATCCTCCTAAAAACAAAGTAGTGGCCATCACGGAAACCAATACAACGTTGACATATTCGGCCAGGAAGAACATGGCAAATCCCATGCCGCTATACTCGGTAAAGGGCCCACAGATAATTTCTGATTCACCTTCAACCAGGTCAAAGGGAGCCCGGTTGGTTTCTGCAACTGCGGCAATTAAATAAATTAAAAACCCAAGGGGCTGCAGAAGAATAAACCAAACGCCATCCTGTGCCTCGATGATTTCACTCATATTGAGGGTTCCGGTAAGAATGATCACACCAACAATGGATAAAATTAAAGGCATTTCATAGCTAACCATTTGGGCCACTACCCTCATACTGCCAATTAAGGAGTACTTATTGTTAGAGGCCCAGCCAGACAACCAAACAATAACCGTTGAAAGGGATGCCACTGCCAGAAAATAGTAAACCCCAATGTTCATATCAATGGCCACCATGCCCTTACCAAAGGGAGCAACCGCAAAGACCGTCAGAGGTGGCATAAAGATTAGGACGGGTCCCAGTAAAAATAATTTCTTATCGGTACATCTGGGTATAATAATTTCTTTGCTTATTAACTTTCCAATATCCGCCGTGGTCTGTAACAAGCCCATGGGTCCAACCCGGTTAGGTCCTATCCGGCATTGCATGTAAGCCGCCACTTTTCTCTCCATATACACCAGCCATAGGGCACTGACCAAGATATAGACGAGAATGCCAACTAACTTTAAAACCATCACTAAAAAATCAGATGCCCCACCGGATAGGCCAGCGGATTCCAGCAGGGTGCGGGCCCCACTGGCTATGCTAACAAATAAATTTTCCACGTTGCCTCACTCCCCACAATCTAAGCATCAACTTCACCTAACACGATGTCAATGCTACCTAAAATAGCGATGACATCGGCAATTTTCCAGCCCTTCAGCATCTCATCTAAATAACCAAGATTAACAAAGGATGGGCGACGGAAATGAACCCGGTAGGGTTTGGTACTTCCATCACTAACAACATAGGTGCCCATAACTCCTTTGGAGCTTTCTATTTCTGCATAGGCTTCCCCAGCGGCAGGTTTAATGACTTTAGAAACCTTTCCTTTAATGGGTCCCTCCGGTATATTAGCCAGTGCTTGCCTGATAATCTTGGCAGACTGTTCCATTTCTAATAGACGAACATAGTAACGATCAAAGCAATCCCCTTTGGTACCCAGTGGAACCTCAAAATCAAACCGTTCATAAATACTATAGGGTCTAACTTTTCTTAGATCGTGATTAATGCCGCAGGCCCTTAGTACCGGACCCGATAAACTCATATCAATGGCTTGTTCCGGTGTCAAAATGGCTACATTTTTGGTTCTGGCTTGAAATATTTCATTGCCGGTAATTAACCCATTGTACTCTTCGATGGCTGCTGGCAGATAATCAATGAACTTTCTGCATTTTTCAATGAAGCCATCGGGAATATCCGCCGCCACACCGCCAATTCTCATATAGCTGGGTGTCAGGCGGGCACCGCAGATCATTTCAAACAAATCCATAATATCTTCCCGATCCCGGAAAGTATAAATAAAGCCAGTCAAACCACCAATATCTGCTGCATAGGCTCCCGTGGCTACCAGGTGGCTGGCTATTCTTTGCAATTCCCCTACGATAACCCGAATATATTCCGCCCTTTCGGGAACTTCAATGTCCATTAATTTTTCCACAGCATGGACATAGCCCCAGTTCATTAACATACCGGCTAAATAATCTAAGCGATCGGTATAGGGTATCACCTGCTGATAGGTTCTGGACTCAACTAATTTTTCAATGCCTCTGTGCAGGTATCCTGGTACAGGAACTGCCTTGACCACCGTTTCACCATCAAGGGTTAAGATGATCCTGAAAACACCGTGGGTACTGGGGTGCTGAGGCCCTAAATTTAACAAAAATTCCTCGGTTTTTATGGACAATTTGTATCACCTCTCAATTCAGGCCTAATCACGTCCACCCTCCCATTGGTAATCCCTGCGGAGGGGGTAACCTTCCCAATCATCGGGCAACAGAATTCTTCTTAAATCTGGATGATCTGTAAAATTAATTCCCAGCAGGTCATGGACCTCCCGCTCCTGCCAAATGGCACCACCCCAGAGGGGCACCATGGAGGGTACCTGGGGGTTATTTCGATCCACCTTGGTCTTTATATGGAGCATCTCCGGCTGCCCGACGATGCAAGGGTTATATACCACTTCCAGATACTCCAGGTAGTCTGCCCCAGTTACATTCGTAAGGTAATTAAAGCCATAATTTTCTTTTAAATCTTGCATAAACTGAACCAATATATCCACAGGCACTGTTAAATAACCCTTTTCAGAAACCTCTAAGGTGGGGTATTTATTCGTGAGTTCCGACATTACCTCGGTCAGTGGTTTACCGTCCATGACCACGTGTCACCACCTCTGGATTAATTATTTTTTCTTTTAGCTTCATGAATGCATGAATGACCGCATCTGGCCGGGGCGGGCAGCCTGGCAGATAAACATCCACCGGGATTAGCTGGTCCACACCTGGTACTACACTGTAGGAATCCACAAAGGGTCCACCGGAAATGGCACAACTGCCCATGGCAATGACATATTTAGGTTCTGCCATTTGTTCATATAGCCGTACCACAAAGGGGGCAGCCTTTTTGGTTACCGTACCACACACCAACATCACATCTGCCTGGCGTGGGGATGCCCTCATTACCTCATAACCAAATCTCGATAGATCAAACCGAGCCATATTGGCCGCCATTAAGCCCTCAATGGCACAGCAGGCCAAACCAAAACCCATCGGCCAAAGGGAGTTGGCCCTGGCTAAATTTAAAAGCTTCTCTAGGGGACCAACGGATACCATGCGGGCCACTTCGCCAATGACCGCCGGTTCCGCCCCGATTCTTTTCAGTCTTTTAACGGTTTCTTCATACATTTCATCTTTAACTGCCGGGTCGGCAGCTTTGTTTTGATCCTTTATTTCCACTCCAGGGCACCTTCCTTCCAGGCATACCAAAGTCCCAAAACTAGAATAAAGATGAATAAAAACATTTTAATAAGTCCTTCTAAACCAAGCTCTTCAAAACCAACTGCCCAGGGATAAAGGTAAATTACTTCCACATCAAAAATCACAAACATCAAAGCATAGGTGAAATACTGGGTCTTAAAGCGTACCCAGGTGGCTCCTTCTGTGGGTACACCGCATTCGTAGGTCTCCAGCTTAAATTTGTTTTTACTGCGGGGATGTATAAGGAAACTGGTCAACATTCCACCGGCTCCAAAAACAATTCCCACAACAATAAACAAAGCTACGCCTACCCAATCAGACATACTAGTCACTCCTTTCTTTAAAAAAATGGTAGGTTAATGATTAAAACTTGGGAACTGCCCAATGGCCAAGTAATTTAAGATGCAATATTCAAGCCAATATCTACAAATGTGTTACCTAATTTCCATGCGAAATAAATCAAGGTTTATCATATCCCAATTGTCTAAAAAACAAACTGTCAGGTTGACTCTGTAACATTATGTAACAACCATCGACCGTTTATCTGTATCGATTCGGAACATAGCTGTGTTAGGGGTTAGATTTTGTCGCACTATTCTGATGTAGCTAAATTATCCTAATATTTTGTATTTTTAATGTATTGAGTTTACTTATTTTACTATAAATAACTCCTGTTGTTCAACCGTCGCCTTAGCGACAATTTTCTTGATAAAGGTCCGGCGATGAATCGGTGTGGGGCCCTTTGCCAACAATGCCTCTACATGAAATTTGGTACAATAACCCTTATGCTTGGCAATGCCGTAACCAGGATATAGCTGATCCCACAATAAACATTGCCTGTCCCGATGCACCTTCGCTAAAATTGAGGCTGCGGCGATGCCGTGGGATAATGCATCACCGTGAATTATTTTTTCCTGCGGAGTATCCAGGTCAATGGTTTCCCCATCAATTAACAAATACTCCGGTTGTACCCTTATATCCTTTTTATCCCTTAGGTTTTCCACTGCTCTTTTCATGGCCAACCTACTGGCCTGACGAATATTTATTTGATCAATTAGCTGATGATCAACCTCGCCTATACCTACGGCAATGGCTTCGTTATAAATAACATTATATAGGTTTTCTCTTTTTTTACTAGTAAGTTTTTTAGAATCATTTACTCCTTCAATCAACAAACCAATTGGTAATATCACCGCAGCAGCAACTACATTGCCCAAAAGCGGCCCCCGGCCAGCCTCATCGCAAAAACCAACCAAGGTCATTCCTTGCTGCCAGAGTTTTTCTTCCAATGCCAAAGAAACCATGCTAATCTACCCCTCATAAAATAATTCCCACTGGATTACTTCGATCCCAGGGGAACTATTCCTGCCTTATGGTCCTTTTACACCGGAGGTAAATCAAGAGTATGACGCCCAAGAAGTCCTTCCCGAAATTCTTTTAAAACAAGTTGAGCCGCCTTCAACTCATCCACCACGCCGCCCGACACCAACATGCCTCTTTTGGCCCCAATGGCTGTCAATAGCACCGATGTTTCCGGGCTGAGTTCCGTTAATTTATATCTTTCTTTTAATTTGTTAGGGTCATGTTCCAATAACCACTGCAATAGTTTTAGTGCTACCTCATAAATATCAATTACCTGTTCTTTGATTGCTCCGGTCACGGCCAACTTGAAGCCAACCTGTGGGTCTTCAAATTTCGGCCATAATATACCAGGGGTATCCAATAACTCCAGGGAACCCTCTGTCCGAATCCACTGTTGTCCCTTGGTAACACCAGGCAGGTCACCCGTCTTGGTGACTCTTCTACCCACGATACGATTGATAAAGGTAGATTTGCCCACATTGGGAATTCCCAGTACCATGCAGCGAATGGCCCTGGGCCTGCGTCCCTTGGCTGCCAGCTTAGCCATTTGCTCAGCTACCAAGGCAGCGGCTGCCCGGGGCACTTCTTTAAGCCCCTCTCCTTTAAGGGTATCCAAGGCAACTGCTTTAATGTGGGGTTTTTCTAGGGCTCTCAACCAAAGTTTAGTCAGGTTGGGATCAGCCAAATCACTTTTATTTAAAATAACTAACCTTGGTTTCTGATCTAATATCTGATCGATCATGGGATTACTGCTGCTAACTGGAACACGGGCATCCAGCAGTTCAAAGGCTACATCCACCAACTTTAAAGCCTCTTGTACTTGACGTTTGGCCTTTGCCATATGCCCCGGAAACCATTGTATTTGATTTTCCACTGAAAACCCTCCATAAAATAAAAGCTTCCGTAAGAGTTTACCCAAAAATAGCCTCTACGAAAGCTTAAAGTTTGAAACTTATTTAGCTAAACTAATCCGATTCATGGGCCAGTAAATAACTTCAGCCTTACCAACAATTAATTCTTTATCCAAGAAACCCCAAACCCTACTGTCATCACTGTTATTCCGATTATCACCCATCATAAAGTAGTGGCCTTCAGGAACCTTTTCGGGTCCATAATCCTGAAATCCAAGCCCCTTGGGTAAGTAGTTTTCTGGCACAGGCTGATTATTTATATATAAAACACTGTTTTTTATTTCGATTGTTTCGCCTTCTTTAGCGATTAGCCTTTTTACAAAGTTCCTGCTGGGGTCCAGGGGAAATTTAAAGACAATGATATCGCCCCGCTGAGGCTCTTTTAAATGATAGGTGACTTTGCTTACAATGATCCGATCACCGATCATTAGATTAGGCTCCATGGAACCAGAAGGAATGTAAAAGGGTTCTAGTATAAAAAGACGTATCACAGCAGCTAATAAAACCGCTATGACAATAGACTCAAACATCTCACGAAGGGCCGATTTTTGGGGTTTGGTTGCATTTTGTTCTTCTTTCTGAGGATCCAACTGCTTCATGGTCATAACCTCCCCAAAAGCTTAGAAAACTTGTCTGACACCTTACTTTAAAGGGCATGCCAAAAAGGGGACTGGTTTTCAGTCCCCTTTAGTTTAGCGAGTGTTAAGCTCCTTAATACGGGCTTTCTTCCCACGCAGGGCACGTAAGTAGTACAGTTTGGCCCTACGCACTTTACCGCGACGAAGCACTTGAATGCTGTCAATTTTTGGGGAGTGCAAAGGGATAGTTCTCTCTACACCAACGCCGTAGGATACACGACGAACGGTAAAGGTTTCACTCAAACCACCGCCACGACGACGAATACACACACCTTCAAAGGCCTGAATACGTTCGCGGTTTCCTTCTTTAACCTTGTAGTTAACCTTCAGGGTATCACCAGGTCTGAAAGACGGAATTTCTTTTTTGAGCTGCTCTTGTTCTAAAGATTGAATGAGGTTCATTTGCTTGACCCCCTTCCTCGCCTAGACGTTCTTACCTTCCCAAAGGCAGCGGACCGCCCGTAATTAACCAACATGAAAAATTATATCATATCCTGCCTTAGTGGGCAAGATTTCTATTTATTCTTTTCCAGTTTTAAGGCTTGCAAAAGCTGCTGCAGTTCAAGCAAAACCTTTTTATCTTCCTTGGTTAGTTCTACTTCCTGCAGCAGTTCGGGTCGTCGTTCCAGGGTCCTTAGGAGAGACTGTCGTCTTCTCCATTTACGAATATTCTCATGGTGACCGGACAATAGAATCTCTGGCACTTCATAGCCCCTGTAGACCCTGGGCTTGGTATAGTGGGGGTGCTCCAGTAAGCCATGGTAAAAGGAGTCTTCCTCGGCACTGGCCGTCTCACCCAATACCCCCGGAATCATTCTGGCTAGGGTATCCACAACCACCATAGCTGGTAATTCACCGCCGGTTAGTACATAATCACCGATGGATATTTCGTCGGTTACCAATGCTTCCCGTACCCTTTCATCGATACCCTCATAGTGCCCACAGACAATAACTAAGTTTTCTTCCTTCGCCAGTTCCTTGGCATACGCCTGGCTAAAGGGCTCCCCCTGGGGACACATCATAACCACCCGGCCCACTTGTCCGCCATTCTTTTCCTTTAAAAAATCAAAGCATTCAAATAAGGGCTCCGGTCCCATGACCATGCCGGCACCACCGCCACAGGGTGTATCATCCACTGTATGATGTTTATTGCGCGAAAAATCTCGTATATTGATGGTATTAATCTGAAGAAGTTTTTTTTCCTGCGCCCGTTTAAGAATACTGTGATTAAAGGGGCTCTGAAACATCTCAGGAAAAAGTGTAAGAATATCAATTCTCATGGAACTCACCTTATTTATATTAGTCCATCCGGTAAAACAACTTCCATTTTACCACTATTCATGTCAATGCTCTTAACCACAGACTTGATGGCCGGAATTAATATTTCTTTGCCTTGGTCATTTTTTACCACATACACATCATTGGCTCTGGTTTGTAATACCTGAGTTATATTCCCTAATTCCTGATTACTCTGGTCATATACCCTCATTCCGATAATTTGAAAGATGTAATAATTGCCTTCCGGTAAGGGAATCAATTCCTCGGGGGTAATTTGCAGCAAACCACCCTTGAGTTTTTCAGCTTCTGTCATATCCGAGATTTCCACAAATTTGATAATAATGAATTGTTTATGCTCCCAGGCTCTTTCGATGGTGTAATCCTTTCTCTGATCCCGGAGCAATACAGACACTTTAGAATTTTTCACAAAGCGCTCAGGAAAATCGGTAGTGGGAATAACCCTCACTTCCCCCTTGACACCCTGAGTATTAACAATTTCTCCAACTTTAATATAATCTTGGGACATGGCCTATTCCTCCGGACTTAGAACTCGTATTTCCGCAACTTTACCATCTTGAAGTACAATTTCTGCATTCATTAATTGGTTCCAATCATCTCCCACGCGAACCTGAACAAAACTTTCTACCTTCCCCTGCAGCACTTCCATACCATTTTCTAATTTACCAACTTCTTTTATTTTATCCAAAAGCTTTAGCCTGGTATCCTTTCGCTTTTGCCTTTCCTGCTCTAGCTGAGTCAAAGGAATTTCCACCGCACCGGGGTTTTTCTTTGCTATTTCATTTAATTTCCGGGACTGAAGCTCCAATTGCTGTAATTCTAATTCTAGCTTTACTACCGTTTGTTGAAGTTCCAAAACCAAAGTCCTTTTATACTGGTCTGTGATGCGAACCTTTACCATAACAGGGCGAGTAATGGTTAACAATGAATTGACCCCCTATATGCGAGCAAAGGAGGCTTTGATAAGCCCCCTTTGTTAAACAATCTCAACTACTACTTTTTTACGCTGCTTGGTTGCCGCAGCCTTTACCACCGAACGAATGGCCCGGGCAATGCGTCCTTGTTTACCAATGACCTTCCCCATATCCTCAGGGGCTACCCGTAACTCAATAACCACAGATCTTTCCTTTTCCACCATGGTTACCTCTACCTTGTCCGGCTGATCTACCAGGGCTTTGGCAAGAATTTCTACAAGTTCTTTCACAGTTCTGGACCTCCCCTGGAAACCTTAGGCCTCATTGGACTTGGCCCGACCTGGGATAATACCGGCTTTAACGAACAGTGACTTAGCAGTATCAGAAAGCTGAGCGCCTTTCTTAAGCCAATCTTGGGCTTTTGCTTCGTCGATTTTTACGTCAGCGGGTTTCTTGACGGGATCGTAATACCCAATCTCCTCGATAAAACGGCCATCCCGTGGAGAACGGGAGTCAGCAACCACTATACGGTAAAAGGGGTTTTTCTTAGCCCCCATACGTTTTAGACGAATTTTAACAGCCATCTTGTATTTCACCTCCTTAAATAGGTTTCAATTATTTATTGTAAGAAAGGTAATTTCATTTTTCCCTTCTTGCCACCTTTAGTCATGTTGGATAATTGCTTCATCATTTTTCTGGTTTGTTCAAATTGCTTTAATAATTGGTTGATATCCTGTACCCTGGTGCCACTGCCCCGGGCAATCCGTTTTTTACGGCTGCCATCGATCTTTTCAGGATGTTGACGTTCCCAGGCGGTCATGGAGTAGATAATTGCCTCCACCTGAGCAAGTTCCTTACCATCCAATTGCTGGTCCTTAAGCTGCTTGGTTAATTTGCCCATCCCAGGAATCATACCTAAAACCTGTTCCAATGGTCCAAGCTTTTTAACCTGCTGCATCTGCTCTAAAAAATCCTCCAGGTTGAAATCTGCCTGACGAATCTTTTTATTTAATTTAGCGGCTTGTTCCGCATCAAAATTTGCCTGGGCCTTTTCAATGAGAGTTAATACATCTCCCATCCCCAGAATACGGTCGGCCATACGGTCTGGATGAAAAGGCTCTAAGGCATCTAATTTTTCTCCCATACCAGCAAATTTAATGGGGGTACCTGTTACTTTGCGAACTGAAAGTGCAGCCCCGCCCCTGGCATCACCGTCCAGCTTGGTCATGATGATGCCGTCTAAACCAAGTTTTTCGTTAAAACTGCCAGCTACATTGACGGCTTCCTGCCCGGTCATGGCATCCACAACCAGCATGATTTCATGGGGCTTTACCGAGGATTTAATATTGGCCAGCTCATCCATTAATTCCTCATTAATGTGCAGACGCCCGGCTGTATCGATAATGACTAAATCCCTGCCTGTACTGTTGGCCTGTTCCACCGCAGATTGAGCTATTTTAACAGGATTTTCTTGGCCCATGGAGAATACAGGAATATTTAACTGATCTCCCAATACCTGAAGCTGTTTAATCGCCGCAGGGCGGTAAATATCCCCGGCAACCAGCAGTGGACGACGTCCCTGCTTGCTTAAAAGTTTTGCCAATTTACCCGCTGTAGTGGTTTTACCAGCACCTTGTAAGCCCACCAACATAATAATGGTAGGTGCCTTGGGAGATATATTAATTTTAGCCTGGGTACCACCCAGGAGTTCCGTTAATTCATCTTTAACGATCTTAATAACCTGTTGGGCCGGACTAAGACTATCCAAAACATCCTGACCAATGGCTCTTTCCTTTACCTGGGCAACAAATTCTTTGACAACCTTAAAGTTAACATCTGCCTCCAGAAGAGCCATCCTTACTTCACGCATGGCCTGGTTTACATCATCTTCGGTAAGGCGCCCTTTACCCTTTAACGATTTGAAGATTTCATCCAGACGTTCACCTAAACCTTTAAACACTCAGACGCCTCCTTTACATTAAAGCTCTTGACGGTTATTTAGTATTTCTTGTAATATGCTTTTAGATTTATGCAACCCTTTAATATCCTGACCGGATTCAAATCGATTAATTAAATTTATTGCTTCTGCCAAGGACTGGTCCTCTTGACTGAATTTTTTAACCAGGCTAAGTTTTTCTTCATAATTGGTCAAAGTTTGCTCGGCCCTTTTTAACGTATCGTGAACAGCCTGCCTTGTTACATCAAATTGCTCGGCAATTTCTCCCAGGGATAAATCATCACCATAGTACAATTCAATGAAGTTCTGCTGTCTTTCTGTTAATAAACTACCATAAAAATCATAGAGTAGATTTATCTTATGAAACTTCTTCAAAGCTTAGTCCCCCTTTCACCAAGTGAGTATAAAGGACTTTTACTTTACAGGTATATTTTACTGAAGTGAACCAGCCCTGTCAAGGGAAAAGATTTGACTGCCCCAGTAATTATATAAAGTTGGTATTTGTTAGAGTGGAAAACATAGTTTATTATTAACTAATGGCTAACAACGAATGACGATTAAAGGAGGAGGTGTTCGTCTTGTCCCATCACCACTGCTCCGGTGGTTGTACTACGCAAATTAGCCTTGAAGAAGCCTTAACCATGGGCCGGGATAAGGTTAAAGAATTGCACACCCACTATTTAAATGCCAGCCTGGTGACCCTGTTAAGCCTGATTAACTTTGATACCCCCTTTGTCTCAGCCCAGGGTGTATCCGTATTTGATGAACAAGGTCGGGAGTACTTGGATTTTTTAGGTGCCTATGGTGCCTTAAATCTGGGACATAATCATCCTGAGATTTTAGCGGCCTTGCAACAGGTTCAAACCAGACCAAATTTACTTCAATCCTCTATTAGTGCCGTTTCAGCCGCGCTGGCCCATAATTTATCCCACCTGGCACCTGGCAGCCTACAGCGTAGCTTTTTCTGCAATAGTGGCGCTGAAGCAGTAGAAGGTGCTTTAAAATTAGCTAGAATCGCCACCGGCCGAACTAAGTTTATCTATTGTCATAATTCCTTTCATGGCAAAAGCTTTGGTGCCTTATCGGTAACTGGCAGAGAAAAATACCAGATTCCTTTCCGACCCCTTCTTTCCCCTGCGGAAGGAGTTCCCTTTGGTGATTTAGAGGCATTGCAGGCTAAATTAAAACAGGAGGATGTTGCTGCCTTTATTGTGGAACCAATTCAGGGTGAAGGAGGCATCATTGAACCACCTAAGGGTTATTTAGCCAGTGCTAAGAAGCTGTGCAGCCGCTATGGGTCCCTTTTCATTGCCGATGAAGTTCAAACAGGTATTGGCCGCACTGGCACCTTTTTCGCCTGCACAGCAGAGGATGTGGAACCAGACATTCTATGCTTGGCCAAGTCCCTTGGCGGTGGTGTAATGCCCATGGGTGCCTATTTAACCACAGATAAGATTTGGCGCCAGGCTTACGGAACGATGGAAAAAGCCCTGCTCCATACCTCTACCTTTGGGGGTAATACAGTCGCTTGTGCTGCGGCACTGAAAACGATTGAATTAATTCTCAACCAAAACCTGTGCCAGGAAACCAAGGAAAAGGGGTCATATCTGATTAGCCAATTAAACAACCTCAAGAAAAAATACCCCTTGTTAAAGGATGTTCGCGGTAGAGGTTTAATGGTTGGTTTGGAATTTCAACAACCAGAAAAAAACGCCGGCAAATTCTCACTGAAATTTACCATGAACGTTGTTAATAAATTAGCCCAAGAATATATGGGCAGCCTAGTGGCCGGGGAATTATTTAATAAACACAGGATTATCACTGCCTACACCCTAAACAATCCCAATGTCATTCGTATAGAACCACCTTTAGTCGTAACCTATGAGCAGCTTGATCGTCTGCTTGCTGCCTTAGAAAGTGTTTTAGCAAACCACACAGGCTTTTTAAGCATGGTCGGATCTGGCACCAAAAGTATCATTAGCAGAATGAGCAAAATTAAATAACCGCCAACCTAGCAACGACGTATTTAGCCATCAGCTTTTATGCATGTCTTGTTTTTAAGTCTTGAAACAAAGCATTTGTCATCCTGAGCGATAGCGAAGAATCTTAAACACTTGATTTTCAATGGTACAAGGATCTACCGCTCAGGATAATCAAGACTTATGATATCAACCAACTAATGCCCGTAATAATAGGCACAAAAACGCCCAAGGCATAAAAGGCTGACGTCTGTTTTTTGCCACAAACAGTACAAAAAGTGGTAACCTATTGTCAAAAGGCCAACTGGAGGTACTTATGATTAACCCCTTTGGTAAACCCATTGAACAGTTGGAAGAACAAGACCTCAATAAGTTAATCGAGGCAGAAACTTCCGAGGGACTTTATGTTGAGTATAAAGAAGATTTTCCCACACATCTAGCCAAAATTGTTGCCAGCTTTGCCAATACCTTTGGTGGTTGGATCATTATTGGTGCCGATGCACGTAATCCAAGGAACGTTCCAACCTCTTTTCCCGGTATTGAAATAAACAATGATCCTAAGGATCGCTTTAGAAATATCTGCCGGGATACAATTATGCCAGTTCCTTTATTTGAATCGAAGCTAATACTTAAATCCTCTAATCCTAACAGAGGTATTTTAGTTGTGCGCATTCCAGAGAGTACCTACCCACCCCACATTATCCGGGATGGTCGGATCTATCGTAGAAATATGGAAGGCTCCGACCCGGTGCGGGAAACAGACCGTCATATACTGGATCGCTTGTTTGAAAAGAGCCGACTCAACAAAACCGAAGTTAAAGCATTTATCAACCGTAAACTGCAAAAAAGCAGTGGGCAAGAGGTGTTATTTAAAGTCATGTGCTGCCCTGTCCCTCTTAATTTAAAACTTATCGAACCCTTTTTTGTACCGGAACGGATATCTCGTTTTAAAAAGATGGCCCGCAATATTTGGAAGGGCACCCTGCCCAAGAATATTCGTTTTGAACCGGAGGGCTTTGCCTTTGAGGGAGAACAACAACGTTTAGAAATTCTGCGTTCGGGTGTAGTCTTTTATTACACCCCGATACCGACTCAGGTAAAAAGCATTGACCGGGAATCAGAACCAAGACAGCTAGAGTTTTTAAATTATCAGGCTCTACAGATTGCCCTGCTCAGAACAATTAAATTAACCAGGGAGGTTTACCGCTTTAGCGGCTATATGGGGTTATTTGTCATCAAGGTGGCCATGGAAAATATTGATGGCAAAGGTTTAGACGACCCCAAATTTTTAAGTTTTTATAAAACCTTCCCCGACCCTCGCTGTAATTATACGGATGTCATTTTACCCTACGGCTTCAATCCCAGGGAGGCACGAACCATGGAAAATCCACGCCAGGTGGCCGATCGCCTGTTGGGATATATCTACCGCTGCTTCGGCTTTGAGGCACTGGATACCCATTCCCTTACCCGGTCAGGGTTGGCTCGATAGCTTTGTTTAGGATGTCTAACAGCTAATAGCAAAAAAGGAAGTGAGTGGGTTCTCACTTCCATCCTGTTTGGGGCTGGTCATTCTATTTTCCAGCTAAACGTGCTGCCCTTTCCCTAACTTCGTACATCACCCTATCTTCGTCAATGGTCAAAACAACCATATCCAGCATAACAACTTTACCATCTATTACAACGGTTCTGACATCCGATGCGTTTGCAGCATAGGCAATATTTGCCACAAGATTATGCTGTGGACACATGTGGGGTTCCTGAGTGTCTAATAATATTACGTCGCCCCTCATACCTTCCTTGATTAGACCAACCCGATCTCCCAGGCCCATACACAAGGCACCGTCAATGGTAGCCATTTGAAGAGCCCGATAGGCTGGTATTACTTCTGGATTCATGGTGCTGACCTTTTGCAGATAGGAACCAGCCCTTAATTCCTCCAGCATATCTAGGTTGTTATTACTGGCCGTACCGTCTGTACCAATCCCCACTGTTGCACCCAATTCAAGCAACCTGGCCACAGGTGCTATGCCACTGGCCAGTTTCATATTGCTCTGAGGATTATAAGCTATTCCCATGGCCTTTTGGGCTAAAATACCCATTTCCTCATCATCCAAATGAACACAATGGGCAGCCAGCACGGGAAATTTAAATAGCCCTAGGTGGTCCAGGTGTTTTACCGGTGTCCTACCATACTGCTTTTTAATGTCTGCTACCTCTGTTAAAGTTTCAGCTACATGGATGTTAATACCCAGCTTATACTTGGCAGCTAAATTCATCACTTTTTCCAAATAATCCGGCGGACAGGTATAAGGGGCATGGGGACCCAGCATGACCGTAATGCGGCCGTCTGCTTTACCGTTCCAATTCCTGGCTAACTCCTCTGCATCAAGTAAGGCTTTACCGGCAGTGGGTGTAACACCAATCATGCCGCGAGATAACATGGCTCTCATGCCTGTTTCCTCCACTGCTCTGGCCACATGATGCATACTATCGTACATGTCGCCAAAACAGGTGGTACCGGACTTTATCATTTCCAGACAAGCCAACATGGCCCCCCAGTAAATATCTTCACCGGTCATTTTTGCCTCAAAGGGCCATATCTTTTCCGACAGCCAAGTCATCAAAGGAAGATCATCGGCATAGCCTCTCAGTAAGGTCATGGAAGCGTGGGTATGACAATTAATAAAACCAGGCATCGCTACCTGCCCATCGGCTTCAATAATCTCGTCCATATCAAAGGAGCCGGATGCTGAGCCAGGTAAACCCACGTGGGTGATCCAGCCATCCTCAATTAATATTTCTCCGGTCTCAATAATGGCATCTGGACCTTCCATTGTTAGAATTGTCGCCCCGCGGATAAGTAGTCTACTCACAATTCATCTCTCCTAAAACCGCTCCCCTTAGAGGGGTGCTATCTATTTTTGAGGCTGACCATAAGAGCTACGATACATCCTGCTCAGCATCGATACATCATGTTCAGGTAAAATCACAGGTTTTCCCAGGGCCCTAGCCCAGGCATAGACCCTTGCACACTTTTCAACCACCTGACAGACTGTAAAAGCCTCTTCAACCCTTCGACCAACACCCACCAGGCCATGATTGGCCATCAACACGGCATAGCGGTTTTCTAAGGCTGCGACCACGTGTTGAGCCAATTCAGTTGTTCCCGGCAAAGCATAGTCAGCCACCTGCACAGGACCGCCAACTAACATAGCGGCATCCTCCACCACTGGTTCAATGGGTTCCCTTAAAACACTAAAGGCTGTTGCCACTTCACTGTGGGTATGTACTATCCCCGCTACATCTTCTCTATTTCGGTAAATTGCCAGGTGCAAGGGTGCCTCACTGGATGGCTTGCGGCTTCCCTCGATTACTTGCCCAGTGAGATCCAGCAGCACCATATCAGAGGGTTGCATATTAGCATAGTCCATGCCGCTGGGAGTGATCACCACTAAATCTTCTCCCCCAATGCGGCAGGAGATATTGCCCCAGGTACCGGCAACCAGCCCAGACTCCAACATTTTTTTGCCCAGCCTCGCCACTGTCTGTTTTACTTGCTCAATATCCTTCTTCATCTATCTTCCCGCCTAGGTTGCATGATTCCATTCATTAATATAAGCCTCTTGTTCCGGGGTAAGCATATCAATGGTTACGCCCAGAGATTTTAGTTTTAGATTTGCCACCCGATCATCAATTTCTTTAGGAACAACATATACTTCATTGGACAAATCCTTGGCTTTTTCTAAAACATAGCGGGCACTTAGGGCTTGCAGGGCAAAGGACATATCCATGATCTCTGCTGGGTGTCCATCACCAGCAGCCAGGTTTACCAGACGCCCTTCTGCTAATAGATATATTTTGCGACCATCCGCCATGGTAAACTCTTCAATATCTTTCCTGACAATGCGGCGTGAGGTTGCCAGAGAGATTAAATCGTGTTTATTAACCTCAACATCAAAATGGCCAGCATTACAAAGAATAGCCCCATCTTTCATCAGTTGATAGTGTTTGGCCGTAAAGATATCCTTGCAGCCAGTGACGGTAATAAAAATATCCCCCAGTTTAGCAGCTTCCATACTGTTCATGGGGTGAAAACCATCCATATAAGCCTCAATGGCCTTGACGGGATCTACCTCGGTTACGATGACCTTAGCCCCCATACCTTTGGCCCGCATGGCAATACCCTTGCCACACCAACCATAGCCTGCCACCACCACTGTTTTGCCAGCAATAATAAGGTTTGTGGTCCTCATAATACCAGACCAGACAGACTCCCCGGTGCCATATCGATTGTCAAAAAGATACTTGCAATAAGCATCATTTACCGCAATCATGGGGAATTTTAATTGGCCCTGCTTAGCCAGTGAACGCAGGCGCAATACTCCGGTGGTTGTTTCTTCACAACCGCCAATAATCCGGGCAGCAGCCTCTGTTCTCTTGGTATGAAGCAGTTGAACAACGTCACCACCATCATCAATAACAATGTCCGGCTGGTCATCAATTAAATGCAGCAGATGATCAAAGTATTCCTCTTCCGTGGCATTGTACCAGGAATACACGTTAATTCCAGCCACTGCCAGGGCAGCAGCAACATCATCCTGGGTGGATAAAGGGTTGGAACCGGCAATGGATACCTTGGCTCCACCGGCCTTTAATACCTCGGCCAAATAGGCAGTCTTGGCCTCCAGGTGAATACATACAGCCACCCGATAGCCCTTAAAGGGTTGCTCCCTTTCAAATTGGGAGCGAATTTCATTTAATACCGGCATATGTTGACTAACCCAGTCAATCTTTAACCTTCCCGAAGGAGCTAGGTTAATATCTCTTACGATGTATTCTGGCATACTAAACCTCCTGCCTTTTACATATTTTAGCTAGGTTCTCTTGGTAGGGCGGCAAAATAACACCCTTCTCGGTAATGATCGCTTGCACCAATGGGTTTGGTGTGACATCAAAGGCAGGATTCCATACCTGTACCCCATCCGGGGCCATGGGCTGCCCGCCATGATGGGTAACTTCTTTGGCATCCCTTTCCTCAATGGGAATTTCTTCACCTGAAGCAAGACTCATATCAATGGTTGACAAGGGTGCCGCCACATAAAAGGGTATCTTATGATGATTGGCCAAAACCGCCACACCGTAGGTTCCAATCTTGTTGGCCACGTCTCCATTGGCAGTAATCCTGTCAGCCCCCACCACCACACAGTCAATCATTTTTTTCGACATCAAATAGCCGGCCATATTATCCGTAATAAGGGTAACCGGAATACCTTCCTGTACCATTTCCCAGGAAGTTAGTCTGGCACCTTGCAATAATGGTCTGGTTTCATCAGCATAAACACTGACCTTTTTACCCTTTTCATGGGCAGCTCGGATTACCCCCAGGGCCGTGCCATAGCCGGCCGTTGCTAAAGCACCGGCGTTGCAATGGGTAAGTACCCTGGCTTCTTCGGGCAATAACTCCTGGCCATATGCTCCCATCCTTCGATTGCTTTCCACGTCCTCATTATAGATGGCATGGGCTTCTTCCAACATGATTTTTTTTAGTTCCAAAGTGTCCTGCTCTGGGGCAGTATTTAGCCTCATTAACATCCTATCCAGGGCCCAACGAAGATTTACCGCTGTTGGTCTGGTGGCACCTAGTTCCCCGGCAATGGCTTCCAGCTTTTCTAAAAATGTCTTTCGATCATTCGCTTCAACCTGTTGGGCACCAACCACTAACCCATAGGCCGCCGCAGCCCCAATGGCCGGTGCCCCGCGAACGGATAAACATTTAATGGCCTCTCCCACCGTACGATAATCATTGCATGTAATATACTCCATGGTGCCGGGTAATTTAGTCTGATCCAGTAACTTTAGTTGGTTATTCTGCCAAATAATTGCGTTCATGCAAATCACTCCTTCGTCAGCTTTTCCAATGCCTCCTGGCACAGACAACCCCTTTCGGCATCGATTAAGCTGATTGCTTTCATGGCAAGTTTTCTGAGGTTTCCAGCGTTTTCAGCCATTACATCCAATACTTCTTGATGGGTTAACTTAGTTGGCGAGATCCCTGCGGCATAGTTTGTTACCATCGAAATATTGGCGTAACACATTTCCTTCTCCCGAGCCAAAACAACCTCGGGCACACTGGTCATCCCCACCAGGTCGCCACCTAGAAGTTTAAACATATTTATTTCTGCAGGAGTTTCAAAGCGGGGTCCTTCAGAGGTAACATAGGTCCCATACTGGTGATACGTTAAGCTTAACTCTTCTGCTGCAGCTGATAATACCTTACGTAATTCCGGGCAGTAGGGATCTGTCATATCAATATGAACAACGCCTTGCTTGCCGCCCTCAAAAAAGGTGTTTTGACGCACTTTGGTAAAATCCAGGAACTGATCTGAAAAGACAAAATGGCCCGGTGCCATATTCCGGTTTAAAGAACCCACTGCTGCTGTGGCAAAAATACTCTTAACACCCAGTTCCTTAAGGGCAGCAATGTTAGCCCGATAGTTTACCAAATGTGGAGGTACAGAATGACCTGCTCCATGTCTATTTAAAAAAGCAACGGATTTACCTTGATAGTCCCCTACTTTCAGACCAACTTCCCCGTAGGGGGTGACTACTTTCTCATTTCTAATATTATCTAAAATATTAGGATCGTAAACCCCCGTTCCACCAATTATCGCAATCCGAACGCTCATAATGACTCTCCTTTCACTATATTCTTAATGATTAGAATGGTATATACAAACTTGAAATATTCTCCTTCCTGGATATGCTTTCCTCCAATTCTAATTGATTTTTCAAGTATGGTCAACAAATCGGCCGTCAGCCTTTGGCTAGGGGGTACTTCGTTAGGGCCGGCTATTGGCTCTTAGCCCTTCGATAAGGCCATGGGACTTGGGCTTTAAAGACCACTATGATTTTCATCTTCTGCTGGTGCCGCTGGCGGCATGAGGAACGATAACACAAGTAGAGGGGTTTTAAGCATGACCCCTCTACCTGTGGATACTATCTTATTTTAACTTGATACGGTACGTATTAAAATTATAGTCTCCCTTCCCTTCGGCTTCTTTGGCAACGCCGGTAAAGATAATCTCCTCAGCATTGATCCAAAATAAATTGTAAATCATCCCTATCTCTGAAACTAACTGTTTTTTATCTCCGTTTTTAGGGTTGATAACCCAAATATTACTCCCGTCGCCGAAAAGCAGATACCGACTATCCGGGGACCAAGCCATCTGTGCAAGGCTGTCCTTTACACTGGTCTCAGTCAAAGTGCTGCCTACTTTCAAATTACTATCAATGGCATTTACTTTCATTTTCCATTGGCTATGATCTCCATCATTCACCAGATAAGCTAAACTGCGCTTATCGGGTGATACCTCGAAGTTGGCGCCCGCGACCAATTCCTTGGGCTTGTTGGTGCTGGCTGTCACATCCTGGGCCATGACCTTTAAAGTGTTATTAGCACGATCTACAGCTACATAGAACAATGTATGATTATCAAGAAACTGGGGGCATATGGCGATGCCATCGGGCTGCTGGAAGCTCTGCTTTTCATTGCCCTGGGCATCATACAATACAATCCGACCCTTATTAATCAAGAAATAAGACACTGCAAAGGTCTGGCCATCGGGAGACCAGGAAATGGAGTTGAAGTTTGCTATTTCATCGGACTTGTGGATTAGTTTTTTCGGTGCGTCAGGTTTATTCTCCATCACGTAGGTTTGAAAAAACGTCTTCTCGTTTTCCACAAAGGCAATATTCTTGCCATCGGGTGAGTACCGCGCACTACCTTGGTGGATTTCCGAATGGCTAAGCTTTTTTACTGACCCATCGGCCAGATTCATTGTGTGCAAGAGGGTGGCCGGGGCCATTTTATCACTCGCTGGCTGTCCCATGTCCCAGGAGAACAACAGTGTCTGGCCATCGGGTGAAATATCATGGGCGTGTCCACCATGCAATTTGTCGATGCTTACTACCGATAGCTCTTGTTTAGGGGGCTTTGGTATAACCTTTATCCCATTGTCCTCCTTCTTTTCTTTTTGACCGCTGCAGCCAATTAATCCGACCACTAGGAACAGTGCCATTGTCAAAACAAATAACCTCTTCATATTTTCCTCCTTGTATCTGCTATTTTTGCGGAAGCGCTTTCCTTTCTATGCCATTGTAGCAAGAGGTTATTTCAACGGAACTACAATCATGTTTCAATGTTGTATCGTTCAAAATCGTGGCAATGTCACTGTAACTTTTGTGCCGCCGCCCTGGCGATTAGCCAATTGTATTTTGCCATGATGAGCGGTGATAATTTCTTGGGTAATCGCCAAGCCCAAACCGGTCCCCCCCACTGCCTTTGCGTTGGCTGCCCGGTAAAAACGTTCAAATACTTTATTCAGTTCCTGCGGCGGTATTCCCCTTCCTCGATCCGCTACCGTAACATAAGCACGGTTGCCATCGGCAACAACACCTACTTCCACCTTACCACCGGGAGGCGAATACTTAAGAGCATTATCCAGAAGGTTAAGTATACCCTGCAACAGTTTTTCCCGATCCCCCGACACCGTTACGTCTGGTTCAACTTTTTCCTGGAAGTAAATTTTATACTTAGCTGCCCGAGACTGCAGCTTGTCTAGGGTTTCTTTTACCATTTCGGATACATTTACTCGCTCAAAAAGGAAATCTTCTCGTCCTTCATCTATCCGAGATAACAGTAACAGCTCATTAACCAAGCGGGTAAGCCGGCTTGATTCATTATTCAAATGATCAACTGCCTTTTCCAAGTCCGGCCGGCCCTTCACTTCATCAATTAAATATTCTGAGTAACCCTTAATGGCTGTCAGTGGTGTGCGCAATTCATGGGATACGTTGGCCACAAACTGACGCTGCCGTTGCAGGTAATCCTGCAGTTGGTTGCCCATATCACTGAAACTGCGGCTTAACTGTCCCAACTCATCACTGCGTTCTAAACGTATGGGGGTAAAATCTCGCCCGGCAAAGCGGTTGGTGGCTTCTAGCAACTGCTGAATGGGTTTTACTACTTTGCGAGCAATGGAAATGCTAAGCAGGGTAATCAGCAAGGCAAAGCCAACTGCCCCAGCAGAGAGGATAGTTCTTGCAGAAGCAAGCACCTGGTTCAGAAAATCTAAAGGATAAACAAACTCCAACACACCAATTACTTGTCCCTGCAGTTCAATCGGGGAGGCAAAATAAGCCCTGTTATTTCGGATATGGTAGGCATAGTTTCCTTGTAAGGCCGGGGCGATATTCTGTACATCTGGTGTTCCAAGCATAATCTCCTCTTGCGTTACCCCGTCTACCGAAGCAGTAATCATCTGTAACTGTCGGTCATATATGCGTACCTGCCGTTTACCGGCACTGAGGTTCTTTGCCGCCTGCCCGGCAATTTCATGCAAGCCCGAAGGTCCTAACTTCTCCAACAGGAGAGTCTGCGTAATATATACGGTAGCTGAATCGCTCTGCTCAATTAATTGTTTTTCTACCACCGCCATGCCATAGTACTCGATTCCCTTCAGTATAGCTACACCCACCAAGGCTAGGCAAAACAAGGTAGCAACTAGATAGTAAAGCGTTAACCGGGTAGCGAATTTCACCTAAACACCCCCGAAGCGGTAACCAAACCCATAAACCGTAACAATATATCGCGGTTGACTGCTGTCATCTTCAATCTTTTTGCGCAGTCGCGTGATATGAATGTCCACCGCCCGACTGTCGCCGCTGTAATCATAGCCCCAGGCCAGAGACATTAAATCATCTCGGCTAAAGGTTCTGCGGCGATGGGTGGCCAGTACCTCCAGCAATTGAAACTCCCTGGGGGTTAAAGAGATTAATTCACCGCTTTTATAAACGGTTTTGTTGGCCAGGTTGATCTCTAAGCTTTCATAGGTAATACTTGTCCCGGAGTCCACCTGTTTGTTCAATCTACGGAGCAGTGCCTTAATCCGGGCTAACAGTTCCCTGGCATCAAAGGGTTTGGTGATGTAGTCATCGGCTCCAAACTCTAAACCCAATACCTTGTCCACCACTTCGTGCTTGGCAGTTAGCATGATGATGGGAATCTGATATTGATCGGTTATTTTTTTACATACCTCATGGCCACTCATGTCCGGCAGCATTAAATCCAATATAATCAGGTCCGGCTTGTGGGAACGAACCAGATCCAGAGCAGCTTGCCCATCCGGGGCCACTGTTACCTGGTAGCCCTCACGCGTGAGCACCATCTGCACTAGATCCCGAATGGCTGGTTCATCATCGACAACCAGTATTTTTTTCATTAACTCACCTCTTCTGGTTCACTAATTAAATAAAAATGCCCTACCGATGAGCGGTCGAATACTTAATGCTACCTCCGTTTTGAGAATATTTCTCCTCGTTTCTTATCTTATCCTTTATTCTTTGCAGGTTACATTTTATGATTCCATTTAAAACCCCATTTACATATGTTAATAAAAAGTGTAAAATTACACTAAAATTGAAAATGAGGGTGGTGCTTTTGAATAGAATCGAATTTATTACAATTATTGATAACAAACTTAGGCTGATCCGCAATGAGAAAGACTTCACCCAGGATAAAATGGCCGAAATTATCGGTGTATCAAAAAAGACTTTGGTCCAAATAGAAAAGGGCCGGTCTAGTTTAGGTTGGACTGGTGCGGTGGCAGTGGCTGTATTATTTAAAGATAGTGACATTATCCAAATGGCCTTAGGGGGAAACCCCCACGATTTGGTACTTTCCCTTGCTTTTAATAGCTATGAAGATAATTATGAACCTACTCTGGGCGGTAAAATTTGGTGGAAGCATACCGAGCAAAGAGGTAATTATATCGTTCAGCAAAACATCATCAGCCAACATTATCGAATTTTGGACCAGCAAGACAGACGAGTCTGTTCCTCCTTTGATCTTGCGTACATCCAAAAAAGATTAACAGAATTATGTGAAAGGGAGGGGTAAGATTGATTACCGACTTGTTTCGAAGAATCATCGGAAAGAAAGATAAATTTTTATTCAAAGGCTATCAAGAAAAGATGGTTGATTTTAACACCATCGATCATGAAACGGGCATCTATATTCATATCCCCTTCTGCCAAACCCTTTGTCCTTACTGTCCTTATAATAAGGTACTCTATGATCGGAACAAGGCTCTGGCCTACAAAGAGGCCCTACTCCAAGAACTAATGCTCTATCAAGCGTACATCAGCAATAAAAACATCACCTCCGTCTATATTGGAGGTGGTACGCCAAGCCTTTTGTTATCTGAACTCCGAGAAATTCTTGCATTCATCCGGGATAACTATCATTTTCAAGGGGATATTGGTATAGAGATTCACCCGCAGGATGCCAGTGAGGCATTATTTAGGGAACTCGAAAGGCTGGGAATTAATTTAATCAGCTTGGGTGTTCAAACTTTTAACGATCAAATACTTAAACAGTTGGGGAGAAACTATCGTTCCCACGACATTGACCAGATGCTATCCATGGTTAACCATTTCCATTTTAAATGTGTAGATGTTGATATGATGACAAATCTACCAGGGCAAACCATGGAGGATATTACATACGACTTGCAAAGGGTTTACTCTTATAAAATAGACCAACTTTCCATCTATCCTCTCATCATTTTCCCCCTAACTAACCTGGGCAAACAAATAAAGCAAAAAGGCTTACGCCGGTTTACTGAAATTCAGGAAGGTAAAATACTCAACCTCATCGATACCATCTCGCAAGAGCATGGTTATGAAAGGAGTTCTGTCTGGACTTACTGTAAAGATCAGCATAACCGATATACCTCGGTAACCAGAGAAAGTTTTATCGGTTTGGGGGCTGGGGCTACCTCTCTGTTCGGAGACTATTTTTATCTCAATACCTTCCATGTAGATGAATATATCCGGGCTCTCCAGCAAAAAAGAATGCCCATTAACTTGGTTAATACCATGAACAAGAGAGAAAAAATGATCTTCTGGATCTTTTGGCGCTGCTACGACGGGGTTATCGATACCCAGCGGTTCCATCAGCTATTTGACGAAAATATCGAAAAGGAATTCAGACTTCTTTTGGGCCTGCTCAAATTATTTAGATTATGCAACAAACAAGGTTCTAACTATTTACTAACTGATTGGGGACGGTTTGCCTACCATTATGTAGAAAAACAGTACTCCCTTCATTATTTAAACCACTTATGGGCGGAGTCCATGCAACAACCCTGGATTGAGGAAATAAAGCTATGAGGACAGCCAAATGAAAACCAGACACTTTCTATCCCTTGCTCTCTTTGGGCTTCGTACCATTTTGTTGAAACGGCAGCAGCCGATCTTGGGAACGATCATCTTAACAGACTCCTGCAATTTACATTGCAAGCACTGTGCCGTTAACAACCTTACCGGCCAAATGCTTTCCTATCAAGCAGCGAGGAAAGAAATGATAAATTTTTATCAAGAGGGCCTTCGGATTCTCTTTTTCTGCGGCGGTGAAACGCTTCTTTGGCAGGAGGCGGGAAAAACCGTCCGGGATTTAATTAGGGAAGCAAAGGAAATGGGTTTCTACCTGGTCAATATTGTTACCAACGGGACCATCGACTTAAATATCCCCGAAGCGGATGTTATTTTTCTAAGCCTGGATGGAACACAGCAAGCTCATAATTCGATTCGGGGGGATACCTATGATCTGATTCTGCAGAATTTGCAAAAAACAAATCATTGCAATATCTGCATCTACATGGCCATTAACAAATTAAATTATCACGACATTGAAAACCTATGTAAACTAGCCAAAGAACATCCCAAAATAAATTCTATATCCTTTAACTTTCACACGCCCTATCAAGGTACCGAATTTCTAAGTTTAAGCCATGCAGAAAAACAAATCGCGGTTACTGCCATAAAAAGCATGCTGAAAGATAAGATGCCCATTTTCAATTTACCCAGTGCTCTTGATGCTTATTTAAAAAATGAATGGTCAAGGCCCTGCTACCAGTGTATCGTATCTGAAAACAAGCAAAGATACCTCTGTGGCAGATGTGTGGAAATAGCCGGCCTCTGCCGTGAGTGTGGCTATCTATTTGCAGTAGAATTTTCTCTGCTCTGTAAAGGCAAGATAAGAACCATCTTGGAGATGTTAAAAACATATCTCAAATTTGTTTAGCTCTGGTGCAGCTAAAGCTATTTTATTTTTCTGCATATATTTTACCGTTTATTTCTTAAAATAAATTAAGAAACCGCCTAAAACCTTTTGTTTTAGACGGTTTGCTTGACTATGTTTTCACATAGCCCCCTTTTATTTAGCCATTCGTATTTTTGAAAGTTTGGCAACAGGTATCGTCAACACTGTTGGCAGGTGTGTGGGAAAGACTTTGTAGGTCGGCGTTCGGTTTAATGCCGCCGCCCTGACCGTCATTTTGTACAATAATCTGTTGTGCTGAGCATATGTTTCCTTCTGAGTGATATTTGCAGTTAGAAACAGTGCATGCTACATCTGGCATAGATAATCCCTCCTTTATTATTTCAAGGATAGGATTCTCTCATTATTAATAAATTATTCCTCGTCCTTTGATTTTAATGATGATCGCATCCGGCTCACTTGCCTGTAACCTTTAGGTTGTACCCTTTAAGGGCTTTCTAAACAGGTATCGGAGCAAATTGAAAGTCATAAAGAACTCCATCTGCTGTCTTTAAAATACTCTCCCAATATGCTGCGGAAGATTTGTCATAGACACCATAGACTTTCATTCCCGCTTGCCTTGCACTGCAAACAGCGGGAAAAATATCTTCAAATACAATACAATTTTCAGGCGCAACTTTCATCCTTTCAGCCGCGTAGAGAAAAATATCCGGAAATTCCTTTCCTCGTGCTACCTCCTCGGTTGAACACAGGACATCAAAAAGATCAAGTATTCCGTTGTTTCGCAAAGCAGGGATATAAAGAACCGGAGGAAGACCTGTGGCTACAGCAAGCTTGGTGCCGCGTGCCTTTAACTTACTCAAATACTCTCCTGCATACTGCTTCATTCGTACAGTATGACTATACTTGGATAGGGCCATGTCATTCCATTCGTTAATGATCGCAGCTGGTTCCTCTGAAAGCCCGAACAACTTTATGGTATATTCAGCCGCCTCCTGAAAACTAAGGGCACAAATTTCATTGATATAATCATCCGGAACGGACAACTCTCGTTTTGCTAAAAATTCAACATCAATATCTTCCCAAACACCCATGGAATCAAGGAGAGTACCGTCAAGGTCAAATATAGCCGCTTGAAAATCAATCATTCCTTTTCTCCTATGAGGACAGATTTTTTAGCTCTCTTGCCGCAGCTTTTATGTCCTGTGCCGAAAGAATAGCGGAAACCACAGCCAAGCCATTTATTCCTGTACCAATAAATTTTGGTATGGTCGCTTTATTGATACCGCCAATCACAACAATTGGAATAGATACATCGCTGCGTATCTGTCCAAGCTCAGCCAGCGATACCAGGTGTGCATCTGTTTTTGTCTCTGTTGCAAACATGGCCCCCACGCCGAGATAATCTGCACCGTCAGCCTGTGCCTGTTTCGCTTCCTGCAACGTGGCAGCAGATACACCAAGAATCTTATTCGGTCCGATGATTCGTCGGACTGTTGCTGCGGGAAGGTCGTTCTGTCCAACATGTACACCTGCGGCATCAACAGCAAGGGCAATATCCACTCGGTCATTGATGATAAGTGGAATATTGTAGCGATCGGTTATGCCCTTTACCTTTTGGGCGATCTTAAAAAAGTTAAGGGAAGCTACGGTCTTTTCCCTGAGTTGTACCAATGTGCAGCCGCCCAGGATGGCACTTTCCACTGCTTCCGCCAACGAAGGAGCGTTCATTCGTTCGCGGTCGGTTACTAAATAGAGGGAATAGTCCACATTATGCTTCATGGTATTTCATCTTTTCTTCCAATATATTTGCGTCCATCTTGCTGACGGCATCCAGAATTCCGATATGGAAACTGCCGTTTCCAACCTGACCAGCCTTCTCATAAGCCAGTTCACCTGCAATACCCATGCAAAGCAATGCCGCAACGGTTCCTTCGAAGGCCTGATTCGGCATCGCTCCGCAAAACGAGCCAATCAAGGATGAACACATGCAGCCTGTTCCCGTCACACCGGAAAGGGCGGGATGTCCATTGTGAATATGCATGGTCCTCTCTCCATCGGAAACCGTATCCACCGCACCTGTAATTGCCACTACACAGCCCAGTCTTTGCGCCAAATTCCGGGCAATTTCCGCAGTATCTCCGCCATCCTGTTCAGAGGCATCCACTCCTTTTGTATTGGCCGAAAGCCCTGCAATAAAGCGAACCTCCGAAAGATTGCCGCGCACCACGGCAACTTTTACTTCGTTAAGAATGCGCGCGGCAGCTTCGTTGCGCAGCTTAGATGCGCCAGCTCCTACGGGATCAAATACCACAGGGATGCCATTTTGGTTGGCACTCTTTCCGGCAATCAGCATTGCCTCTATCGTTCGGCTATTGAGCGTTCCGATATTGAGTACCACGGCGGAAGCAATGGCGGCCATATCACCTGCTTCTTCAACGGCGTCAGCCATGATGGGCGATGCACCAATGGACAGCGTAATATTGGCACAGTCATTTACTGTAACATAATTGGTAATATGATGGACAAGTGGCCTTTGACTGCGCACAAGAGTAAGCAGTTGGGCCATTTCCCTTGTATTTGTCATGTTTATTTCCTCCTATAATTAACCATTTTGTTAATGTTGTGATTAGCGCAAACCATTGCGATAAAGGTCATAGAAGTGATGTGTTGGGCCATTTCCCTTGCCAATCGGCAGGGAATGTTCAATGGCAGTTGTTACATACCGCTTGGCATGTTCCATTGCTTCAGGAACGGAAAGTCCAAGAGCAAGGTTGGACGCAATAGCGGAAGAAAAGGTACAACCCGTGCCATGTGTGTTTTTCGTGTTGATGCGATGTGTTTCATAACGATAAATACGTTCACCGTCATATAAAACATCTACTGCATTGCCAACAGCATGTCCGCCTTTGACAATAATATTTTTACAGCCCATTTCATGAATCCTCTTGGCAGCGGTCTCCATGTCCCCTAGATTGCTAATTTCCATGCGTGAGATCTTTTCTGCTTCCGGAATATTGGGAGTGAGAAAATCCGCGCAGGGGATAATGACCCTGATTAACGTGTTAACTGCATCGGGGTTCATCAATGGATAGCCGTTTTTGGCATACATCACAGGATCAACCACAATATTATTCGGTTTGTAATGATGAAGCCTTTCTGCAACTGCCTCCATGCAGGACGGTGTAGAAAGCATACCGATTTTCACAGCATGTACTTCAATATCCTCGAACACGGCATCAATTTGCTTTTTGATCATATCAGGCGTAACATCCTGTATGTCGATGACACGGCTTGTATTTTCTGCTACCACCGATACGATCACGCTCATGCCAAAAACCCCATGGGCAGAAAATGTTTTGAGATCAGCCTGTATGCCAGCACCGCCGCTGCAATCCGATCCCGCAATACTTAATACGTTTTTCAAATATAAATCCTCCTTGTATAAAATTGAATAACAACCCTAAAATGAATTAGGTATCTAAACAAAAATCGGGTGCAATCCAAATTTCGGAAAGCACCCAATTACATAGTATAACGGATTTGCTTCCCTACGCTGGTCTTAACCAACAGGTTCAAAGGGTCAGGTTTTACCTTCTCAACTCCGAAGAGTCCCCCCGCAAAAAGTAGTATTATTCTTTTATCATTTATTACCTTGATTCAACCTAACGTCATAATTATTGATAATTATTGTATAATAATCAATTGAATATGTCACTCAAAACTTTCGGTTTCGTCGCCAGGCGTTTTAAAATAATTTGTTATGATTCGTCTTCCTTCGATTTTCCGTATAGGGCATCGATAAAATCCTTCGGGTTAAAGGGACGCAAATCGTCCATGCGTTCGCCAATGCCAATGAGCTTAACTGGAATGGCCATTTCTGTTACGATGGAGGTTACCACCCCACCCTTAGCTGTACCATCTAATTTGGTTAAAGCAATACCAGTTACATTCACCGCTTCGCTAAAAACTTTAACTTGACTGAGGGCATTTTGGCCCGTGGTGGCATCCAGCACCAACAGTACCTCATGGGGTGCCCCGGGCATTTCCCGTGAAGTTATTTTGTGAACCTTTCTTAATTCCTCCATCAAGTTGCTTTTATTATGCAAACGACCAGCGGTATCAATTAAAAGAATATCTGCTTTACGGGAACGGGCAGCATGCACAGCATCATAGGCCACAGCCCCTGGATCGGAACCCTCCTGATGCTTGATCAGTTCCACCCCTACTCTTTCAGCCCATATCTCAAGTTGGTCAATGGCTGCGGCCCGGAAGGTATCTCCCGCTGCCAGCATGACCTTTTTACCCTGTTCCTTGTAATTATGGGCCATTTTCCCAATGGTAGTGGTTTTGCCTACACCATTTACCCCCACCACCATGATCACCGTGGGGCCGTCCTCACTTAGCTTAATGGGGGTCATTTTCTCACCCATTAAATATTCCAATTCCTCCTGGAATATATCTTTTAAACGAGAAGCCTCCTGAACATTTCTGGCCTTGACACCTTTACGCACTCGTTCTACCAGCATCATGGCTGTATTGACCCCGACATCGGCCTGGATCAAAACCTCTTCTAACTCTTCATATAAATCTTCATCGATACCCTTACGACCAGTAACCACCTGATCAATTTTTTCAATAAAGCTATGGCGGGTTTTGCTTAAGCTTTCTTTTAGCCTGTTAAAAAAGCCCACTGTTAAACCTCCAGTTCAAACCTCAATATTTTGGCCAGAGCCTGTCCCTAATATAATGCCTGCTATCGAACCATGTCAACCTTACCCAGGTCCGTGTATTAGGCTAACTTCTTCTTTCCCTTGGCCTCATCCAAGGACATGGAAAGTAATTTAGTCACTCCCGTTTCGTCCATCGTTACGCCATAAAGAGCATCTGCTTTTTCCATTGTCCCTTTACGGTGGCTAATCACAATAAATTGAACTTCATCCGAGGTACGGCAGAGGTACTCAGCAAACCGATGTACATTGGCTTCATCCAAAGATGCTTCTATCTCATCCAGCACACAAAAGGGACTGGGTTTAAACTTTAATATTGCAAAAAGCAAAGCAATGGCTGTTAAAGCCCTCTCTCCTCCGGATAGCAAGGATAGGCTTTGGTTCTTTTTGCCAGGCGGCTGGGCAGTAATTTCGATGCCACAGGATAGAGTATCCCCTTCGGTAAGATTCATGCTGGCACCACCACCGCCGAATAATTGCTCAAATATCCGTGCAAAATTTTGATTGATTATCTTAAAGGCTGTTTCAAATTGACTGGACATCAACCGATTAAGTTCATCGATTAGCTGATCCAGGGAATTTCTGCTCTCTTCTAAATCAACTCTTTGTTCCTCCAGGAAGTTATATCTTGTTACAACTTCCTGATATTCTGTTTCGGCCCTTTCATTGACCGGACCCATCTCCGCCATACTTGATTTTAGCAGTTGTAATTCACTGCGAACCTGTTTTTTATTTGCTGCAGGCAATACCGTCATTTGAGCTGGATCATCGATAGCATGTTCCTTTAACCTTTCAGATAATAGTTCTAATTCCGTTTGAATCCGAGCCTGCTGCAGTTCAAGGGAGTGAACCTTCTGACTGGTCTGCAGCCATAATTCCTGTTTTGCACGTAGGATTTTTTCCTGTTCCTCAACCATACTAGCCGCGGTCTCCTGGCTAGCCTGGGCTAGCTTAAGATTTGCCTTGGCTTTACGATGCTCCTCTTGTAAACTCTTTTGATCCAAAGTCACTTGTGCTTGCTGTTGTGCCAATTCAGCATTTCTCTTGCATAAACCCTGGAGAAGTTCCTGGGACGCTGTAATTGTCGTCCTTCGCTCGTCCATTTCTTTTTCTAATCGCTTAATAATTTTTTGTATACCAAGCATTTCCTGGTGTAATTCGGCCTGTCTTACCTTTTCCTGATTTACCTTGCTTTCCAGCTCTGCCTTTTGGTTCCTGGCTTTGGCAAGACTCTCTTGGGTTCGGTTAATTTCCCCTTGCAGCTGTGTTAACTCCCCTTCCAAAAGGGATCGTTTTGTGCTGGCTTCCCTTTCAGACTGGGACCAATGTTCCATCTCTTGTTCGATGTTGTGCATTTGATAATGGCTTTCCTGACGGCGTTCATTGGTGCGTGACAACTCTTCCCTGGTTTTGCTTAAATCCATTGCAGCGGCTTGGACATCTAAACCCAAGATTACTAACTTCTGCTGCAAATCCTTATTGCGCTCCAGTCCTTGTTGTTGGAGTTGTTGTTGTTCTGTAAACTCCCTGGCTAAATCATTTACCTTTTGATGCAGTACCTGAACAACCTTTGCCAGCTCGTCCCTTTCCCGACGGGTATGCAGCATCCCACCCGCATTACGGACAGCTCCCCCACCGGTTAAGGATCCCCCGGGATTGAACAACTCTCCGGTAAGGGTTACAATGCGGATTCTTTGCTGCATTTGTCTGGCCACTTCGATGGCATTGCTCAGCGTATCCACCACAACCAGTCGGCCCAATAGCAGTTCAACCACCTGACGATATTTGCCTTCTGTTTTAATTAAATTCGCTGCCAAACCAATAACACCAGGCAAACCCAATGCCCTTTTCTCCCAATCGCCGGCAGGGGTAGGTCGTAAGGAATCCAGGGGTAAAAAGGTTGCCCTGCCTAAATTATGCCTCTTTAAATATTCAATGGCTTCCTTGGCCTGGCGGGAAGATTCTGTTACCAGGTTTTGCAATGCTCCCCCCAGGGCTGCTTCCATGGCAGTCTCAAACCCCTGGGGTACCTTAATCAGGTCTGCCACTGCACCACAGATACCAAGGGAACCGTCGTTTTTCTGATTGGTGGCCTTTAATAACTCCCGCACTGGTTTCATGAAACCACTATGTGAATGAAGGCTTTCTTCCAATACCTTTAAACGTGAGTGCTTGGCAACCATTTCTTCCTTAGCGGTGGCTAGTTTAGCTTGGAGCTGAGATAGCACTTCCTGCAGTCTATGTAGTTCCTCTTCTGATCCATGATGGTCCTGCTCAACCTGCTGCCTTGCCAAATTAAGCTTTTCTGTCTTCTTCCTATAATCTTCTATCAGTAGGCCAAGGGCCTGTTCCTTTTCTTGAGCATCCTCTAACACTTTTTTTAGGTGTTCTAAACGATGGGCTAATTGCCCTCTTCTGTCATTGGCCTGGCTCTGTAAATTACGTTGGTTGGCAACCTTATTTAATTGCTCGATTAAATCTGTATTAAGATTCTGAAATAACTCCTGCTTGCTCAATAGGTTTTGATCGATCTCTTCCAGCAAATAATCATAATCATTCTTTCCCTGAACATGCATACATTCTTTAATCTCTTTAATCTTTACCTTTTCTTCCGTCCATTCTTGATTTAGCCGTTGTAACAAATCGGTTGATTCCTGGACCTCTTTCTCTACCCTTTGTTGTTCAAGCTTATTGTGATTAATTTGTTCAGTTATTAGATCATTTTTGTTATTTAATCGATCAATGCTGCTAACTAAGCCAAGAAACTTCTCTTTTAGAGCATTAATCTCTATTTCTATTTTATGGAGCTCAGACTTGGCCATTTCCAGTTCCTTTTCCATGGCTGGTCTTTCATCCTTATAATCTTCTTTAAGTTTTGTCAGTTGACTTTTTAAATCCTCTGCCTTAGTAGTTAGGTCTTCCCAGTCTCTCCTATATAAAGATAAGGCCAAAGCACTGGCTTGATCGGATAAAACCTTATATTCTCTGGCCTTTGCTGCTTGTTGCGCCAGGGGCTCAAGGCGCCCTGCCAATTCGTTAATGATATCTGAAACCCTGTTTAGATCTTGCTGCGCCACAGCTAATTTTCGTAAGGCTTCTTCTTTTCGATGACGGTATTTTACGATCCCGGCAGCTTCCTCAATAATTGAGCGCCTTTCCTCGGGTCGACTGCTCAAAATCTCATCTACCTTACCTTGCCCAATAAGAGAGTAGGCCCCGCGGCCTAAACCAGTATCCATAAACAGTGCATGGATATCCTTAAGCCTGCAGGGCACCTTATTAATCAAATACTCACTTTCCCCGGAACGATATAAACGTCTTGTAACGGATACTTCCTCATAGGGCAAGGAGAACATTTTGGCAGTGTTGTCCAAGGTTAGGGTTACTTCCGCCATACCAATGGGCTTTCTCTTGTAACTGCCGGCAAAAATAACATCCTCCATGCGGCCGCCCCTTAGTGAAGAGACCCGTTGTTCACCAAGACACCAGCTGATGGCATCGGAGATATTACTTTTGCCACTGCCGTTAGGGCCCACAACCACGGATAAACCTCGGTCAAACTCCAATTTAACACGGTCACCAAAGGACTTAAAGCCCTGAATATCCAATCTTTTTAAACCCAATACGCCTGCCCCCTGTTACCGCTTCTTTATCGGGTGGGTCCAACTAATTTAGCACTCGATTTCTTAATATCATCAATATTTTTAAAAGCATCCCTGGCTGCCCGTTGTTCAGCCTCTTTTTTGGAATGGCCCCTGCCCTTACCAATAACTGCGCCCCGGTAAATAACACCTGCTGTAAAGGTTTTATCGTGATCCGGGCCAGTTTCATCCATAATGGTATAGGTTAGAGGTTCCGGGGATGATTGTTGTAAAATCTCTTGTAGTTCCGTTTTATAATCCCGATCTAACCTTCCCGCCACAACATCATCAATGATCGGACTGAGTTGATTCAAAACAAAGTCCCTGGAGATGTCCAACCCCTGATCCAAGTAGATAGCACCTAGTAACGCCTCAAAGGCATCGGCCAGGATGGATGGCCGCTCCCTGCCGCCGGAACGCTCTTCACCACGCCCCATGCGCAGGCAACGGCCCAGATCCAATCCCCGGGCTACTTTAGCCAGCGAAGGTTCGCAGACCGAAGCAGCCCTCATTTTAGTAAGTTCGCCTTCCGTTCTATCGGGGAATAGTTTATATAAATGCTCACTAATAATTAGTTCTAAAACTGCATCCCCCAAAAATTCTAATCTTTGGTTATGGCATAGCCCATGTCCCCTGCTTTCATGAACACAAGAACTATGGGTCAGTGCTTGTATTAGTAAAGTGGGATTATGCCATTTAAACCCCAATCGTGTTTTCAGGCGATTGGTTTGCTCGTCCTGTTTAGACAATATGAATCACCAACGATCTAAAGATTAAACTTTTTAAAGACCAAGGTAACGTTATGACCCCCGAACCCAAAGGAATTGGAAATTGCAACATCAACATTCATTTCCTTTGCCTTGTTAGGAGCAAAATCCAGGTCAAAGGCAGGGTCAATATTATCTAAGTTAATGGTGGGGGGGACTAGACTATTTTTAACAGCCAATATCGAGGCAATCCCCTCAATGGCCCCAGCAGCTCCCAGCATATGCCCAGTCATCGATTTGGTAGAACTAACCACCAAGTTATAGGCATGTTCACCAAAAACTTTTTTAATCGCTCCCACTTCCGCCACATCCCCCACGGGAGTGGAGGTGCCATGGGCGTTAATGTACTGAACATCCTCCGGTTTTAATCCGGCATCTTCTAGGGCCATGCGCATAGCGGATGATGCACCAGATCCTTCCGGATCCGAAGCAGTAATGTGGTAAGCGTCACAGGAACTGCCATAGCCGACTATTTCAGCATAAATATGGGCACCCCTCTTTTGGGCATGTTCCAGGGTTTCTACTACCAGCATGGCAGCACCTTCCCCCATGACAAAGCCATCCCTGTCGACATCAAAGGGTCTGCTGGCCCGTTCTGGTTCTTCATTGTTGGTAGACATGGCCTTAGCGGCACAGAAACCTGCCACCGCCAGTGGCGTAATGGGTGCTTCCGTTCCTCCGGTAATAACAACCTCCGCATTACCCCTCTGAATCAGCTTAAAGGCATCTCCAATGGCATTACCACTGGAAGCACAAGCTGTCACGGTTGTAATGTTCGTTCCTTTAAGGCCAAATTTTATAGCGATCTGACCGGCTGCCATGTTAGCAATCATCATTGGGATTAAGAAAGGACTGATCCTGCTGGGACCTCGATTGATCAAAACCTTGCATTGCTCCTCAAAGGTTTCCATCCCACCAATACCTGACCCAATAATTACACCGGTACGATCTTTATCCAACTCATTTAGATCAAGACCCGCATCCTCAATGGCCATTGCCGCAGAAACCACTGCATACTGAGAAAACTTGTCCATCCGACGGGCTTCTTTTTTATCTAAATACTGGGAATAATCAAAGTCCTTTACCTCACCGGCAATTTGGGTAGCGTAGTCGGTCGGGTCGAATCTAGTGATTTTAGCAATTCCAGAAACCCCTGCTGTTAGAGCATTCCAGAATTTATCTAATCCGGTGCCTACAGGAGAGATTACTCCCATCCCTGTTACAACAACCCGTTTTAACAAAATAACTTCCTCCTTACATTCTTCTATGAAAAGAATAGGTACTTTATTCTTCAAGCCATTAGCTTTTAGCCTTTAGCTTTTAGCTATCTCGAAAAATGGCCATGGGCCACCTCCTGAGCTAGCGAAGGATCTTCAAACATTGAAAGACTATCTTTAAGATCCTTCGCTAGCTCAGGATGACATTAAATTTTCATTATTTGATGCTGCCGTTAAAGGCATGAAAGTCTTTTAGCTAAGGGCTAATAGCTAAAAGCTAATGGCTAATTGGGTAGTGGAAAAAAGCCCCGGTTTTTCTACCGGGACTTTTACCATATTACTGGCGGTCCTGGATAAATTTCACGGCATCTCCTACAGTGCGAATCTTTTCTGCCTCTTCATCAGGAATTTCCAGACCAAATTCTTCTTCTAAGGCCATGACTAATTCAACAATATCAAGAGAATCAGCACCCAGATCATCCACAAAAGAAGCTTCCATTGTTACATCAGCTTCCTCAACACCCAGTTGATCTACAATAATTGCTTTAATCTTATCAAACACAACTTCACCCCCCTCCGGGAATTAAATCTTGATCACTTAATTTATGAATATCGGGCAAATAGCCGCGATAGTTAGATTGAAATTCCTCCATCAACCCCAATGACTTGCCCTGTTATATAGCTGCAAAAATCGCTGGCCAAGAAGGCAACGATGCTAGCTACATCTTCCGGTTTTCCCAGACGGTTTAAGGCAACGGCTGAGGTTAACTTTTCTTTGGCATCCGGGGTTAAATGCTCTGTCATTTCGGTCATAATAAAGCCCGGTGCCACAGCATTTACCGTAATATTGCGCGGGCCAAGTTCTTTCGCCATTGATTTAGTAAGGCCGATTAAACCTGCCTTGGCCGCAGCATAGTTGGCTTGGCCTGCATTGCCATACCGCCCAACCACTGAAGAAATGTTAATAATGCGACCAGAGCGGGCCTTCACCATCGGTCTGGCCACAGCCTTAATGGTATTATAGGCAGATTTAAGGTTCACAGATAATACGGTGTCCCAATCCTCTTCCTTCATTCTCAGAATTAAATTATCCCTGGTAACTCCGGCATTATTCACCAGAATATCTATTTTACCAAACTCAGTTAGAGCTGCACTGACCATCTCTTGCACTTGTTGTGTATCCGCTACATCAGCCTGATAAACCAATGCCCGACGTCCTAACTGGCGTATGGCAGCAGCGGTTTCTTCCGCAGCCTCCACCCGTCCAGCGTAATTTACAACGATATCTGCCTGGGCTCCGGCCAGAGCCAAAGCAATGGCTTTACCAATACCCCGGGATGCCCCGGTGACAATGGCAACTTTACCGTTCAGAAACATTTTAGCCAACCTCCTTGAACAGTGCAAGGACTTTTTCCAAGCTTGCCAAATCTTCTAAGTTACTGGTGCTTATTCCCTTGTTAATTTTCTTAACCAAACCGCATAATACCTTACCAGGCCCTAATTCAACCACAGCACGAACACCCTCTGTTGCCATCCTTTGGACACTGTCTTCCCAAAGCACAGCTCCGGATATCTGCTTAATCAAAGAATCCTTAACCTCTGCTGCTGTCCTCACATAGTCAGCACTGACATTGGCTATAACTGGTATTTTAGGATCAAGAATTGAAACCTGGGCCAGTACTTCCGCCAAGCTCTCACCGGCCGGAGTCATTAAACTGGAATGAAAGGGACCACTGACTGCCAGCTCCATGGCTCTTTTGGCCCCGGCTCCCCGGCACAGTTCCATTGCCAACTTCAAAGCGGTCTTTTCCCCGGCAATGACTATTTGCCCCGGACAGTTAAAATTCACTGGCTCAACCACTCCGTTGGCTGATGCCTCCTGACAACAGGCAATAACCTTTTCCCTGGCCAAATTTAGAATTGCTGCCATACCACCGAAGCCAACCGGCGCAGCCTCTTGCATAAACTTCCCTCTCTGCCGTACAACCTTGATGGCATCTGAAAACTCTAGGGAACCGGCTGCCACCAGAGCAGAGTATTCACCCAGACTATGACCTGCCACCACGGTGGGCAACAACCCCGATTCCTGCTGTAAAACCCTCAGTGCCGCTACACTCATGGCCAGTAATGCAGGCTGTGTATTTACCGTGCTGTTAAGGTCTTCCACCGGCCCCTCAAAGCATAATTTGGTTACGTTAAAGCCAAGTGCATCGTCCGCCTCTTCAAGGGTTTGACGAACCACCGGAAAATTGTCATACAAATCCCTGCCCATACCCACATATTGGGAACCCTGGCCAGGGAATACAAATGCTGTGTTAGACAATTTCTAAAACTCCCCTCTGGCTAAGCGCCCTATTACTTGCTCAGCACCACCAATTATGTCCTGAATGATATCCGCCGCCGGCTCAATTTTCTTGACCATGGCACAAATTTGCCCGGCCATTACGGACCCCTGCTGAATATCCCCTTCTACCATAGCCATTCTTAGCCGGCCGGCACCCAACTTTTCCAGCTCATCCGGAGAAGCACCCTGACGTTCTCTTTCTTCAAAGTGCCTGGTTAACTTATTACGAACAACCCGCACAGGGTGGCCAGTGGTACGGCCGGTTACAACTGTTTCACGGTCTTTAGCCTTGATAATAACCCCTTTAACATTATCATGGACGGTACATTCCGAAGCACACATAAATCGGGTCCCCATTTGGATACCCTGGGCACCCAGAGCTAAGGCAGCCACCAAGCCTCTACCGTCAAAGAAGCCTCCGGCTGCAATAACCGGGATATCTACTGCATCCACCACCTGGGGTACCAGGGGCATGGTATGCAATTCCCCAATATGTCCCCCGGACTCTCCGCCCTCAGCAATGAGAGCATCCACACCCGCCCTGGCCATACGTTGGCCTAGGGCCACAGAAGCAACAACGGGTATCACTTTGGTGCCAATTCCCTTTAAGGCGGGCACATATTTGCCCGGATTGCCAGCTCCGGTGGTAACCACAGGAACCCTTTCCTGGATGATTAGCTGCATGTTTTGTTCTGTAAAGGGAGACATTAGCATAATATTTACCCCAAAGGGTTTGTTTGTTAACCTTTTAGCCTTACTAATCTGTTCCTCAAGCCATTCAGTTGGTGCATGTCCTGACCCAATGATGCCCAACCCACCAGCTTCAGAAACAGCTGCAGCCAATTCTGCGGTGGAGACCCAAGCCATACCGCCTTGCAAAATGGGGTACTCAACTCCTAATAAAGTACATAGCTTGGTATTTATCCTCATGTACTATCCCTGCCTTTCGCCCCACTTCAATACAACTCCACCAGAAGTTAAACCAGCCCCAAAGGCCACCATAACGATGTTGTCCCCTGCTTTTATGCGGCCAGTTTCCACGGCCTCTGCCAAAGCAATGGGAATAGAAGCGGAAGAGGTATTCCCGTAGCGGTCTAAATTTACAACAACTTTATCCATGGATAAACCCAATCTTTTAGCGGCATGTTCAATGATCCGATTGTTGGCCTGGTGAGGAATTAAGAGGTCAATATCACTTAACTCTAAATTCGCCGCTTTGACCAGATTTAATGATTCTTCTTCCATAACCCTGACTGCATAGCGAAAGACTTCTTTGCCATTCATATGCACATAATGAAGCTTTTTCTCCAAAGTCAAGGGATCAGCAGGCATCTTCGAACCACCTGCCGGTATATAGAGATGTTGCCAGCCAGATCCCTCAGCACTTAACTTAGTGGCCAACACGCCTTCGCCTGCATGAACCTGACCAACCACCACAGCACCGGCCCCATCACCAAACAGGACGCAGGTATTGCGATCCTCCCAGTTAACAACCTTGGATAGGTTCTCTGACCCAATAACAAGAATATGCTTCATTGCTCCGGTGGCTATAAATTGTGTGGCGATGGTTAGACCATAGACAAAGCCAGTACAACCTGCTTCTAAATCAAAGGCACCAGCCCTGGTCGCACCTAGTTCCTGCTGCACCAGGCAGGCCCCTGCCGGTATAATCATATCCTTCGAACAGGTGGTTAAGATAATCAGATCCAATTCCTCTGGTCCTATGCCGGCATTCTCCAGTGCCTTACGGGAGGCCCGCAGGGCTAAATCCGATGTGGACATTTCTGGTTCAGCAATTCTACGTTCCTTGACCCCAGAACGTGACTTTATCCATTCGTCGGTGGTATCGACCATTTTTTCTAATTCTTTATTGGTAAGTATCCGTTCAGGCAGATAACTCCCTACCCCTAGAATACCAGCCTGAATTAGGTGGTTGGGCATACTATTCCTCTACCCCCTTGTCATTTTCCAGACTCTTTCTAATGGCCGGAACCAGTCCCTGTTCAACTGTCTCCTTAGCCACTCTTAAGGCGTTCTTAATCGCCCTGGCCTTCGAACTGCCATGACAAATCACCGAAACCCCGTTAACACCCAGTAGGGGTGCACCGCCATATTCAGCATAATCCATGCGACGCTTAAACCCGCCCATCATATGCATGATACGTTCCGTTCCGATAACATCTTCCAGTCTACCCAATTCTTGTTTAAACATCCCCAATATACTCATGGCCAGCCCTTCAGCTGACTTTAAAATAACGTTTCCCACAAAACCATCACAAACTGCTACATCACTGCTGCCAAGGAAAAGCTCTCTTCCCTCGACATTGCCAACAAAATTAATATTCGTTTCCTTTAACAGCTCATAGGTCGCTAAAGTCAATTCATTGCCTTTGGTTTCTTCAGAACCAATATTCACCAAGCCCACCTTGGGTACAGGTAACCCTAAGACCTTTTCCGCGTAGAGAGAACCCATAATAGCAAACTGTTTAAGATGCTGGGGACGACAGTCCACATTGGCCCCGGCATCCAAAAGCACCAATGCACCCTTGGCAGTTGGCAGCAATGTACTAATGGCAGGGCGATCTACACCGGCAATACGACCCAAAATAAGTAAGGAGGAAGCCATTTGCGCTCCGGTATTGCCCGCTGATACGATGGCATCAGCGGCACCTTCCTTAACCAGTTTGGTTGCCACCACAATGGATGAGTTCTTTTTTTTACGGATGGCACTAACCGGATGTTCGTGCATACCCACTGCTTCTGGTGCATGAACGATGGAAATGAGATTATCTACAAAATTTCCAGATAATTCCCTTTCAATTTTTTCCTGATCCCCCACTAAAATGATCTCAATTCCTAATTCCTGGGCTGCGTCCCTGGCACCTCGAACGATTTCCATCGGTGCATGATCGCCACCCATCGCATCTAACGCAATCTTAATCACTGGTTCTCCTCCTCTTCCAGGACAAAAACTATAAAAATCCCTTCCAAGACCACTGTTTCTCCTACCTGGGAGATAACCCTGACCGTCGTTCTATTCCCTTTTTGGCTGCCGATTTCTGCTCGACAAACCACTAAATCCCCTGACTTAACTTGGTGTTTAAATCTTACCCTGATATCACCGGTTAAGACAATCTCTGCATCAATGATGGCAACGGCCAAAGAGTTTGCCTGGGCAAATAAATGATGTCCCCTTGCCACCTGATTTTTTCGCAGGGTCATTTCCGGTGTTATCTTTAAAAGTGATACGCCAAAACTACCTACTTTAATATCCAGCAGATCACCAACTAATTCGTCACTTCCCAGGGAACGAACCGAATTGTTAGTTTGTAGTGCGGTTTTCATCCGTTCTCTTAACTCAGGAATATTTAATTCAGACCGGTCCAGCCTGATGGTCTGAATACTTACACCAAACATACCTGCCAGTTCTTCGTCCTTAAGCAGGGGATTGTTTTGTAGATACCTGGTCAAGTTTTTTTGCCGAAAAACTTTACCGCTGCCTCTTTTGGTCATAAAACCACCACAATATAATTAGTACCTGGTCCTAATTATAACCATATACTAGGTCAATTGCAAACCATTTCTCCTTGTTTTTTCCTTATAATGTAAATTTTTTCTTTATAATAATAAAGAAAAAACCCCTTCTCCCATGGAGAAAGGGTTCATTTTCACATTATTTATTGGCAGCAATAACTTCACGGTTCTTGTAGTAACCACATTCAGGGCAAAGATGATGTGGCTGGATCAAGGCACGGCACTGCGGGCATGCTACCAAGCTGGGGGCTTCTAACTTCATATTCATAGCCCGGCGCTGTCTTCCCCGGTGCTTAGCAAGTTTCCTATGTGGAACACCCATTTTATTACACCCCCTTCAAGGAATTAAAAATTATTGTTGTAATTTTTTAAGTACAGCCAACCTTGGATCGATGGCTTTGCTTTCGCAGTCACACTGCTTTATATTTAGGTTACACCCACAGCCCTGGCATAAACCAGCACAGTCAGGTGAACAAACCACTCGCATGGGTATCTCCATTAATAGTGACTTAATTACCTCAGGCTCAATATCAAGGTCTTCTCCATCAAACTCAATCATTTCATCGTCTGGGTCATTTAAATCCTTTGTTCTGCCATAGATTTCATCGATCGTCGTATGTAAATTTAATTGAAAAGGTTCTAAACAACTCACACAATTGGTGGAAACTAAGGCCCTGGCCTCTCCCTTAAGCAAAAAGTTATTGTTCCTATTCATAATCTCACCAGAGACTTCTACTGGATCGATAAAGGTAAACTTCTGCCCACTTACCGTGATTTCATCAAGCTTCTTTTTAAATTCAAAGTTAATTCCTTCGCCAGCAGCATTCCTAATTTTTAGGATATTTATCTTCACTTGTTCACAAGTCACCTCGATTAACAAAATTCATTATATAAAGCGGCTAATTATTTGTCAAGGAAAATTACTGTATAATGGCAAACTGTCTGAAGCAAGTGGTCTAAAGTTAAGTATTTCCATTTATATATATGCTAAGGACTTTAATCAAAGGTACGGGGTGATATGGTTTGTCCTTAAAAAACCGCGGTCCTTTTTCTTTATTAAACAAACAAGAATACAAATCCCTGGTCTGGGTGGGTTTAGCCCTCTGTTTTGTATTGGGTATGATTATCCAACCCAAAATTGTCTATGAAGGTTCAGTAAATGGCCTTAAAACATGGTTTAATATTGTCCTTCCGTCCCTGCTTCCCTTTTTTATAGCTTCGGAAATCCTCATGAAGTTAGGTCTTGTGCGCTTTATGGGGGTACTGCTGGAACCCGTTATGCGTCCCCTGTTTAACGTGCCCGGTGCCGGTGCCTTTGTCATAGTTATTGGTTTTACCAGTGGTTATCCGATTGGCAGTATGGTCACTGCCAACCTGCGGCAACAGGGACTGTGTACCAGAATAGAAGCCGAACGATTAATGAGCTTCACAAACAATTCCAGTCCTCTGTTTATGCTTACTGCCGTATCAGTGGGTATGTTTGGGCGCCCTGAATTGGGCGTTGTTATTGCGGGCTCCCATTACCTGGCAAATTTAGTATTAGGGCTGTTACTTCGTTTTCATGGTCGTGAAGATCGTAGTTTTGAGCAAAGCTTCCCTTCCTCCCGAAACATAAAACATGCCATTAGGGCCTTCCTGCATGATGCCTCCCAGGGTCGCCCACCCCTGGGTCAGCTTCTGGGAGAAGCAGTTGCCTCCTCCGTAAATAAACTATTAAACATCGGTGGGTTTATTATCTTGTTTGCAGTGATTATTCGATTGCTGGATTACGTAGGCGTCATAAAATTGCTGGCAGCAGTCCTGGGGGTACTATTAATCCCTCTGGGCTTCTCACCTGAAATATTTCAAGCCTTGGCCAGTGGCATGTTTGAAATGACCATTGGCACAAAACTAGCATCCGAGGCCAATGCAACCGAATTACAAAGACTGATGGCAGTGGCAATGGTTTTAGGTTGGAGTGGCCTTTCTATTCATGCCCAGGTTGCTTCTATGATCGCCAAGACGGATATACGCATGGGGATTTTTGTGTTCACTCGAATTGCCCATGCAGCATTAGCAACCTTTTTTACTTGGCTGCTCTATAAACCACTAGGGATCACCACGGTCTTTACCGTACCAGTTTTCCAACCCATCTATCAACATTTTTCCTACTCTCCCTTTCTTATTTTGACCGGATTACTTTTAATCATGCTTTCTGCTACTTTTGCTTTAATCCTGGTTGGTTTATTTATTCATATCGTGTTCAGTTTTTATAAAAAACTAACAAGATAGTTGCGGAATTTCACTTTCTTAAAGAGGTATTGGGATTTGTTCTGTGGAAACAATAATTTAATATCTGTAAATTATTAGCCGTGAACTGGCTCTTAGCCTTTAGCTCTTAGTATTTAGTTCTTTGCTTAGACTAATGTCCAACAGCTAATAGCTAATAGCGACTGTCTATTCACATGCAAGGGTGGTGAAGTAAATGGCAGAATTAACCCCATTATTGGCCATTCATTCAGTAGCCATAATCGGGGCTTCCAAAAAGACCGGCAAAGTTGGCAATGTTTTGGTAAGGAATGTTATTAATAGTGGTTTTACTGGGGAAATATTTCCGGTTAACCCAACGGAAAAGGAGATTGAGGGTCTTGTTTGTTACCAAGGGATCCGTGATATTCCCAAGCCCATTGATCTAGCCGTTGTTTGCGTTCCTGCACCAAACTGTCCAGATGTAATGGAGGAATGTGGTAAAAAAGGCATTAAGCTTGCCGTGGTTATTTCTTCTTACTTTAGTGAAATCGGCCCAGAGGGACTTAAACTGGAAAAAAGACTTACTCATATTTGCAATAAATACGGTATACGAATGTTTGGTCCTAACTGCGAGGGGATTTTGGATACTCTCATACCGATCAATGCCTCTATCTCCCCATCATTCCCCATGCAAGGTGATATTGGTTTCATATCCCAAAGTGGTGCCATCTTGCTATCCATTATGGACTGGTCCAAAACAGTAGGTTTAGGCTTTAGCCGGGTTTTTAGTCTGGGTAATAAGGCCGATTTATGTGAAACGGGTTTAATTCATTACTTAGCGGATGATCCTTCAACGAAAGTAATCCTTTGTTATCTTGAAGATGTTCGAAAGGGCGAGGAATTTTTAGAGGCAGCCAGTCAGGCAAGCCAAAAAAAGCCGGTTATTGTACTTAAATTCGGTGCCAGTCAGGCCGGTGCCCTGGCAGCTTCCTCTCACACAGGGGTGGTGGGCAGTGACCTAGCCTATGAGACTGCTTTTACCCAGGCAGGTATTTTACGGGCCCGAACAATGACCGAGCTATTTGATTTAGCCAAAAGTTTTTCCTACCAGCCATTACCAAAGGGTGATCGGGTGGCAATCATCACCAATGCAGGTGGACCAGGTATTGTGGCTTCAGACACGGTAGAAAATTTCGGTTTGTCTATGGCACGCTTTGAAAAAGAGACCTTAGACTCCCTGAGAGAAAACCTACCTCTTGAGGCTAATATTTACAACCCTGTGGATATTGTTTTTGATGCCAAAGCGGACCGTTATGGCTTTGCCTTAGAAGCCGTGCTAAAAGATCCGAATGTAGACAGTGTGGTTATTATCGTTTGTCCTACGGCAGCGGCAGATCCTGAAAATATTGCCAGAACGATTATTGGCCTACGTGATCGCTACCCGGACAAACCTATTTTTGCTATTTATATGGGAGGTCTTGCTCTGGCTGAAGGGGCCAAAATGTTGACTAGAGCCAAAATTCCTAGTTTTACCTTCCCAGAACCAGCCATTTCTAGCATTTCAGGTATGGCAAAATATACTCGCCGGGCAGATAAACAGACTGAAGGTGAAGAGATCTCCTTTACCGATATAGACTCCAACCGAGTAAAGGCCATTTTTTATGATGTAATTCGTGATCGACGCAGTGTGCTCCTAGGCAGCGAAGCTGCAGCCGTAGCAACAGCCTATGGAATTTCCGCAGTACCCGTTAAATTAGCAATAACACCCGAGGAGGCCGTAGCAATAGCGGAGACCATGGGCTACCCGGTGATTCTAAAGGTGGCTTCACCAAAGATTTTGCACAAAACGGATGTGAGAGGCGTAAGCGGCGGCCTAAATAATGCCACGGAAGTTCACAACGCATTCCTTGATGTTATCGAAAATGTCCAACGTTATCTGCCGAATGTTATTCCCTATGGCATTGAGGTTAATAAAATGATGCCTAAGGGTACGGAGCTGATTGTTGGCATGACCCGGGATGTCCAGTTTGGCCCCTTAATTGCCTTTGGCTTAGGAGGGGTTTACGTAAATCTCTTAAAGGATGTCTCCTTTCGATTAGCAAAGGGCATCACCTTGGCGGAAATTGCCGCTATGATTTCAGAAACAAAGGCTTCCACCCTATTGCGGGGCTTCCGGGGCGAAAAACCGGCAGACATCATGAGTCTCATTGATATGATTGCACGGGCAGCAAAATTAATCTCAGATTTTGAAGAAATTAGTGAACTGGAAATCAACCCACTTTTTTCTTATCCTAACGGTTATGCCGCCCTCGATATTAAAATCACCATTGAATTGTAACAGTAATATATAAAACAACAGGAGGTGTTACCTGTGAAAAGCCTCTATATTATGGGTTCTGTGGGCAGTGGTAAAACTGCTATGGCAGTGGGACTTGCATTAAAATTTAAGCAAGAGGGATTAAAAGTAGCCTATTTTAAACCCGTTGGCAGTACTACTTTAACTTCCAAGGCCGATGAAGATGCCATCTTGATGAAAGAATTATTAAACATGCCTGAACCCCTGGAAATAATCTCACCTATAATAGCCAGTCCCCTATATCTATCCCGAGGTAATCGATCTACCGAAATGCTACGGGCGATTAAAGAGGCCTTTACTAAGGTATCCACAAACACAGACATCGTTATTATTGACAGTGCCATCTACCCTTACGCCCTAAGCACCATTGGTTTGGATTCACCCTCTTTGGCGGTTGAACTAAATGCCTCAGCCATCTACCTAATCAACGCCAAAAATGATTATACCTTGGATGAATCCGTTTTCCACAATCGATATATACAAAGTCATGGTGTAAATCTTTTAGGCAATATATTTACCCATGTACCTATACCAATTCAAGCAAAAATTGAAGGGGTCTATAAGCCTTTACTGGCTGACATAGGCTTTTCCACTTTGGGTATTATTCCTAAACAAAGGGTACTATCTTCGCCATCCGTGGCCCAGGTACATGAACTATTAGGCGGGGAATTATTAACCGGGGAAGACAATCTTGATCTCCTAACCGAGGATATTATCGTGGGGGCAATGACCATTGAAAGTGCTCTGGTCCATTTACGCCGCGGCAACAACAAAATCTTCCTTATCGGCGGTGACCGCGCAGATATGGCTTTGGCAGCCCTGGAAACAAGCACGTCGGTAATCGTCCTTACCGGAGGCCTCTACCCCGATGTAAAGGTAATTAACCGTGCCATGGAAAAAGGTGTTCCTGTATTATTGGTTCACTATGACACCTATACTGCTATTGAACGCCTGAGTGAACTGGCTGGCCGCATTACACCTAAAAATCAAAACTGCATTCGCAAGGCCATTGAAAACGTAGAACGTTACTGTGATTGGCAAGGAATACTCAGAGAGTGCAAATAAAAAAGGATGGCGTATGCCATCCTTTTTAGCTGTCAGCTTTAATTTACTTTCTCAACTCATCCCTGCCCTGTTGAATCTCCTCCAGCATCTTACCCAGCTTATTCTCCATGGATTGGAGAAGTTCATCGGCATATCCCCTGGCACCATGCCGAATTTGGGCAGCAACCTCTTCGGCCTTTTTAATCGTTTCTTGGCCTAGTAGTTCTGCCTTTTTTACAATTTCATGGTCTTCTGCCTTTTGTTCGATTTCCCTGGAAACATCTTCCAGCATGCGTTGAGCTTCTTTTTTAGACTCAGACAGCACCTTGTCTCTTTCTTTGACAAGCCACTTTGCCTGGCGAACTTCTTCAGGAAGCGAGGTGCGAATACGATCAAGGTAGTCTAAAACCTTATTTTCATCTACCATGACACGTCTAGTCATCGGCACCTTGGGGCTCTCCTCAATGAGTTCTTCCAGCTCATTCAGGATATTAAAGAGCTCCACAGTTTATCCCTCCTTGGTTATTTACCATAGCCGTATTTCTCTTTTATTTTTTGAGCAACCAGCTCCGGAACCATGCCACTCAAGCAACCACTAAAGGAGGCAACTTCCTTCACCGTTGTGGAACTAACGAAAGAATACTCGGCTTTGGTCATTAGGTAAATAGTTTCTATCTTTGGTTCCAATTTTTTATTCGTTAAAGCAAAAACAAATTCATTTTCAAAATCAGTAATGACCCTTAATCCCCGCACAATGGCAACCGCGTTTTTATTTATAGCATAGTGAACGGTAAGCCCATCAAAGGTATCTACACTAACACTCGGGTATTTATCTAAAATCGTTTTTAAAATATCAACCCGTTCTTCCACTGAAAAAAGTGATTTTGATTTTTGAGTATTTTTGGCCACTGTAACAATAAGGTGATCAAAAAGTCCGATGGATCGTTCAATAATATCAATATGACCATTCGTAACAGGATCAAAGCTGCCGGGGTAAATCCCTATACGCATTGATTTTCCTCCTCAAAGCCTATAGAATGACAACATGGTATCTCCATACCGCTCCCGCCGAAATACCCTTAAACCCCCTACCATATCTGGCGGCAGGTCTGCCCTATCACTCTCCACTATCAATATTCCTTCATTTGTTAGTAGATCATATTCTAGAACTTTTTGCAGCGTAGGTATTTCAAAGCCCCTTTTATAGGGAGGGTCAATAAAAATCAACTCAAAGCTTTCTTTTTTTCTACCAAGTACTTGAATGGCCTGACTTACCTCGGTTGTCATTACCTCTGCCTTATCCAGTACATTGCATAATCTCAAATTTTCTCCAATGATTTTACTGGTATTGCGATCTTTTTCCACCAAAACAGCCTTTGCTGCACCTCGACTTAGGGCTTCTATAGCAACGGCACCTGTGCCACTAAACAAATCCAGTATTCGACTACCTGGCACCTCATAGGAAAGAATATTAAAGAGAGCCTCTCTTACCCTATCCGATGTAGGCCGTGTGGACATTCCCTTAGGACTCTTTAAATTTCGTCCCTTGGCGGTTCCGGCAATAATGCGCAATACGAATAATTCCTCCTAAAACGTGGTCTGTGTTATACCTTAACATTCATTATTATAACACACTCGATTAAAAAAAATCGTTTTTTTTACATTGCAGACAAGTTTTGCATAAATTAGCTCTAGGAGGAACAGGATATTTATTAGCCGTCAGCCTTTAGCTTTTAGCACTTAGCAGCCTAAAAAATGGTCCTGGGCCATGAGCCGTTGGCCTTGGATTTTAGGCCATCAGCCGTCAGCCTGAGCTAGCAAAGGATCCTTTTCATCATTGAAAGGCTATCTACAAGGTCCTTCGCTAGCTTAGGATGACAAAAAACATATACCCCAAAGTAACAAGCATACAAGCCCAAGGCCCACGATGCATGGCTCAAGGCCTTCTTCCATTGGCTATTCTAAAGCTGAAGGCTGAAGGCTAATAAAGGAGGTTCCTATGGATACTAATTTCTTTAAAAACAACAACATAAGTCTAGATCTGGCGGTGGAGGCCAGGGAGGTAGTGCGAGGTCAAACGGGACAGGAAATACCTGGTTGTATTATGGAGAAGGAAAGCTATGACCATGCCACGGTAACAATTGTGCGAGTGGTAGAAAAATATGCAGAAGAAATAATGGGCAAACCACAGGGTAATTATATTACCATTGAGGCTCCTTCAATTCGTGAAAACAGTAAACAGTCCCATCAGGAGATTGCTGAAATCTTAGCCAAGCAGTTATCTTCCTTATTTAGTTTGCCAGAACACGCCAATGTATTAGTGGTTGGTCTAGGAAATTGGAACGCCACGCCGGATGCCCTCGGCCCCAAGGTAGTGGGAATGACCCTCGTGACCAGACATATGTACAACTATGCCCCAGAGGAAATCCGGGGTGGCATGCGTTCGGTAAGTGCCCTCTCTCCTGGGGTGTTAGGTCTGACCGGCATTGAAACTGCAGAAATCATTAAGGGTGTAGTCGAAAAAATCAAACCTGAACTAGTAATCGCAGTAGACGCTTTAGCTTCTAGGTCAATTGAGAGAATTGGTACAACCATTCAACTTGCAGATACAGGCATAGCACCCGGTTCAGGAGTAGGAAATAAACGCAAAGGGCTAAATATCGAAACACTTGGTGTAAAAACAATTGCCATCGGTGTACCCACTGTTGTCCCAGCAGCGGTTATTGCCGGGGAAACATTGGATCGCTTAGTTGAACAAGCTAAAGATAAACCAGAGTTACAGGGCATCTATCAAAATATGAACTCGGAAAGCTTCCAGCCCATCATCAATGCTATCTTACAGCCCTATACTTCCGGTCAATTAATGGTAACCCCCAAGGAAATAGACACCCTCATTGAAAGCACCGCCAAAATCATTGCCGGTGGCATTTCCCTTGCCCTTCACCCAGCCATTAGTGCTGAGGAGTATAGTCAGTATTTGCATTAAACTCGGCATCGTTACCATGATCGGTTTTTGTTAAATAATCAGCACCGGTGGTTGGCTGAGTTAGACCGATCTTATTGCTTTCATCCGTGTGACCAATTTCCTGTCCTACCTCAAAACGGCTGGTATCATTGGCCCTTTGCTTTAGCCGAGATTTTTTATTATTTGCTGGCATCGTCATCACCTCTGGTATTATTATTTGACCAAGCAAATTGAACATACTTAGGAAAACATAACAAGGCGTGGAACATTTTCCACGCCTAACTTACGTCGCTATATTTAACAAAGTCAGGAAACCGCCGGGCAAATTGTGCGAAAAGCTGTTTATGCATGGGTGATTTTAAATTTGGGTTCGCACTTAACAGTGCTTCCGCTTCTTTTTTTGCCTGTTCGATTTCTTTGCCATCTCTAACTAAATTGGCAATTTTAAATTCTGGTAAACCAGATTGACGGGTACCAAAAAACTCTCCCGGTCCACGCAGTTTCAAATCTTCTTCCGCTAAAACAAAACCATCCTGGGTACGACACATAGCAGCTATTCGTTCCTTCGCCTCATGGGTGGTTGGGTCCCCCACCAAAAGGCAGTAGGATTGCTGACTACTTCGCCCCACCCTGCCCCTAAGTTGATGAAGCTGCGCCAGTCCAAAACGCTGGGCATCCCAAATAACCATCGCCGTAGCGTTGGCTACATCTACACCTACCTCAATTACCGTGGTGGAAACTAAAAGGTCAAGGGTACCCTGGCGAAAATCATTCATAGTCGTTTCTTTTTCCGCAGCCTTCAGGCGACCATGGAGTAATCCCACCGAACAGCCAACAAGGGCTTTTTTTAGCCTCTCATACAAATCAACTGCTGCTTGGGTGTCTATTTTTTCGGATTCTTCAACTAAGGGACAGACAACATAGGCCTGTCTGCCTTCTAATATCTGTTGTTTAATCAAGCCCACGGCTTTACCTGCTTGGGCTAGGCTAAGATGATGGGTTTTTATTTTCTGCCTGCCTGGGGGTAATTGGTCAATCACCGAAACATCAAGATCTCCATATAGGGTTAAGGCTAACGTGCGGGGTATCGGGGTTGCTGTCATGACCAGCACGTCCGGTACCGACCCTTTGTCCTGCAGGGCAGCCCGTTGGCGAACGCCAAACCTATGCTGCTCATCTACCACCACTAGACCTAAGTTTTGATAGTTCACCCCTTCAGAAATCAAGGCGTGGGTACCGATTACCACTTGGATTTTGCCATTTGCCACTGACGCCAATATTTCTTTCCTGCCCCTGCGGTTGCTGCCTGTTAATAAAGCCACCTTCACTCCCAAAGGTTCAAGTAGTTCTTGAATACTCCTAGCATGTTGCTCTGCTAAAAGCTCTGTGGGTGCCATTAGGGCCCCCTGCAGCCCGGCCCCTGCGGCCTTGCATAAGGCTAACGCAGCGATTATGGTTTTACCAGCCCCTACATCACCCTGCAACAAACGATTCATGGGATAAGGGCTTTTTAAATCTGCTGCAATTTCCTGCCACACCCTCTTCTGGGCCTCGGTTAAGGTAAAGGGTAAGCTGTTGCTTAGACGCTCCGTAAGGACATCATCCTGATAGCTATGGGTTTTTGTTTTTTTATGAATGCGCCCCTTTTGCAGAGACAGCCCCAACTCAAACAAAAATAGTTCTTCCAAAATAAACCTACGCCTGGCTCGCTGACAAGATTCCTGACTCTCAGGAAAATGTATCTCCCGCAGGGCCTCGGGCAGACAAGGTAAATTATACTTATCCAGCAGGGAGTCAGGTAAAAATTCCTCTGCCAAGGATCCTACCTGATCAAGGGTTGTTTTTATTAAAGAACGGAAAAAGCGTTGATTGAGCTGCTCCGTCAGGGGATAGATCGGCACAATTCTACCACTGTGCAGCCCCTCATCTTCTCCTAATACTTCATGATCGGTAACTTGTATTTGCGGTATGCCATATTTTCTATCTATTTTTCCAGTTAGCAGAAGTTTTTTACCCGGGGGATATTGTTTTTTTATGTAGGGCTGATTGAACCATACTGCATAAAAGGTACCAGCCCCCTCCTGCAAAGCTAACTTCGTTATCGTCAGGCCCCTTCTGGGTTTGCTCTCCTGGGCTGCAATGACCATACCCTTAACGGTGGCAACATCCCCCTGGGCAAAGGAATGGGCTGGCCGGATGCTGCTCCGATCCTGATGTTCCCTGGGAAAATGGTATAGTAAATCCCAAATTGTATAAATACCCAACCGTTCCAACTGAATGGCCCTCTGGGGTCCCACTCCCTTAACGTATTGAATTGATTGGTATAAATCCAGCATAATATCACCATTTTATAAAAACATATGTTCTATTATAACATGGGGGGAAATTCCATGGTAGTAAGATTTATTATTTTTTATTTGATTTTAGCTTTATTTATGGTATACTATCCTAGTGAACATTGGCAAGTTATCCTAAGTTATGTGGTTATTGTGTCATTAAAGGAGGTGTAACAATGGCCAAGTGCGCAATTTGTGACAAAGGTGTAACCGTTGGCATTAAGTTAAGCCACTCTCATATTCGTACCAAGCGGACCTGGAAACCCAACCTGCAACGTGTTAAAGCTGTCGTTGATGGTTCCCCCAAGCGTATCATGGTATGCACCCGTTGTCTACGGAGTGGAAAAGTGCAGCGCGCTATCTAGTTGCACCTAAATCATATAGGTTTTTCAAAAACGGCCCTTTGGCCGTTTTTTATTTCTATAACAACCGACCATTCTTTTATTCGTTCTTAATCCGTTTTTATTGCATAACAAAAGGGAGCTCGCATACTAAAAAATTATGCAAACTCCCTTTCCTTCTATTAGATGGTTTTCAACAAATTCGCCATTTCAATGGCTGTGTTGGCAGCTTCCCAACCTTTGTTGCCAGCTTTACTGCCAGCTCTTTCAATGGCTTGCTCAATGGTATCTACGGTCAGTATGCCAAAGATAACCGGCAGGTTACTATCAAGACTAACCTTAGCTATTCCTTTGGATACTTCGGCAGATACATAATCAAAGTGAGGAGTTGCTCCTCTGATTACAGCCCCTAGACAAATAACCCCGTCGTAACGCTGGGTATCAGCCATTTTCTTAGCCACTAGGGGAATTTCAAAGGCACCTGGTACATAGGCAATTTCAACATTCTCATCTTCCACCCCATGACGTTTGAGCGCATCCAGCGCACCACTTAGCAATTTGTTCGTAATAAAGTCATTGAAACGTCCTACAACTATACCAAATTTTAAACCTTGTCCCAGTAAATGCCCTTCAAAAATTTTCTGCATGGTTTTCTCCTCCTGTTATAATGGATAATCTTTATTCATTCACCGTTTTTTTATTGGCTTCTTCTAGATTTAAAAGATGTCCCAATTTGCACTTCTTCGTACTGAGGTATTTTTCATTTGACTTTCCTGCTATGATTTCGATGGGTACACGGTCTACAACCTCTAAGCCATAACCCTCTAAGCCAGCAATTTTACGTGGATTATTGGTCAGTAGTCTTATTTTTCTCAGTCCCAGATCAGCCAATATTTGAGCCCCAATGCCATAGTCCCGCAGGTCTGCAGGGAAGCCTAAGGCTAGGTTGGCCTCTACGGTATCTGCCCCCATATCTTGAAGTTTATAGGCCTTAATCTTATTCATCAGGCCGATACCCCGGCCTTCTTGTCTCATGTAAAGAAGTACGCCAACCCCTTCATTTTCGATGGCTTGCATAGCCCTTGCCAATTGATCCCCACAATCACAGCGCACTGAGCCAAAAACATCCCCGGTTAAACATTCAGAGTGAACCCGCACTAAAGGTGCCTCCACACTGGATAGGTCCCCTTTGACCAAGGCAATATGTCCCTTGCCATCGATTAGGCTCTCATAGCCAACTGCTGTAAATTCGCCGTATTGGGTAGGCATTTGGGCCGACTCAATTTTCTTAATAAATTTTTCGTGGTGTCTGCGGTATTTGATTAATTCTGCAATGGTGACTAGCTTTAAATCATGGGTTTTACAAAATTCCACCAATTCGGGAACCCTGGCCATGGTCCCATCATCCTTCATAATTTCACAAATAACCCCAGCTGATCTTAGACCTGCCAATCTAGCTAGATCCACCGCAGCCTCGGTATGACCAGTCCTTACCAAAACCCCACCTTCCTGGGACCGCAGGGGAAATATATGACCTGGACGACGTAAATCCTCGGGTTTTGTATTGGGATCTAGCATTTTTTTAATGGTTAGGGCACGCTCAACGGCCGAAATACCTGTGCTGCATTCCTTTGCATCAACGGATACGGTAAAGGCCGTTCCATTGGGATCCGTGTTATTGGATACCATTGCCGGCAGATCCAATTCATCAAGACGCTGACCATATATGGGCATACAGATCAAACCACGCCCGTAGGTGGCCATAAAGTTCACAGCCTCTGTTGTGGCTAATTCTGCAGCCATGACCAGGTCACCTTCATTTTCGCGATCTTCATCATCAACGACCACAATCATTTTTCCTGCACGGATATCTTCAATGGCCTCTTCAATTGTATTAAATTTGTATGTCATGACTTTTCCCCCTTATAAAAATCCGTTGGCTGCTAAAAATTCCAGATTAATTTTACTATCAGCGGCTTTGTCTTCCTGCTGCCCCTGTAATAACCGTTCAATATATTTGCCAATAATATCCGATTCAAGGTTCACAGAATTACCAATCTTCTTGTCTCCCAGGACAGTGGCCTGGGCTGTATGAGGAATTAATGATACCTGAAATTTATCCCCAGCAAAATCAACCACCGTAAGACTGGTACCATCGATGGCTATGGAACCTTTTTTAATAATATATTTCATCACCTGGGGTGGAGCCTGAATCGTAACGATGGTGGCAATATCATATCTTTCCTTACCAACAATGGTACCTATCCCATCCACGTGACCTGATACCATATGTCCCCCCATGCGGTCACCAAGCCGCAAAGCCCTTTCAAGGTTAACCGGACTGCCAGGCTTAAGATCCCTGAGGTTTGTTTTCACCAGTGTCTCCGCCATTACATCGGCGGTAAAGGTCCCTTTGTCCATTGTAGTAACGGTTAGACAAACACCATTGACAGCGATACTATCACCAATTTTTGTATCTTGCAGAACCTTGGAGCCTAAAATATGTAGTCCAGCTGAATCCGGTCCCTTTGATATACCCCTAATGGTGCCAATCTCTTCTACAATTCCGGTAAAGATATGCCATTCCCCCCTTTCGAGGTATAACCAGTCACGAGATAGTCTGTTCCCAACGGTTGCACTGACATCTGATAAATTTGGGTGGCATCCTGTAAACTTGTTATCCCTTCACCCCGGACAGGACCAGGGGCAAGGTCACCCCCGATAATTTTGGGTGCTATAAACCAAGCAATCTTATCAACGATACCAGCATTTAAGGCAGAACCACTGATTTTCCCGCCACCTTCGATTAATACACTGGATATTTGTTTTTCTCCCAGTAGTTCCATTAGTTTAGCCAGATCTACTCCTGGCCCTGCCCCAGGAACTACAATAATCTCTGCTCCGGCTGCCATTAGGCTTGCCTTACGTTCTACCGGTGCTGACTCATTTGTGGCAATAATCGTATGGGCCGCCGACTCCTGAATAAGCACTTGGCTAGCAGTAGGAGTTCGGGCCATGCTATCTACGATGATGCGGATGGGGTCTTTTCCTCTGACCTCAGGCAATCTCGCCGTAAGTGACGGATTATCTGCCAATACGGTATTTACTCCCACTAAAATGGCATCATATTGATCCCTTAATCGGTGGCCATATTCTCTGGCTTCATTACCGGTAATCCACTTTGATTCCCCACTGGCAGTTGCTATTTTGCCATCCAGACTGGTGGCAGCCTTTAATACCACAAAGGGCTTTTTGGTTGTAATGTATTTTATAAAAACCTCATTTAATTCTCTGGCCTCCTCTTCCAGCAGGCCGGATATTGCTTCTATACCAGCATCCTTTAAAATATTTAGCCCCTTGCCAGCAACCAAGGGATTAGGGTCCAGCATGGCTGCCACAACCCTTTTCACTCCTGCCTTGATCAAAGCCTCTGTACAGGGGCCCGTTCTGCCATGATGACAACAGGGTTCCAAAGTAACATACACAGTGGCATCCTTAGCCCTTGCCTTGGCGTCGGCCAAGGCAGCCACCTCGGCGTGGGCACCACCTGCTTTAGCGTGATAGCCTTTGCCAACCACTTCGCCATCCTTTACCAAAACAGCTCCCACCATGGGGTTAGGGCTAGTACGACCCCTTGCTTTGGCTGCCAGTTCAAGGGCCATTTGCATATAGCACCTGTCCTGATCCATTTTTTCATCCCCTTAGAAAAACTCTTTGTGCCTAATAAACAAAATAAAACCCTGAAAGGATCAGGGTTTTTTGGCAAAGGCAAGTAGGCCATGCAAAAGAATGTTTTTTGCAGGCTCAACTATAACCTTCTTCCATCCAGACTTTAACTGTCGGCTCTGGCATCTCACCAGATCATGCCCCAAGGGGCTCGCGGGCTTGGCCCTTTGGCCATACCGCCGGTAAGGAATTACACCTAACCCTGAAGGTTTTGTTTATTAATTTAACTCCATTATATTCCTGAGTTTGTTCGTATGTCAATCTTTAAATAACCCACTCCGGTTTTCACCTATATTTTGACCAGTTTGTTTCAAATCATGCAGTGATAATGGGACAACAAACCTGTTCCTTTTGCACCTATAAAAAAGTGTCGCTTGACTACTAAGGGGTAGTTTCGCGACACTTCTTTACTTTATATAAATAAACGATCTACTGAACCAGTTCTTTGGTTTCCCGGGCAATCATTAATTCTTCATTGGTGGGAACAACCATTGCTGTAAAGGGAGCACCGGGCTTACTGATGATAACTTCTTTACCCCGGGATTTGTTTTTCTCTTCATCAATTTGTAAACCAGTGTAGGCAAGTCCTTTTAAGACCCTTGCTCTCATGTCAACGGAGTTTTCACCAATGCCACCGGTAAAGGCTACTACATCCAAACCACCCAGGGCTGCTGTGTAAGCTCCAATATATTTAATAATACCATAGGCAAACATACTCAAAGCTAATTCAGCTCTTTCGTTGCCTTTGTTGGCAGCATCTTCTAGGTCACGGAAATCACTGCTGATACCGGAAACACCCAATACGCCACTCTTCTTATTTAAGACATTACTAATATCTGCAAGACTTATTTGCTCCTTCTCCATCAGGAAAGAAACAATGGCTGGGTCCATATCCCCGGTTCTCGTACCCATCGGCAGACCTGGCAGAGGAGTAAAGCCCATGGAAGTATCCTGTGATACCCCATTGCCTACTGCAGAAATACTAGAACCATTGCCCAAATGGCAAACAATAATCTTTAACTCCTCAACTGGTTTGCCTAATATTTCCGCTGCCCGATAAGAAACAAACTTGTGAGAAGTGCCGTGGAAACCGTAACGGCGAATTTTATACTTCTCATAATATTCGTAGGGAATAGCATAAGTATATGCTTGCTTGCTCATGGCTGAATGGAAAGCAGTATCAAACACAGCCACATGTGCTACATGAGGCATCAGTTCTTGACAAGTTTTAATACCCACAATATTGGGGGGATTGTGGAGAGGTGCCAATTCTGACATTTCCTCTAACACCTTCATCAGTTCAGCATCAACTACCACAGATGTATTAAATTTTTCACCGCCGTGTACCACACGGTGTCCTACAGCCTTAATTTCCGCGGTGTCCTTAATGGCACCATATTTTTCATCGGTAATGCATTTTAAAATGGTCTCAAGGGCAACTTTGTGGTTTGGCAGGTCTTGCTCCAATACCAATTCTTCACCCTTACTATTTTCCTGCTTAATTCTGGAACCAGCGATCCCAATTCTTTCAGATAAGCCAGAAAGCAATACGGATTCTTGGGTCATGTCCATTAATTTATATTTAATAGATGAACTACCACAGTTAACAACTAAAACTAACAAGGGGGGTCCCTCCTCTAACGCGATTACTTATTTATCTATTTTACAAGCTCGGAAATATGTCCATGGATCTTATAGGCATATACGACATCACCGTTTCTTAAACCAACAGCATTTCCTTCGTCAGTATCCACATGCATTTCTAATTTGTACTTGTCACTTACACGAACCAATACATCCCCAAAGATAATTCCTCTGGGTCCCTTGGCTCTTACATAAATTCTATCGCCATCTTCTAAACCGTATTTTTCAGCATCAGAAGTATGCATGTGAATATGACGAGCAGCAATGATAGCACCTTCATCTACAGTTACTGAGCCAGCAGGTCCAACGATTGTTACAGAGGCAGATCCTGCTAAATCCCCGGAGTCTCTAAGGGGAGCCTTAATGCCAATTTTGAAGCAGTCAGAAATAGAAAGTTCTACTTGACTTTTCTTGCGTTCAGGTCCAAGTACGCGAACCTTTTCAATAACACCCTTGGGTCCAACAACGGTTACCATTTCTTCACAGGCAAATTGGTCTGGTTGAGAAAGATCTTTGAATCTTGTTAATACATGACCAGGTCCAAATAATATTTCCACGTGTTCTTTGGTCAGATGCACGTGACGGGCAGAAATCCCTACGGTGATAGTAATTGGAGTGATTTCATCTGGATTTACCTGAGTTGGCAGTTGAGCATTAGTTGCCATTGTACAACACTTCCTTTGTGAATTTTTTATTAGTTTTAACCCTGATGATATATAATTATGGGCAAAAATTATTTACATATTGCTATAGGCTTTGTGTTCTTAGACAAAAAAATGCAATTTTTTATTCTGTCGCAGCTAGATCTATTATCATTATATCAACGATGTAATAAAAATGTAATTTTTTGTCGTCACAAAATTGATTTTATTTACTAAACCCCTTTTAAAGTTTGTGCACAATTTCTCATTTCTGATTTTATCTAGTTTTGACTTATATTTCAAGTCTATTTCATAACTCATTTTTCAGAATTTTTAATAAGGGCATACAATTTTGAAAACTCCTTCATATGAAATTATTTTAAAAGGCTAAGGGTCTCTGAAATTTTAGGAATAACCTGTTTTTTTCTAGACACCAGGCCAGCAACAAACACCCCTTGTTCAGCAGTTACCTGAAAGGCTGTTGGAATAAGCGAATTGTTCCTTGCCTGATAAAGTAAATAGGAACCCTCGTTGATGATATCTGTAATGACCAGCATCGTCAAAATATAATTTTTGTGCTGATGGGTCTGGTCTACAAATTCTATAAACTGTTGTTTTCGATTAAATAAATCTTCCGTATCCAGCGTGAAAACCTGCGCCACTCCGATTGTACAACCCTCTAGCTCAAATTCCTTAAAGTCTTTATAAAAGATTTCTTGAATACTATAACCTTCCAAAGAACTCCCTAGCTTAAACATTTCCATGGCAAAGTGTTCCATGTCAATTTTTACAATATTATTTAACTCTAAAGCTGACTCTTTATCTAAATCGGTAGTAGTAGGTGATTTAAAGAGTAAGGTATCCGATAGAATACCAGCCAATAAAACCCCTGCGATTTGTTGCGTTATTTTAACATTGAATTCCCTAAACATTTGATAAACGATGGTACAGGTACTTCCTACGGGCATGTTACGGAAAGCAATGGGCTTCGTTGTACAGATATCGCCAATTTTATGGTGATCTACAATTTCTAGGATTTCAGCTTCATTTAACCCCTCGGCACTTTGGGAATATTCATTATGATCAACTAGGATCACCTTTTTCCTCCCTGGATTAATAATATGCCTCTTGTTGATAAAGCCATGAAAAATATTTTCGTTATTCACTACAGGGTAATTTCTATAATTATTGTGTAAGACTTCTTCTTTTACCTCGTCAAGATAATCGTTTTCCTTAAACTTTACAATGCCACTGCTTTTCATAATGGAAGATACATAATTGCACTGGTTAATTAATTTTGATGTAGTATAGGTATCTAAAGGAACAGAAATCATGGCCACGTTATTTAATTGAGCCATTTGCAAATAGACCTCTGGAATTTCCCCTGATCCAGTAATAATAACTAATTTCACCTGGGAACGAATGACACACTCCAGAATATCATAGCGATCCCCAACAATGATTATATCCTCGGGCCCCAAAGAACCTTGGATATTCTTATAGTAATAGGCAATTACAGAGATTTTGCCCGTTACGTTAAAATCTTGACCCGTGAGAATCTTACCATTCAGGTCTTTAACAATATTGTTCAAGGAAGTATCCAGCCTATAAAAATCACCCTTGATTAACTCCATGGCAATATCCTTTATAGTTAATATGCCTTGTAATTGGTTTTTATCATTGACCACCGGCAGGGTTCTCATATTATTTTGTTCCATTCGTTTATAGGCTGATAGGATTGATGTACTCAGGGTAATGCCATCTACCCTGTCATACTCCAAATCTTTAACCTGCGTTTTAACATTTTCCAAAATAATCGGAGCAGCAATACCAAAGTGGTTTAAAACAAACTCAGTTTCTCTGTTGATTTTCCCCAAAGAACAGGATACGGTCTTCAATCCTAAACAATTTTTAAGATACGAAAGGCCAATGGCCGAAGCCACAGAGTCTGTATCAGGATTTTTGTGTCCAATAACAAAAGAAATCATTTTCGTCCTCCAAAAATACCAGAAAATTGTATTGTTTTATTAATATTTCGAATTCTAATTAATAAAACACAAATGTCCGTAAATCCAACAAAAATTGAATTTCCGGACAACAAATGGCGGAGTGAAATTATAGGGTTTGGGCATTCTGATGAAAAACCAGCCTGCGGTATAGCCTTTGGGCCATGCCGCCCGCAGCTTTGGTATTGTTTTATCGGGAGCGTCTCCACAGATGCACCTATTTGCAGAGAAAGAACCCTCGTTTAGATGGTGGTCCAGCCACCATCAATCGTCAGAAGCTGACCAGTGGTATAGCTGGAAGCATCCGAAGCAAAATAAACCAGCGCGCCGTCCAACTCGCCCTCACGACCTGCACGCTTCATGGGGCAGTATGTGTCGAGCACCTGCTGGAACGAAGGGTCTGCGAACACCGCTTCGGTCAGCTCGGAGGGGAAGTAGGCCGGTCCGATGGCGTTGACGGTAATGTTGTACTGCGCCCACTCGTTGGCCATCTCCTTGGTCATCATATGCACCGCGCCCTTGGCGGTGCAGTAGGCACTCAGGCCGGCGCCCGGCATCGCCACGCTGCTGTGAATCGAGCCGATGTTGATGATCTTGCCGTATTTGCGGGCGATCATACCTTTGCCGAACTCTCTGCTGGCAAAGTAAACGCCGTTGATGTTGACATCCATGACCCATTTCCAAGTCTCATCGCTCTGATCCTCGGCGGAAATGATTGTGCCGACACCCGCATTGTTCACGAGAATGTCCACCTTGCCAAATGCTTCTTCAATTACCTGAACGGCTTTTTTCAGTGCCTCGGTATCGGTCACGTCGCAGGGAACCGAGATGCAATGCACGCCCAGCTTCGAAATTTCCGCTTTTACCGCTTCCAGTTTGTCAACTCTGCGCGCCAGCAACGCAACATCGGCGCCCTGACGGGCAAGTGCTTTGGCAAACTGTACGCCTAGTCCAGAGGATGCTCCGGTGACGACTGCGGATTTTCCTGTCAGATCAAATAAGCCCATGGATTTTTCCACCTTTTCTAATTTTTGCATGACCAGGGCCACGCTGTTAATTTCGAGTATTATACCGTGATATCCTTGTGAATGCAAACCGACATGCTCACAGCAGTGCAAATTCCTGTTTGTCCGTATGTTTAAACAAGTCTTACGTTCACAATATCACGCTTTACTCCATAGAAAAGATATATCTTCCCGTAACGGAAAAATATGTAATGACAGGACTTGAACCAATTTGCCCAAATTGGCATATACACTGCATTATAACACTTTTATCAAACCGTTGGAACCATTTATGACTTTTTTCTTCTTGTCATAGGCTGCTGTGGCTGGAGCAAGAACCTCAATCATCAGATCCGGTGCACCCTGGATGTTCCGTTCTCCGATATGGTAGATTGTATTTATTGTCCTATTATTTATCACACAAAATTTGCAGACGAATTATGTTTCCAGTAGTTGTTTCAAAAAATGATTAAAAGAAATGAAAAATCTCAATATATATATGAGTCCTTATATTTCCACGCCCCAATATTAATAACGCTTCATCCCCTATATTGCTCGGTGGTTCTGTCATAATTTCCTGTCCGCACGAATAAATTATACGGTATAACCATGCGGAAAGGGGAATGGCATGAGCGGTAATCAAATCAGCGAGTGCAACTACAAGGTAGACGCGCCGTACCCGCAGGTGCGGGTGGACGGTCAAAACCCCATTTATGCCCATGAGATGCTCAGCGACATGGCCGATGTTGTTTCCGAGATGAGCGACGTCTCTCGGTATTTCTATATCGCAGTCGTGACGCAGCAAAAGTATAGTTCGATTTCAACATGCTTTCATAATATCAGTATCGTTGAAATGCACCACCTCAACATGTTCGCTGAGCTTGCACGGCTACTGGGCGCAGACCCGCGGCTTTGGAGCGGCCGGGCACGCAAGCGCTGGTGGTCACCATCGTTTATCCGTTACCCGCGCGAGTTGTGTGCACTGATAGCCGAATCAATCAAAGCAGAGACGGCAGCCATCCGCAAGTATTCCAGCCAGGCGAATACCATCCGCGATCCGAATATCGTAGCGATATTAAATCGCATCATCCTCGACGAAGAACGTCACCTTCAGATTTTCAGCGAGATGTATCAGCAGATATAAGGGCGGTATCAGAAGAACCGAAGTTAAAGCTACCCGATAAACTCCTGTTTTATCTGCGTTCATATCCGTGACATTATAAGGGATTGAGAGGAAATAGGACGTCATAAAAACAGGCTGACACATTATCAGCCTGTTTTTGTTTTTATGACCATTCGAGGGTCATTCGACATGAAATAATAGTGCGACAAAGATTTATTCTTTCAGGCGCAAATTTACTACTAAATTTAAACAACAAAATTTAAATTTATCATACCACATTGTTCCAACTATACGGTGTAACCATGTATCCATGTTTTTCGATACCCTCTAGTACACCCGTTTCACCAGCCAAATGCGCTGCACCGATTATCACCAGTAGACTTTGTTTGCATAGTAGAGCAGCTAACCTGTTCACCATGGCTTCATTTCGCTTCACCATCATCGGGGCGGTCATGTCTTCGTCACGCAATAATCGTAAATCCTCCGAAGCGTAACGAGCATACATATCGGGCGTGGTAGGGTCATCGTAGGCATCAATAATTTTCTTTAGCGTCGCAACATCGTCATCTGTAACCGCTTCTGGGATTGCTGTCAGCCATTCGGTTTGTTCAGCGACTGTTTCTAAGGTAAAAATCGGGTATTTTTGCTCTTTTGCCAATCGGGTAAAATGCTTTTCTATCTCGAATACATTGTCTAGTGAAAAAAATTCGGACGATTGCTGCTGGACTACCGTTATCATGAGGGCGACGAGCGAAAGTAACACATTATCGAGTAGCGGTACGATATCTTTGCTGGTTGCTGAGGAGTTCAATATATCGAGTAGACGTACGTAATGCTTCTCGCCAAGCAGACTTGCCACATCATGTAGCTTGTCGCTGCCGCCAAATAACGACTGGCTTGTGGTGTCTATTTCGGCTTCGTCAAGCTCGGCTTCGATACAGAGCGCTTTTGTTTCGCTGAGTAATCCCTCTAATTTCGCAAGAGGCAGGGGGATTTTATCGAGGTTCATCTGGTGAACAGAGCCGAAGATATACGATGGCTTATCGCCGGTCTTTTCGATTTTCCAACAGAGAGAGTGGTTGTATTTTGGCTCGGTCATGTTCTTATTTTACCTCCTGGTATATTCCATGCGCTGCGTGCAACCAAAGAAAAAAGTCGCCCATTCGATGACAGGTTTCGTTCTTTTGCAATTTGTAAACACCGTGGAAAAAAGATTTCTTTGTTTAGCCCATGATTCTCTATATCTTTTCAAAATTTGAGAGATTCTCAAATTGGAAATCGAAAACGGTATGTTTACGGACAATTGTCCCCACCAAAGAGCATCGGCTTTCGCAATTGTTATGTTTCAGTTTCCAGATGGGACTACTTGCGGGTACCCACCGATGGTGGTCTTCTGTCAAGATATCGGACAAGTTAAAAGTAGAAATATCCCTAGTTTATTGTTTTAACATGCTAAAGCACTTTCGAAATCATAAGGTGATATCATGCCACAATGTTCATGAATTCTAACAGT